>JBFYPZ010000001.1:0-44737 GCA_041303035.1 Flavobacteriaceae bacterium
ACGGCTGAGGGAAAAGAGTACAGCTATGATGTGCTGGTTGTTTGTCCGGGCCTTCGAATGGCTCCTGAACTGGTAGGTGGTTTGAAAGAAGCCATGGAGAAAGGCATTGTATGCAGCAACTATACCGATCCGGAATATACCTGGGAAGTATTGAAGAATTTTAAAGGAGGCACTGCCTTATTCTCAATGCCCTCAACACCTATCAAATGCGGGGGTGCACCTCAAAAAATCATGTACCTGGCCGATGACCATTTTAGGAAGACAGGTATCAGGAACCAAACAGATATAGTTTTTGCCCTTCCGGGAGGGGTCATTTTTGCAGTAAAAAGAATAGCAGATACCCTGATGAAAGTTGTTGACCGAAAGGACATCAACATCCGGTTTTTTCATAAGCTGGTCAAAGTAGATTCAGAGAAAAAAATTGCCTGGTATGAATTGGAAAGAAATATAACTGCCGGTGGCTGCGTTGTTATGTCAGATGATGATACAAAAACCATCGACAGGGAAATTCAGTATAATTACAAGCATGTCAGTACCACTGTTGATGGCAATTTATTTGGGATCCATTTTGATATGATGCACCTGGCACCACCTCAGGCCTCGCCAAAATTTATTGCAAATTCAGTGCTTGCCACTGCTGATGGTTGGTTATCTGTGAATGACAGGACCATGCAGCACACCAAATACGCAAATATTTTTGGTTTGGGCGATGTGGCGCAATTACCTACCGCCAAAACAGGTGCAGCCATCAGAAAACAGGTTCCTGTTGTTGTGGCAAATGTTTTGGAGATGCTTAAAAACAAACAAATAAGCGGTAAATTTTACGACGGGTATTCTTCCTGTCCGCTGGTAACCGGATATGGCAAAATGGTTCTGGCTGAGTTTGACTACAGCAAAGAGTTCAAACCGGATCCGAAACTTAAATCCCAGTTGTTTATTGACGATTCCTCTCAGGAGCACTGGCGCCTTTGGATCCTTAAAAAATACATGTTACCCTACCTTTACTGGAATAAAATGATGAAGGGGATCGAGGTGTAGTTGATTTTTACCAAATTTTCCTGACTAAAATTTTAGCGTAATTCCAAACAGAAAATTGATCTCAGCCTGAGGATAATAACCCGGAGTTTCAATTGTTGTTATTTCGCCCGGTACCGACCAGGTATCATCATAGGTATAAAAATACCCGTTTGAAACATATTCAACATCAAAAATATTGTTCACAAGCAGGTTAAAAGCGAGCGATTCAAAGATCCAGGCATTCCCGAGCTGGTATGATGCATTGAAGTCATGCACAAAGTAACTGTCCAGTTTTGAGGCCTCGCTGTCGATGTTTCCCATATACTGTTGACCTACGTATTTAGACAGAAGTCCCAGGGATAACTTATTGTTTGGCTGAAAAACGATCATGTTCGAGGCTACGATTTCTGGTGAGAAGGCAATGTCTGTTTTTCCAAGGGAGACCAGTTCGCCTCCGGCATAAGTTGTGAAATTGGTATTTTTATTGGTACTTAATGCGAGGTTTGGCATTAGCATCCATTTCTGAAGGAATGGAATACTGGCGTCAAGTTCAAGTCCGAACCGATAGCTCTCCCCGCTGGTCGCTCTGACCGGATTTCCCACATCATCCAGTTCACCTGTTAAAACGAGCTGGTCTTTATAGGCCATATAGAAGAGATTGGCATTTATTTTGGTTTTTTGATTGGAAAATCTCCATCCCAGTTCAATATCGTTCAAGGATTCAGGTTTTGTTATCCCGTTTTCGAAGTCATTTCTGTTCGGTTCCCTGTTGGCACGGGCATAAGAAAAATAGATGTTTTGGCTCTGGTCTATTTTAAAGGTAGTCCCGATTTTTGGATTAAAAAAGGCATAGGACTCGTCTACTGCAAGCGGAACCTGATCAGAAGTAAGGCCGGAGGTGCTGTAGTGCACAAACCGTTCCTGCAGGTCGCCAAACACAGACCATTGCTCATTAATTGAATACGTAGCTTTAGCAAAGAAGCTGAGGTCTTTTTTCGTACCGTTTCCATTGTAATATTCCGCAGGGACTTCAAAGTTGCCGGTTGTTTGGGTCCAGATGACTTCTCCGAAATGATCACCGTCATACAGGCTGTAAGAACCGCCAAACACCAGATCCAGACCGGCTTTGGAATAATTGGCCAGGGCGTTCAATACATAAAAATCATTGTCGAGCCACCTTCTCCTGACCAGGTCTGTAACGGAAGGGTCAGTATCGTTGTCGTTCGAAGGATTTAAGCCGTATTCTTCAAGATCTTCATCTTCTTTGTATTGTTCAAAAAAACCTTTTCCGAGGGTATAATTGAGTCCCAGACTGGTACTCCAGTAATTATTGATCCTTTGGCTCCAGTGCAGCTGGATATGGTCTTGTTTGTAATCATCAACTTCATTTTCATAAAAACGGGTCTCGCCATCGTCATCGGTGTAGATTCCCGCAAAATTAAATCGTCGGTCGGTTTTTAAAGTTCCCGCATCTATACCATACCAGGCCTGGTAAGTAACTTCATGTCCGCCAAAGGCCAGTGCTTTGATAAGCGTTTTTTCATTTTTGTAGGCTGTCTGGAGAAAATAGGATTTTAGATCGGAACTTGCCCTGTCTATATAGCCATCTGATTTGATCAGAGAAAATCTTCCTGAAAGCTCGAAATGATCTTTCAATAATCCCGTTGAGAATTTGACATTATTTTTAAAAGTATTGTATGAGCCAAAACTGCTGTTTATTTCGGCAAAGGCAGTTTGTGCTATGGATTCTGTCAGGATATTCAAACTGGCTCCAAAAGCTCCCGATCCATTGGTTGAGGTTCCCACTCCTCTTTGTAACTGCATATTTTCAACCGAGGAAGCAAAATCCGGCAGGTTTACCCAAAAAGTGCCCTGTGATTCCGCATCATTGTAGGGGATACCGTTAATCGTAACATTTACACGCGTAGCGTCGCTTCCCCTCACCCGGATTCCGGTATAACCAATACCCGCTCCGGCATCGCTGGTAGAAACAACAGAGGGCAAATAGTTGAGAAGAATCGGAATGTCCTGCCCCAGATTTCTTTTCTCGATCTCTTTTTTTGTCACAGTCGATTGCGTAAAAGTGCCATTTTCTTTTACCCTGACAGATTTGAGAAGGATCTCATCGAGCTTCACGGTATCCTGTAAAACAACAGCCTCTTGTGACCAGAGGATCAAGGGTAGTATTAATAAAAGACAGACATATAATTTTTTCATTTTTCCCTTTTTTGGAACAGATCTGAAATAGAATCTCAAAAGGGTGAAAAATTTTTGCAGAAATCATTTCCCTTAACAGCATTACCTGTTCAGGTTCAATGGGTATCATCTCAGCAGGTTTATTACAACCAGCACCCCTAAGAATATTCGGTGCAAATTTACAAAAGAAAAACACAACAATTACAAAAACGAGAAAATTGGCTTAGTCAAAAATAAAAAGGCAATTATTGAAATCCTTGCCTCATTTATAAATTGTTCTTCATACGAGCACACCAGACTTATTCAATAAAGGATTCTTTGGTTCTTTCCCGATTTTAGAGTACCTTTAGTATGATGTTTGTAAAAGATTAATGCAATGGGATCAAAAATTTTATTATCGGTAGTGTTCTTATTGACGTTTTCGGGTTGTGAGGATATCATTAATTCGGCTGTTGAATGTTCCATTAAAGATGTAAAACTGGAAAGCAAAACCCTTAGAATTGGGACGGTTGGAAGAAATTATTACGAAACGATCTCAGCCAATGTGAAAAATGACCCCAATGATGATTATTACATGTATGACTTCTTCATTACCGGGAAGCTTCAAAAAGGACTACAGTTCTATACAGAAGGTAACAAGTTTGTCATCAATGGGGTTCCTGAAGAAGCCGGAACAATTGGTTTTGAATTGACCGTTGAGGTAACCCTGGATGATGAAGCGCTTGGATTATGTAGAGAGACAGCGAAGAGAACCTATGAACTGACAGTAAAATAGCTTCAGTCTGTTTGTTGATGGTCTGTAGATAGTGCTAACAGGTCTTTTTCTTCTTGGTCGTTTCTCTAAATCGATTCGGTTTGGATAATATCAATTTTATAAGTTGGTATAGGACTTATTTTCACTTTTTAAATGAATGAAATACCTGGAATGTGTATCGCTTCTAATAAAAGGTTTCATATCCTACAATCACTCCCTTTTCCATTTTGGGTATTTCTATGCCATACAAATCGCCATAATTGGGGTCATAATCCTTTGCTATTCTAATATAACTTATAAATCCGTCCTTTTCATAGGCAAGCAAATAATAGATCTTTTTACCATCTTTTATTTCGGTAACCCCATCAATAGGGATTTCCAGGGTTTCAAAGTAGTATTTATTACTGCCTGGATAATACATTTTTAACTGCTTGCCCTTGAACTCTACCCTTAATGGTTCCTTTAATTCTATAGTTGGATCGCTATTTCTTCCAAGAGGCAAATCCCATTTGTACATGACATCAAAACGCAGATTTTGGCCAAAAGTAAGTTCAGAAAACAATACAAAAAGGAGCAGGTATTTTTTCATCAGGTTCTGTTTTAACAGTAAAGATAATAAATGTAAGAAAAGCATGAATATTTTATAAAAAAAAAGGAAAGGTTCCATGATTAAATTCATTCATAATGTTAATATTCTTCATAAAAATTTGGTTTTGTAAAAATTATTTTTAGCTTTGCCATCGCATTACAAACCGTATGAACATTTTGAACAATTATTTTACCCGTTTTTATTTTTACTTTTATTTTAAAAAATAAGAGCGGGACTTTATTGTGATAAATATAAATTAGAATAATATAAAAAGTCTCGAAATGGTTCGGGATTTTTTTTTTGGATTTATGCAAGTATGAAAGTAGCTATTCAGGGGATAAAAGGGTCTTTTCACGATTTGGTCGCAAGAAAATATTTTGGAGAACAAATTGACGTTGTCGAGTGTATGACTTTTTCAGAAATACCCTTACTATTAAAGAACAATGCAGTCGACAGTGCTGTTATGGCAATTGAAAATTCAATAGCAGGGGCTATACTTCCGAATTACGCCTTGATCGATGAGTACGACCTTTCTATCGAGGGCGAATTGTATCTCACCATACACCACCACCTTCTGGCATTACAAGGGCAAACCATTCAGGATATCAAGGAAGTTTGGTCGCACCCGATGGCAATTCTGCAATGTAATAAATTCTTCCGGGACTACCCAGATATAAAACTTATCGAAGAAAAGGATACTGCGGAAGTGGCAAAACGAATTCAGGAGCAGCAAATTTATAATGTAGCAGCTATCGCTAGCAAACAGGCGGCAGGCATGTATAAACTGGCAATAATTGAAGATGATATTCAAACGATAAAAAACAATGCTACACGGTTTTTTATCTTGAAAAAAGGTTTGGAAACGCCTTGTCATGAAAGCAAAATGGGGGGAGTACTAAATAAAGCTTCCCTGAAATTTATAACCAAACACAAAACGGGGAGCCTGGCGGAGGTACTGGATATTTTGGCCAAGCACGAGATCAGCCTTACAAAGATACAGTCTATGCCCATTATTGACAAACAATGGACTTATGCGTTCTTTATAGATCTGCTGATCGATGATTTTAAATTATATGAAAATGCGCTGCACCTTATTCAGAAAAAGGTGGTCCATTTAAAAATTCTGGGTGAATACCAGCAAAACAGCAAAGGTGATGTTTGAGATAGCGAACAGATTAAAACAGGTAGAAGAGTACTATTTCTCTGTAAAACTGAGGGAAGTAAGGGAATTGATGGCCAAAGGCAGACCCATTATCAATCTCGGTATTGGCAGTCCGGACCTGAACCCACCAAAGGAAGTTTTGGAAGCTTTAACCCAGGCGTCATGGCAACAACAGGTGCACGGCTATCAAAGCTATCAGGGACTGCCTGAACTGAGATCAGGCATGGCCGATTTCTATAAAAGATATTACGGGGTGAGTCTGAATCCCGAAAATGAGATATTGCCTTTGATGGGGAGTAAGGAAGGTATTTTGCATATTTCCATGGCATTTTTAAATCCAGGAGATGAGGTATTGATCCCGAATCCCGGATACCCAACCTATGCTTCCGTAACCAATTTGGTTGAGGCAGTTCCTGTGTATTACGATCTGAAAGAAGAAAATAACTGGCAGCCGGATTTGAAGGGACTTGAAGGTTCAGATCTGTCAAAAGTAAAGATCATGTGGGTAAACTATCCGCATATGCCTACAGGTACGAACGGGTCTGAGCAATTGTTTAAATCACTGATCGATTTTGCAAAAAGACACCGGATTTTATTGGTTAATGACAATCCCTACAGTTTTATTTTAAATGAGGACTATTTCAGTATTTTAAAATATCCGGGAGCGAAAGAAACGGCCATTGAATTGAATTCTCTGAGCAAAACGTTTAATATTGCGGGCTGGCGTGTTGGAATGGCAGTTGGTGACAGCGAAATTCTGAAGAGTATACTTCAGGTAAAAAGCAATATGGATTCTGGTATGTTCTACGGCATTCAAAAAGGGGCTGTTGCGGCTTTAAAACTCCCCTATGAATGGATCGCAGACATGAATGCAACCTATAAAAAAAGGAGGGACCTGGTTTGGAAAATTTGTGACCAACTGCATTGCACGTATAACAAATCGGGTGTAGGTATGTTTGTTTGGGCAAAAGTACCAGGGGGAAGAAATGCCGGGGAGATAACCGATGAACTGTTGTATAAACACGATGTGTTTATAACCCCGGGTACAGTTTTCGGTAGTGCAGGGCAAGGTTATGTGCGGTTCTCTTTATGTGTTCCGGAAGAGAAAATTGAAATTGTTTTAAACAGGTTGGCATGAAAAAGATCGCGGTTATCGGTATAGGATTGATTGGAGGCTCTCTTGCGCTCGAGCTTAAAAAGATTACCTGGGCTACCATTTACGGATTAGATACCAATCCGGATCACCTGCAGAAAGCCCTTGACCTGGGAATCATTTTTGAAAAAGCAGGCATGGAAATTGTAAAGGAGGTTGATACGGTGATCCTCGCTGCACCGGTGAATGCCATTCCTAAAATTGCTCTGGAGGTTTTGGATCTGATTGATGATAAAACACTGGTATTTGATGTGGGATCCACCAAGTTCGCCGTATGCGAAGCTGTAAAAAATCATCCTAAAAGAAAGAATTTTGTGGCCCTGCATCCTATTGCAGGTACTGAGTTTTCAGGTCCGGAAGCAGCAATATACAACCTCTTTGAAGGGAAGGTAAATATCATTTGTGAGCAGCATTTAACAGATAAAGAGATCCTGCAAAAGGCCTTTAAAATTTTTGAAAGCTTAAAAATGAGGAATGTCTTTATGGATTCCCCTGAACAGCACGACATGCATATTGCCTATGTATCTCATCTTTCACATATCAGTTCCTTCATGCTGGGCAAAACGGTATTGGAGATCGAAAAGGATGAAAAGAGCATATTTGATATGGCAGGAAGCGGATTTGCATCTACGGTGAGACTGGCAAAAAGCAATCCGAGTACCTGGACCCCGATTTTGATACAGAACAAAGAAAATGTGATCAGATCCCTGGAAGAATACATTAAAAATCTCAATGAATTCAAAGAAGTACTCTCGAGAGAATCCGAAAGGGAAGTTTTTGAAATAATGCATAATACAAATAAAATTAAAGGTGTTTTAGCCGGAATTAAAAACAGTTAAGTATGGAAAATGAAAATTTTATGACGTGGTTAGATCAGATGAAGCTCAGCCACCCCTTGTTGATTGCAGGGCCTTGCAGTGCCGAATCAGAGGAACAGGTTCTGGAGGTTGCGCATGAGCTGAAGAAAACCGATGCGACCGTTTTCAGAGCGGGTGTCTGGAAACCAAGAACACGGCCGGGTTCATTTGAAGGACAGGGTACAAAAGCCCTGCCCTGGTTACAAAAAGTAAAAAAGGAAACCGGATTGTTAACCGCAGTTGAGGTGGGTAATGCCCAGCACGCCAAATTAGCACTTGAGTTTGACATCGATATACTCTGGATCGGAGCAAGGACCACGGTGAATCCGTTTACTGTACAGGAAATAGCCGATGCTTTAAAAGGCACCGACAAGGTGGTACTTGTTAAAAACCCGATAAACCCTGATCTGGAATTATGGATTGGAGCTATTGAAAGGTTGTATACGTCCGGCATTAAGAATATTGGAGCCATTCACAGGGGATTCTCGACCTTTAGAAAAACAAAATACCGGAATATACCCAACTGGCAGATCCCGATCGACCTGAAGATCAAGTATCCAACACTTCCAATAATCAATGATCCTTCACATATCTGTGGTGAAAGGGAAGGAATTTTCGATGTTGCCCAAACAGCTCTCGACCTGAAATTTGATGGTTTAATGATCGAAACGCATTGCCATCCTGATCAGGCCTGGAGCGATGCCAAGCAACAGATCACCCCTCAAAGACTGGTTGAAATTACCGAAAACTTGCGGGTGAGAAGAGAAACCTTTGAGCAGGAAGAATCACTGGTCAAATTGCAGGCCTTGAGAAAGGAGATCGATGCACTGGACGCCCAGCTGCTGGAAACCTTATCCAGCAGAATGCAGGTTGTGGAGAATATAGGTCTGGTTAAAAAACAGGGCAATGTGGCTATCCTTCAAAATACCAGGTGGAATGAAATATTACAGAAGGTGGTTGATGGAGGAATCTCACATGGCTTGAATAAGGAGTTTATAGAAAATGTATTCAAATCTATACACCAGGAGTCCATTGCCCATCAAAAAAAGATTATAGACGCATAAAAGTTGGCATTTCTTTTCCTGACTTTTTTTTTGGCTTCAGATAAAATTAAATCCGGAGGGTTGACCTGCCGGATTTTTTATTTCAGACGAAAGGTTTTTAATCAGCCGCAGATTAAAATAGTGAGTATCTTTGCAAGACTCAGGAATCAATTATGACAAAACCCAGGCATATTCTTGTTATCCGGCTTTCGGCAATGGGCGATGTAGCAATGACTGTTCCAGTGATCAGGGCGCTGGTCAGCCAAAATGAGGGAATAAAGATAACTCTTGTTTCGAGGCCGTTTTTAAAGCCCTTGTTCAATCAAATACCCAATGTAGATTTTTTTCCGGCTGATGTTGATAAAGAGTACCGCGGTATTTTTGGTTTATACGGTTTATCAAAGCAGATAAACAAGTTAAGAATTGATGCGGTTGCTGATTTGCATGACGTACTGCGTTCAAAAATTATCAGAAAGTTTCTTTATTTTAATTGTCAGAAAATTGCGGTCATTGATAAAGGGCGCAGTGAAAAAAAAGCCCTGACCCGTTCAGAAAATAAAGTTTTCAAACAACTGCGGTCTGGGCATGAGCGTTATGCGGATGTGTTTCGTGAACTTGGCTTTTCAATCGATCTCAATGAGAAAGCAGCATGCCCGAAGGCCATTCTTCAAGGTGAAAAATTTCCAGACTTTCAGGCCTGGCGAAATATAGGTTATGCCCCCTATGCACAATATGAAGGAAAGGTATATCCGCCTGATTTAACTGAAAAAGTAATAGCGGAATTAAGCAGTAATCCAAAAAACAGGGTCTATTTATTTGGTGGAGGTAAAAAGGAAAAAGAAAAACTTGAATTACTGGAGAAAAAATACCCCAATACCATTTCCTGTGCTGGAAAATTTACATTCACAGAGGAGCTGGCCCTCATTTCAAACCTGGATTGTATGATCAGTATGGATTCGGCCAATGCACATCTGGCAGCCATGTATGGCGTTAAAACCATAACGTTATGGGGTGCCACACATCCCTATGCAGGATTTTATCCCTTCAACCAGCCATTGGAATATGCTTTATTGCCTGATCTGAAAAAATATCCGAACATACCTTGCTCAATATACGGCAATAAAATATGCGAGGGCTATGAAGAAGCGATGAGAACGATAGCCGTAAAGGATGTTGTTGAATTGACAGAAAAAATACTCCGGTATAATTAAATTACCGGAGCATTGAATAGGGTATTAAAGTTCAGGAATTCTAAGTACCTGGCCAGGATAAATTTTATTAACATCTTTTAAAAGAGGTTGGTTTGCCTCAAAAATGATATTGTATTTCATGGCATCACCATAATATTTTTTAGCGATCAAACTCAGTGATTCTCCGCCAGCTACCGTATGCATTTTGGCTTCCGGAGCCGGTACGGCGGTTGTCATTTTATCGTTGACGGTAGCAATACCCTGGGTGTTTCCAACAGCCAGCAATACCCTCTCGCGGGTTGCCTGATCAGCAGCAACGCCATAAACCGTAGCCGCGTCACCATCAACAACGATATCCAAATCCTTTACGTCGAAACCATAGGCATTGACCGAATTGTAAAGTGAATTTGCTTTCGCCTTATTATCTGCAGTGGCATCTACAACCTTTTCTCCAGAATCCTTTTTAAATGAAAAAAGTCCCATAATTATATGTTTTATGATTGATTAGTTAAAACCGTGAAATTACGAAAATATAATACAATTTAAAAATGTCATTGCTTTGTTTTTTTATATAATTTCAGGAAGTAGTATCTTTAACAGGAAAAAAGAAAATTTTGAAAACGCACAATTTAAGCTTGTCAAACTCCCTAATACAGCATTTCGTAAGGGAATTAAGGGATATTCAAATTCAGAACTACGGCCTGCGCTTTAGAAGAAATCTCGAAAGGATCGGTGAAATACTGGCCTATGAAATGAGCAGGGAGTTAAACTACCACACAGAAATTATCGAAACACCATTGGGTAAGAAACCGATGGACCTCATTCAGGACAGGTTGGTTCTCTGCTCGGTTTTAAGGGCAGGAATACCCTTACACCAGGGGATATTGAACTATTTCGACTGGATTGAGAACGCCTTTATTTCTGCGTACAGACTGCATACCTCTGAAGAGGAATTTTCTATTAAAGTGGAATATCTGGCAGCGCCGGAGCTGAATGGGAAAATTCTGATCCTTGCGGATCCGATGCTGGCAACGGGGAAATCACTGGTCAGTGTGCTGGAAGTATTAAAAACCCATGGTACTCCTGACAGGATCCATATTATTTCGGTTATTGCAACTCCGGAAGGGATTGATTACGTAAGTAAAAATTTTCCTGAAAACACCCACTTATGGATTGCCGCTCTGGATCCGGAACTCAATCATCACGGCTACATCGTTCCCGGACTCGGAGATGCCGGAGATCTTTCCTTTGGACCTAAACTTTAATAGTAAAAAAACACACTAATCGAAAGACATAAAAAAAGCACCATGACCAGTTCTTTGAACCAGCGGTCTTCTATGGTTTGGATATAACTTGTAAAGATGATCGAGAAAGGGAAGAAAAAGAAAAGATATTCTGACCCGTTCTTTAATGGTGCTGCCAATCCGATAAGAATTGCCAGAATTAAATGAAGTAACAATAAATTGTACAGGGCTTTGTATTTCTTTTTAGATTTTAAAGCCTTGCGCAGGGTAGGATATATTGCCCAGCCGGTGAAAACCAGTAAGACAGAAATTGGAATTAAAAGTTTAATATTGTTGTAATTTCTGAAATCAAAGCTTCTTTGAAAATCCCATAACTGGTAGTACAAGTCTGTTTTGTCTATGGCAAAAAGAAAGGTAAAATAAAGAAAGAGCGGAGTAAAAAAACCGATGAATACAATAAAGAAATGGTTCCACCGGGATTTGTCGAAAAGGATTATGGCCGCAAATTCAAGAATTAAAAAGAACAGACTGTAATTGTAGAAGATGGTAGCTATACCTATCCAGAATCCTGCATCGTATATTTTGTTTTTTGTATTCAGACTGGTCCGCAAACTATAGATCCGCCTGTAGGAGAAAAACAAAAAGAAATTGCTCAGCAAGATATTGTATTGAACAATGCTTTTGGGAAATATGGCAAAGAGCAAAATAAATAAAAATAAGGCATAGGTATTATTTTTGGTCAAACCATTTTTTCTGGTTAAGAAGTTGTGAAGGAAAACCAGCAGCAAAAACAGAAAAAAGTTCAAAATGATTCTGTAAACAACGGGTTTATTGCCATCCGCATAAACATCCAGATAAAGGGCTTCAACAAAAATGATCAAGCTCGCAATGGTAAGAATCAAAAAATTAATTGGCTTTGATTGATTAAAAAAATTGGCAATAATCATGTTATTTCATATTTTTGCGAAACTAAATTCCTGAGTAAGGCAGGACTTAGCCAATTTGAACTAGGAATTTTAGCGAAAGTAAAAAACTTTATAATAAAAGCACAACGCTTTACAGTTTAAAATCAGAAAATTATGGTTGCATTAAATATCTTCAGATGGTTGGGTGATTTTTTCACAAATGTACTCTTTGTGCCGTATAAATTTTTTAGCTCTCTGGATAACTGGTGGATCTCAAATACCTTTAATTTTATATTGATTTCAGCCATTGGTCTCTTATTTGTTTACTGGCTGGCTCAGTTACAAAAATTCAAAAAAACCTCGACGGAATAGTTTTTAACCTTAAGCACAACTATTGGGCAGCAAGAATAAATTAAAACGTTTTGAGGAGAATAAAACCTTCGGAAACGTACTTCAGCCTACTCGTGAAGAACTCCTGACTTCATTTAACCTGAAAGGAAACTGGCACAGCCTGTTTAAAAACAACAACCCTGTAGTATTAGAACTGGGCTGCGGCAAAGGGGAATATACCGTATCACTGGCCAAATTGCATCCTGAGAGGAATTTTATCGGGATTGATATCAAAGGAGCCAGGTTCTGGAGGGGGGCAAAAACAGCTCTGTCAGAAAACCTGGAAAATGTATTTTTTCTGCGTGCACAAATAGAACTGATCGAAAAAATTTTTGCACCCGGTGAGGTTGCAGAAATCTGGATTACTTTTCCTGACCCGCAGATCAAATTCAAAAGAACCAAACACAGACTTGTGAATACCGATTTTCTCCGATTGTATCAAAAAATTTTAACAGAGAACGGCTTTGTTCATTTAAAAACGGACAGCGAATTTTTACATGGCTACCTGCTCGGCATTTTGCATGAAGGAAAACACGAAATCATGTATGCGCATCACAATATTTACAATAGTTCAAGTGCTCCCGCCGAGGTCACGGCCGTACAAACGTTTTACGAGCAACAGTATTTAAGTAAGAACAAGCCCATTACCTATATTCGGTTCAGAACAAAATATACTTTGTAAAGATGGATAGTGAGATCTCATTCTTTGAAAAAGTGTACCATATCACCAGACAGATCCCATATGGCAGGTTTACTACCTATGGCGCGATTGCCAATTACCTGGGCACACCGCGATCTGCCAGAATGGTTGGCTGGGCTTTGAATAATTCCCATCAGGCTACCGATATACCTGCCCACCGGGTGGTTAACCGGATTGGCGTTCTAAGCGGCAAACACCATTTTCAGGGAAGCAATCTGATGGCCCAGCTGCTGGAAAGTGAGGGGATTGAAGTAAGGGATGATAAAATTGTCGATTTCGGCAAATATTTTTGGGATCCGGGCCTGATTACCAATTAATTTCTGACTCCTTCTGAATTAAACTATTCACAAAAAAAAATGGCTATTCAATAATTGTTTTTTATATTTGCATATCTTTGCACAAATTGAATCAACATTATGAGGAAACTTATACCAAATCTATTATTTATATTCCTTTTCTTTCTTGGTGTCAAAACATTTGCGCAGTCAAATTTTAGCCACGAAGCAGGGGTTATGTTCGGTGTGACTTCCTTTCAGTCAGATTTTGGCGAAAGCGATGACTTTCCAAGTGCGAATGCTGCCACTATGGGTTTTGGATTGGTGTATTATCTGAATTTTTTCGGTAACGAGTACAACTGGAGAACCGGTACGAGCTATTTCTCAGAGCATTTTAAGCTCAAGGCAGAATTCATGTATACCAGCAAAACAAATATCAGGCACGAGCCCTGGGTAGGACTTGATGAACAGGGTGACTTTTATGCAAAATTAGACGCGATGCGCGGCAATATTGATTTGTACAATATTGGCACGCAGATGGAGTTTTACTTCTTTACAATTGAAGATTACAGCGCTTTTTTTGAGGAAAAGGGGAAAATCAATCCCTATATCAGCGCCGGCGTTCACTTCAGTATGTATGATCCTAAAGTCACGTCAACCCTGAACCCTTATAATGGAGGAGGTCTTGTAGAAATAGGTACTGTGGAAGAAGATATTGAGCCTTATCGTTACCTTTTGGGTAACCCGGACTCTCCCGATAAAGAAGATTGGAAATGGACCAGAGAGGCCGTTTATAATGATGCGGGCTCTTCATTTGGAGTTTCTTTCGGTGGTGGTGTGCGCTATTCCTTGAATTATGTGGACATGGTTCTTGATGCCCGCTGGCAGCATTTCTTCTCCGACAAAGTTGACGGACTGGCAGCAGATCACGATCCCGGTAACAAATATAATGACACGATGATCTTTGTCAATCTGGGTATAGTATACAAGTTTAAACCCCGTTATTGATTTAACCCAGATTACGCAATAGAAATTTATTCCAAGTACAAACTGCTTCAAAAATAAGCACTTACTCCTATTTTTGATATTGAAATAATTCATTATTCCTTCATCAAAAAAAGTCCGTGAGCACTTATTTTCATTGCATTTTGTACTTTCATAACGAAGTCTATTGCGTAATCTGGGTTTAAAGATTTTTACTTCAATGCATTGTTGAGATCTGCAATAAGATCTTCTGCATCTTCAATTCCTACGCTTAAACGAATCAGTGATGGCACTATACCTATGCTTATTCTTTCTTTTTCAGAAAGAGAGGCATGGGTCATGGAGGCCGGATGACCGCAAAGCGATTCAACACCTCCCAAAGATTCTGCCAGGGTGAATATCCTGAGCTTTTGAATCACTTCGCTGGTTCGTTGAAGGTTGCTATTCAACAAACTAAAAGATACCATCCCGCCGAAATCCTTCATCTGCGCCTCGGCGATCTGATGGTTCGGATGGTCCTCAAAACCGGGCCAGTACACCTTGTCAACCTTGTTATGGGCTCTTAAAAAAGCTGCAATTTTTGAAGCATTCTCACAATGTCGCTGCATTCTGACATGGAGCGTTTTTATCCCTCTCAAGGCCAGAAAACTGTCCATGGGTCCGCAAATGGCACCACAGGCATTTTGAATGTAATATAGTTTTTTTGCCAGGTCTTCATCGTTTAATACCACACAGCCCAAAACAATATCAGAATGACCTCCCAGATATTTGGTTGCTGAATGAACCACAATATCAGCCCCCAGAGGCAAAGGGTTTTGCAGGTAGGGAGAGGAAAAGGTATTGTCTACAACAAAGATCAGCTTGTGTTTTTTGGAAAAAATTCCGATTGTCTTGATATCAACAATATTCAAAAGAGGATTGGTTGGTGTTTCCGCCCAGATCATCCTGGTTTTGGGGCAAATCAGGGAACGTATTACGGTAAGATCATTTAAGTCGGTAAAATGAAATTTGATCTGGTATCTTTCCCAGATATTTTTGAATAAGCGATAAGTACCTCCATAGAGTTCTTTACCTGCAATGACCTCATCTCCGGGTGACAGCAATCTGATTACGGCATCTATAGCTGCCAGGCCAGAACCGAAGGCCAGTCCGAATTGCCCGTATTCCAGTGCAGCCACAGCTTTTTCAAGAGCTGTTCTGGTAGGGTTCGAAGTGCGGGAATAGCCATATTCGCCATGTGTTAGCAGAGAGGGCTGCCTGTATGTTGAGGTTTGATATATCGGAACCATTATGGCACCGATGCTTTTGTCGGGATTGTGATCGCCATGAACGGCCTTGGTGTTAAACTTCATGATACCAATTTTTTAAGAGACCGCAGTACACCCAGATGTATGCCTTCATGAAAGCAGTTGAAAAGCAAGGCATCATCTACATTATTTAAAACAATACCGGTGCTTGTAGTGTAGTTCTGGTATTTTTTAAACAGTTTATCCTTATAATCCTGTCGGGTTTTAAGAACAGTGCCTTCGAGAAGGTTTTTCAGCATTTCAATTTGTTCTGCACTCTCTTTTATTTCTGGTTTGGTCCCTTTTGCAAAGAGCGGTACCAGGTTTTCGTCTATTTTCAGAGGCAGCCCTGAAAGCTTATATACCAGCAGTTGTTCTGTTACCAACACATGTCCGATATTCCATAAAATCGAGTTGTTAAAATTATTTGGAATGAAATTGACCTGTTCCTCCGTTAAATTATCCAGCAGGGAGAACATGGTTTTCCTGTTAAAAAGAACAGTCTCAAAAATTTTATCTGTCATACATATTCATTTTCATAAAAATAGTTAATTTACACAAAACCGAAGTACCATGAAAAAAATATATTATCTGAAAACCTGCGATACCTGTAAAAAAATCCTCCGCACTTTACAATTGGACGGTTTCGTGTTGCAGGATATAAAAACCCAGCCTATCACAGTAAAACAACTTGAAGAAATGCGCTCAAAAGCGGGATCCTATGAGGCATTGTTCAGCAAGCTGGCCAAGAAATACAAGGAACTCGGTTTAAAAAATGAAAAACTTTGTGAGGATGAACTGAAACAGTTTATTTTAGAAGATTACACTTTCTTAAAAAGACCGGTCATTTTGGTCAATGAAAGTATATTCATTGGTCATTCCAGGAAAAATTTGGAGGAATTAAGTAAAGTGATGGAAGGCTTCCATTAATTTACTAACTTTACTCCATTCAATTCTTACAACATGCTTAAGAAACTGATTTTTCTGTTTATTGCGCTGGTTTTGATCCTACTTGTGCTGGCGGCCATCTTTGTCCCGGGGCTGGTAGAGAGTAAGCTGAAAGATGCCATCCTCAATAACAATTCCAGTGAATACAAAAATTCAGTCGGAGAAATAGACTTTGACCTGCTGACCAGGACTTTATCGGTTAAAGATTTAAAAATTGTCCCAACGGAGAAGGCAATCTCTGAACTTAAAAAGAGAACCGAAGGGAAAAAAGCCATTTTTGAGATAGCTTTGGGCGATATCTCTGTAAAAAATATCAAGTTTATCGAGCTGATTCGGAATAAAAAAGTTTTGATCAATGAAATCAGTTTGGATAATCTGGCCATCCATGTTTTAAAGAATGAGAAAGTAAAAAGCCCGGAGGGAGAAGGAGGAAAGCAGTTTCATCCTGACTCAATCGTTCTGAAGAATTTGAACGGCATTGAAATCAGGCAGATCAGTGTGCGCAACCTGAAGTATCAGGTTCAGGACGCTGTCAAGTCTGATACGCTTTTTAAGCTGGATTCACTTAGTTTTCAGCTTGACGGGTTTATAGTAAAAAAGAAGGAGGACAATTTCTTCGCATTGCGGTCCTTGTCAGAGAATTTCATTATTGAAGATATCAATATGAAAATGCCGGAGAAGGACATGGTAATTAGCCTGGCGGCGCTTAAAATCAATTTCTTTAAAAAAAGTTTGGAGATTGATAGTTTTCAAATGAAACCAACTATCAGCAAGGTCGCCATGGCTGCAAAATTCAAATATAATAAGGCGATTACCGAATTGAGTGTAAAGAAACTGGCCTTGGTTGATTTTAACTTCCGGAAGGCAATCGGTCATCAGGGAATATATATTGATAGTATTTCAGTAGATGGTTTGCGTGTTGAAATGTATAAGGATAAAACAAAACCGTATGACATGAGCTTATACAAAGTTCTGCCTCACATTAATCTGAAAAAAACTAATGCAATCATTGACATCAAGAAAGTACATGTAAGTAATTCCTATTTGCTGTATGAACAAAGAAATCCCGACTCAAAACTACTGATGAAGGTCTTACTGGCAGATATAAATGCAGATTTCTACAACATAAGCTCCATAGCAGCGCATAGAAAAACGCCTATGCAGGCAAGGCTGAGTACAAAGTTTATGGGAAGAGCGCCGTTAAAGGTCTTCTTTAAATTTAACCTGGATGATAACAATAACAATTTTTCTTTTGCAGGGACCCTGGGCTCAACGCCCTTTAAGTATTTTGACGAAATACTATATCCTCTGGCAGGTTTAAAAGTTTTCGCCGGACAACTGGATAAATTGACCTTCGAGGCCACAGCAAATGAATATCGATCGCAGGGCACGATGACCATGCTTTACCATGATCTTGAGGCAACCGTTTATAAAAAGGGCCATGTTGATGAAGAAGCAAAGATGTTAAGCTGGTTGATAAACAGTGTTGTTCATAAAACCAATCCTGATAAAAAGGGAATCAGAACAGTGCCTATGAAATATGAACACCTTCCTTACACAAGTATAGCCACCTATATGGTAAAGACATTGCTCATGGGCATCGCCTACACTTTATCACCGGAAGGCATGCACTTGAAGGAAAAACTGGAAACAAGGCAGGAAAAAAAGGAAATAAAGCAAAAAAAGAAAGCAGAAAAAAAGGAGAAAAAGAATAAATCCAAAAAAAACTAATCCGGCTTTTTATATAGCATGGGATTCAAAGCTTCATCATTATACATTTTCATTTGCTTGTAAACCTTCATGTATTTCTTTCCTGTAGAAATATCTTTTAACAGGTCATCAATTGCACCGGAAAGATCTTCTCTTTGCTGGTTAAGAATAATGAGTTTGTTATTACAAGCCAGTTTGTGACTTTCGCTTGCATCAGTTCTGCCCGCTTCTTCAGCCATGTGATAGATCTTTAATGCCAGAATAGACAACCTGTCAATAGCCCAGGCCGGACTTTCGGTATTGATGGTAGCACCGTGGAGTACAGTAATACCTTTGTACAATTGCAAAAAGTAACTGTCGATGTATTCAACCATATCCGTTCTGTCCTGGTTGGAAGCATCAATTTTTCTTTTCAGTTGCAAAGCCTCTACCGGATCTATATCCGGTATTCTGATTATGTCTTCATAATGCCATTGCACGGTATCGATCCAGCATTTTCTGTAGAGCAGATGTTCCAAAATATCTTCTTTTGGAAAAGGGTTCTCAAAAGGCTGATCCACTTTGTCTATCCGGTGATATTTCTCAATGACGTTGTCAAAAAGCTGGTTGTACTGGTGAGCGTTCATACTTGATTTATATAAATTTTCTATCTATTAATGCCATTAATCTTTCGACGAGGTCTTCTTTACCCTTCCAGTTGTACTTGGGTTTCAGGTTGTAATTTACATACTGTATGGCCTCTTCTTTTGTTTTGCAGTCATTTAAAAAGTACAGTACCTTATTGAAATCCGACTGGCTGAAATTAAACAGGTTGTTCACAAAAGCTATTCTGTCATTTAAACCAACCTGAATCGTATTGCTGGATAATTTATCATGCAGCGATACCTGCTTTTGCTGTATGGGCTTTGCTTCCAGCAATTTTTCGGCCTCATCAAGGGAAAAGGCATCTTCAAATTCTTTTTTCAGTGTAAAATCTTCAATAACTGCGTCAAATTTTGGAATAAAAATAGGGAGGAGCTCCTCTTCCTCTTCTTCTACTTCTTCCCTGGTAATTTCCGAAATTTCACTCCTCTCCACCTCTGTAATTACAATTTCTTCCTTTGTTGTTTCAATAGAAACGGTCATTATCTCATGAACTTCTTCTGTTTTCTGAATTACCTGTACAGGCGTTTCCTTTTGTAAATATTCCAGAAGAACAGCCTTTTCATAAAGTTCCCGCAGCCTTAGTTTTAACTGAACCGGGTCATTCAAATGATTGGGCTCAAGAAGCTCTTCTGCAAGTTGCCTGATTTGTTCTGTTACTTTCTCTCGCATGCTTTAAAGAAATTGAAAAACGACATTTACTTTACAAATTTAAGTCATTCTGTCAATAAACCAACCTACAAATTTCATTACCTTTGCGAAATGAAGCCGGATCTGTTTGTTTTTTAGCTTCCGGAGTCTGATAGAATAAAAATCATTCATAAAATTTCATCATGTTTCTTGAAAATACGGTAAACCAAAATGAGCAGTTCGGATGGATTGAGGTAATTTGCGGTTCGATGTTTTCCGGAAAAACAGAAGAACTGATCAGAAGGCTTAAAAGAGCGCAATTTGCCAAACAAAAAGTAGAGATCTTTAAACCAACCGTTGACAGCAGGTATGCGAACGATATGGTAGTAAGCCATGATGAAAATGAAATAAGGTGTACGCCTGTACCCTCTTCATCCAATATCTTACTTTTTGCTTCAGATATGGATGTGGTAGGCATCGATGAAGCCCAGTTTTTTGATGATGAGATCGTCCATGTATGCAATGAGCTTGCCAACAGGGGTATTCGCGTAATCGTAGCCGGACTTGATATGGATTTTAAAGGAAAACCTTTCGGACCCATGCCTGCTTTAATGGCTACTGCCGAATATGTCACCAAAGTGCACGCCATTTGCACCAAAACGGGCAATCTGGCTCATTTCAGTCACAGAAAAGTGCCTGATGATAAACTCGTACTGTTGGGACAGGTTCAGGAATACGAACCCCTTAGCAGGGGAGCCTACTACAAGATTATGCAGGAAGAGGCGAAAATGAAGAAAGATATAGAAAATCAACAAAAAGCAAGCCATGATTGAAATGCCCACGGTTTTAGAAATCGACTCTAAAGCAGTTAAAGCAAATATTCAGTATTTCAGATCAAAATTACTGCCGGAAACCGGGCTTCTGGTTGTTATTAAAGCGTTTTCTTATGGCAGCGATGCCGTGGCTACAGCCCGTTTGCTTGAGGAGTTAAAAGTGGATTATCTCGCGGTTTCCTATACCGGTGAGGGAATCGATTTGCGAAATGCGGGTATTAAATTGCCAATTATGGTTTTGCATCCGCAGACAGCCTGTTTCAGAGAAATTATTAAAAGAAACCTGGAACCGGCACTTTACAGCCATAGTACCTTACTTGCTTTTTGCCGCTTACTGACTGAAGAAAATCGCCTTAAATATCCAATACATATAAAATGTAATACCGGTATGAATCGCCTTGGTTTCCGGGAGAGCGAGATGGATAATCTGATCGGGCTGTTGAAGACATATGAAAACGCACTGGAGGTCAGAACCATCTTTTCTCATCTCACCTCAAGTGAAGATAAAAGCGAAAGAGAATTTACCCTTCAACAGGTGGAACTGTTCAAAAGAATGAGTCAGACCATCACGGTGGAATTGCCCAACAAGCCGCGCCTGCATATTGCCAATACCGCAGGTATGTTAAATTACCCCGAAGCACGTTTAGACCTGGTTCGTGTGGGAATCGGACTTTACGGTTTTGGAAATAGCCCCACAGAAACCGCCAAGCTCAGGAATGTCCTGATTTTAAAGACAAGAATTTCGCAGATTCAGGTAGTACCAGCAGGAGAGTCCGTAGGATATAACCGCACTTTTAAGACAAACAAAGAATCAAGAATAGCCATTTTACCCATTGGTTATGCAGATGGCATGAAAAGGATCTGGAGTAATGGCAGGGCAGAAGTAAGTATTCACGGTAAAAAAGCACCTGTTGCCGGAAAAATATGTATGTGTATCACTATGGTTGATGTTACCGGAATTGATTGTGAAGAAGGTGATGAGGTGATTATTTTTAAGAGCCAGGATGATGTGCTGGCACTTGCAAAATCGGCGGAGACCATACCCTATGAGATCCTGACTTCAATATCCCAGAGGGTAAGCAGAAAAGTAATAGAATAATTATTTATATTGCAGTAGAATAACTAAACTTTATTTTTATGATCAAAATGCTTAGAGAATTTAAGGAATTTGCAATGAAAGGCAACCTGCTCGACATTGCTGTTGGTTTTGTAATGGGAGCCGCTTTTAATACTTTGGTAAAAACCTTTACGGAGGGCGTTGTTTCTCCATTGGTCGGTTTAATTTTCCAGACAGATTTTAAAGATCTGAAATGGGTTTTAAGAAAAGGAAGTGTTGATGCTGACGGTGTTGTGATTCCGGACATTGTTCTGGAGTATGGAGCATTTCTTACCGCTACGCTCGACTTTATTATTATGGCCTTTGTGATGTTTATGATCATTAAAGGGGTGAACAGTCTGCGTCGCCAAAAAGTAGAGGAAGCAATTGCTGCCGGACCGAGTCAGGAGGAGTTGCTAACCCAGATCAGGGATTTGCTGGCAAAAAAATAGAGATTATTTCTTTTTCGTATTGTAGATCTCAGCGACAGACGCTGTATTTTTGGCTTGTTCTACAAGCAAAAATGCTGCGTCTTTTTCTACAGACCCTGTCTTTAATACTTTAAAATACACACCCGATTTGGTTGTATTCCAAAACTGTTTGATCACTCCGGCATCCTGAAACCGGATCCCGAGCTTTACGCAAGGTTCTCTGGGTTTTGTAACCTGTATAAGTGCCTCCCCAACGCTGTATATACTTCCCACAAAAATTTCCTTTTCTTCCAGCTGGTCAAGGGTTAGATTTTCACCAAACATGCCATAAGTAAATTCGAGATGTGGGTAAAGTGCTTTCCAAAAACCGTAATGATTTTCGCCATAAGCATAAACAGCTTTGTCAATGCCTCCATGAAAGCGCCTGTCGACGATCTGGTCGTGTAAAACTTCCAGTTCACCTAAAAATACCGGTCCGGGAACAGGGTATTTAAAAATACCTGTTTCATAGCTTTGATTTTTCCACCGGACAGTTTGTCTTTCACCAATGTTCACAGAGATTACTTTCATTTTTCTTTATGGATTTTTAGCTGATCAGCAATTTTTCTGTCGTTCGACAGCCGGGCTACTTTGTTTTGTCCTCCCAGTTTGCCAATGGATTTCATATAATCCTGAAACCCGTTCCTGACCACTTTTCGAATGATGAGTTCCTGCAAAATATTTCCTTTTCTCAAATCTGAATAATATGAATTCTGATCCTGCATAGCCACATCAATGGCAACTGTAAATTTTTTAAAATCTTCCGGTTCATTTTCAAACTCAATAAACCATTCATGATAAGGCAATAAGCCCAATCCCGGATTTACCTGCGGGGCAACCGTAAATTCATTTATTTTTACACTTCCGGTTTTAACTGCAATTTGCAGGGCTTGTTCAACTTCCTTGGCAATGACATGCTCCCCGAAAGCTGAAATAAAATGCTTGATCCTGCCGGTAACAATAATTCTGAAGGGCTTGATGGAGGTAAAGGCTATGGTATCGCCAATATTATAAGCCCATAGTCCGGCGTTGGTCGATACGATCATCACATAATTAACCCCCAAAACAACGTCCTGAATTGTTAAACGTTGTGAATTGGCGGTAAAGAATTTATCGGCCTCAACAAACTCATAAAAAACCCCATGATTTAACAGCAGGAGCATACCCTGGTTGGGATTGTTCGTTGGGTTTGGCATGTCCTGATAGGCAAAAAATCCCTCAGAGGCAGGAAAGAGCTCAATGGAATCAACCTTCCTTCCGATCAGATTTTCCATTTTTTTTCGATAGGGTTCGTAATTTACACCCCCGAAGACAAAAAGCTTAAAGTTGGGAAAGATTTCTCCTACTTTTTTACCCTTAGCTTCTATTAATTTCTCAAAATACATCTGTACCCAGGAAGGTATGCCGCCGATCAATCTCATATCTTTGTCAGAAGTCTCCCTGACTATGGCATCTACCTTAGTCTCCCAATCTTCAATACAATTGGTTTCCCAGCTCGGAAGGCGGTTCTTTTGTAAATAATTAGGCACATAATGCGCTGCTATTCCTGAAAGTCTGCCCGTTTTAATACCGTTTACTTCTTTTAAAACAGGGCTTCCCTGTAAAAAGATCATTTTTCCATTTACAATTGATGCTTTTTTTGTATGATAAATATGCAAAAGAAGTGCTTCTTTCGTTGCATTAATATGATAGGGCATGGAAACAGGTGTAATGGGTATGTATTTGGCACCTGAGGTAGTTCCTGATGTTTTGGCAAAATATAGTGGTCTTCCCGGCCAAAGAACATCGGCTTCACCACTTTTTACCCGTTCTATATAAGGTTTGATATCTTCGTAATCCCTTATTGGCACCAGTCTGGAAAAATCTGCATAGGAAGTTATCTGATCAAAATTATGGTCTTTACCAAAGGAAGTGGTTCGGGCCTTGCTTATGAGTTCTTTGAAAATATGTTTTTGTGCGGAATAAGGTTTGTCGGCCCAGGAATAGACTCTTCCTGCCATGATTTTTGCATATATTTTTGCCAGGTAAGATTTGATCGTCATGTAAAAAAGTTTAAAATTTACTCAAAAGAAATGTAGTTCTCCGGATTGACCGGTTGGCCACCCTCCCATAATTCAAAATGCAGGTGTGTACCGGTAGATAAATTGCCCGTGCTTCCCGCCATTGAAATTACTTCCCCTGCTTTTACAAGATTTCCCTGTTCCTTAAAAATAGATTCATTGTGCTTGTAAACAGAAATGATTCCATTGATATGTTCAATTATGATCACATAACCATTGTCAGGGGTAAATCCTTTAAAGATAACCGTGCCATCAGCGATAGATTTAACCGGCGTATCCTTTCCAAGTGCAATGTCGATGGCATAATGCTTTTCTCTGGCATTATAAGCCTCAGTAATTTTTCCCTTTACAGGAGAAGTAAAGACCAGATCACTCTTTTTTGTCGCCTTTTCGAATACATTAAAACGTTCCTCACTTTCTACTTCTTCACGGAATGCCGTTTCGTTCGCAGAAGGAAGAATGTTTACATCCTCCATACTCAAAAGCTCCGTTATGGAATCTTTGTTTAAAGCCACAGGTTTAATTTCTCCTTTGATTACCTGTTGAATATTCTGCAGGAATATATTGTTCACATTGAGTAACTGACTTAAAGAATCAACCTGATAGTTCAGCATGGCTGCATCTTTTTTCAGTTTCGTGGAAGAATAACCCGGTATATACTCTTTCAAAGGAGTAAAAGCAATGATGGTTGTTGTAAGAAGTATTAAAAAGATCGAAAAAAATCCGCCGGCTACAAAAACATTTAAGCGGTTTAGTCTGAATGAAAACTTTTCTTCAAAGGTATCTTCATTGAGGACTACAAAACGGTATTTAAACGTCAACCGGTCTTTTAATTTATTCAGCAGTTTTTGTTTTTCCATCTAAAAAATATTACCTCAGCAAATATAACAAATTAATCAGGCGGGCTCTACCCTTGTTCACTACTAATTCTCAGGGAACCGACGGAATATCGTTAATAGAAATATCTTTTTTGACAATAACCGCCTCATTTAATACAAATGGTTTAGGCATCATCACTTCAGTCCTCGGCAACTTTGAAGAGTTCAAAGGGCTTAGCGAAGGGTTGGTATGAAGGTCAAAACTGGCCTCAAAGAGTATCATGTCAGTCGAATCTGCCAAGGGAATCGTGAAACCCAGCTCAAGAAATTCGCCCGCTTCTGTAAAATAATAGGTTAATATTCGGGGGTACTTTTCGGTTGTAAAAACATAGGTTTCTTTTTCATGTTTATGAAGCTTTTCACCATTCATCTCAAAGGAAGTAAAATGCATGGGCTTTTTGCTCAAAAGCTCAATTCTGTTCGCTTTTCTTAAGGGGATGATACGCAGTACGATCTTTCTTTCTTCACCCAGAATGGTGTCTGTTATTATCCTTATTTCAGGGGTAGGAAGCAAAACCTTTTCAGCCTGATTATACATAGACAAAGGAGTTCCGTATTTACTTGAAGAAAGGTGAGCATAGAGATTTCCTTCTTCAGGGTGCTCACCCAGATATTGCCTGGTATAATCATCGGTTTTTTGATCATAACTCGCCCAGTACGCTTTATTTTCATCGGCATCCAAAAGATATATCAGACTGTTTGGATGTTTTCTGTCTGCGTTGAAACCGGAACTGAAATAGGCAGATACCAGTGCTAAAGCTCCAAGGAAAAAGAAAAGGCGCGACAGCGCTTTCGGGTTATTAAAAGACTTGAAAACCGGCAGGAACAAACCAAAAAGCAGTACGACAAATACAGCACTGAGCGCCAGCATCTTTAAGCCCAGGCCTACTGGAAATGTTTTGATCATTGGGGCAAATACGATAAGCACCGGGACAGACAGGAAGGAAAAGAAAAGGGTTTTATTGTTAACAGATCCTTTTGAAAACAAAACTGCAGCGAAAATTACCAGGGCAATGTAAACTGCAAGCACAAAAAATCCGGCACCCGGAAGATACAGTGCGATCAATGTATTGAGAACAAGCCAGACCAAAAGGGGAGCTATCATGAGGGAGGAAGACTCATATTTTAAAAAGAATGGCCGGTAAACAGCAAAACAAACAGCGAGACTGAGGGCAATTACAGCGGCAATATAATAATACCCGTTGTAAGTAAATCCATGGAGGATTTCTGTGTATTGTGGATGAATCAACAAAATAAGTTTCCATCCGAAATACCCGAGAGAACCGGCAAGGACCAAGGAGGAAAGGAAGGGAATAAAACCGAGCATCAGAGGTTTTAATTGGATCTTGTTTTTTTTGAAGCCTAAAAAAATCAGCACAAACAGCACAACAAATCCCAGGACCACCATGGGCAACACCCAGCTAAAAGGATAATTGATCAATCCGAAACCGGGGAAGCTAAAATAAACCAGATCTGTTTCCGAATTCAGGTTGCTGAGGTCGGCATTTGCGAAATGTGGCAACAAATGCATCAGATATGCTCCCTGGTGTTTCAGCGTATTTCTGTCAAGCCTTTCAAAAGAATCCTGGCTTGTATGGTAATCGAAATGATCATCTATAAAAGCAAAATTAAAGCCGTTTATATTGGCAGTTTCTCTGAAAACTGTCAGGTCAGTATCATTGGGCAACATTTTATAGATGCTGTACAGCAGGGAATTTGCAACAGGATAGGTGGGTTTTGATGCATTAAATTCAGCAATCAGGTTTTTGTTGCCCCGGTTGGTTTCAAGCAGCATAAAACTCGGACCGCCACTACCTCTTGCTTCAAAGTTCAAAACAAGTTTGATCTCTTTTGCCCAGGGATGTTGATTCACAAAGGCTTCGGCACCGAGCAATCCTATTTCTTCGGCATCGGAAATAAGGATGACAATATCATTTTGCGGTTTCGGTACGGCTGACAGATAAGCCCTTAATCCTTCAAGTATGGTCACAACTCCGCTGCCAGCGTCACTTGCCCCTAAAGAGGAAGAATGCGGAGCGGAATCGTAATGCGTGAGCAACAAGAGTCCTTGTCCCGGTTTGGTACCCTTGATCTTTGCCAGTATATTTTTAGTGTTAACACCTGCTCTTGATTTTTTATTGATGGCCACCTGACCCTGAATCTCAACCTCCAGACCCAGTTTTTGCAGCTCTTGTACTATATAGTTTCTTACTTCGCCATGATTTTCGGTTCCGATATAATGCGGTTTTTGACTGATCTCTTTCAGATGAATCAGGGCCCTTTCGTAGGAAAAATCAGTTAAAGGAGCATTCAGATCGCTTAATTTTGAAGGCATTAAACTGTAGAAGCTCCAGATTATGGCTGCCGCCATAATGAGAAAGGAAAATGCAGGGGTGTATTTGGGTTTAACTGGCATGAAGAATGATTTAAGATCAACTAAAAGTATAAAAAAAATCAATCTTTAACCGTATTGATCTGATACCAGTTTAGTTGTAAATCGTTATAAACCTGTTCCTCCAGTTTTTTATCGGGATCAAATCTTTTTTCAGAAGAAACGGGATTGCCTTTCAGTTGAATTGTGTTGACAGAAAAGACCTGTCCGATATTGATATCAGCCTCTTCATTTTCCTCAAAGGCACGTCGTTTTGTCAAATCTACATGGGCATCCCAGCGGAATAATTTCGGATACCAGTAATCCTGAAATTTTTGATAGCTGATCGTCGTTTGAAAAGAAGGGTTTTCGACTTTTAATCCCAGTGCAAAAAAAACGGGTCTGACTAAAAAAGGTAAAGAGAACTTGCCACTTGTTTGTACCTGTGCAATGGCATAGTTGTCTTTACTAATGAGTATCTTGCCCAAGTCTCTTATGTTTTCAATGGATTTTTTTGATTTAAAGATTACGGTTACCAATGCTTCTCCATGTAAGGAAGTCTCTTCTCCAAAGCTGTACTCATATTTATTATAATGTTTTGGATTTAAGTAGTTTGCTCTGTCGCCATGGAAGATATCCAGATCGATCACACTTTGTGGTCCGCCAAAATCGATATCGATATTGCCATCATATTTTTCCTCGTCATAAACTTCTCCTTTTTTATCAGCCTTCTTTTTTTCCTTTGCAGCTCTTTCTTCAATCCATTCTCTCATGAATTGAAACTGCTGGCGATTTTCAGCCGGTTTGAAAAGTACGAGCTGATGCTGATTTTTTGAGCTATCCCCGTAACTCGGGTAATAGGTTTTAAAAACGGCTTCATTTTTATCAATAATTTTCCCGTTCTCGATAAATTTTTCCCTGTAATAGGCCTGCGTTTCAAATGGAGCCTGAGGTGCATTTGATTCCATATTTTTTACAGCCATTTTAATATATTCCAAAGGAGACAAATTGCTTAATACGATCTCATCAAGCACATTATTGGCGGTTTCAAGCAGGACAGAAATTGGTTTTTGGATGTTTTTTAAGGGTATCTCATAGCTGTTAAATCCAATATAACTCACCAGCAGGGTGTCTTGTCGCATGGATTTTGGGATATAAATATCAAATTCCCCTTTTTCGTTACTTATCGTGCCAAGCGCAAAATTTTTCAGACTAATAGAGGCAAAAGGAAGGGGTTCCCGCGTTTCCTTTGCAAGGATAATTCCCTCCACGGTGTAGTTATCCTGTGCGCAAGCAGGAGCAAGGAATAAAAAAAACAGAAAAAGTATAAATAAATATTTCATCATGGGTTTTTCGGTCAGACGATTAAATACCCTGTTTGTTACAAAATCGATCCGTATAAAAATGATAAAAATCTATTTTATTAATCCTTTTTGATCAGCAGGATATAGTCGTTTTCAAGTTTGAGGTAACCTTGATCGTAGACATAATAATACACATTTCCGTTTTTAGTTGTATACATGGAAGTGAACAGGTTGAAATCAAAATTGTATTCCAGCAATTTTGATTTGGGCAAACTGGTTTTTCCGGAAACATTCAGTTTTGAAAGGATGGCATAATTTTTCCGGAGGTGGTTGTTGATGTTGCGGACCAGGTTTTTGCTGTCCTTATTTACTTTATTGTTATAAGCATTCCGGCAATAATCACTACAGAATTTTTTGTCAATGCGCCCTTTGATCAGTTCTCCGCATTCCAAACAGTTTTTTGAGTCCATCCGCTGGCAGTTTTAATTGTTTCTTTTCTGATATATGTAAATTTGATATTGGCAATTTATCATGATGATTTGCCGACTTCCCAAAGGTTAATCCTTATGGATTTAGCCCTTGAGAAAACAGCAATTATAAATTAATCTCCAATTCTTTAAGAAGTAAACAATTTGATCGAAAAGGATTTCCATTTTATGGATTGCTGCGGGTATTTGAAAACCACAACCGGTGCAGGTGTCTTTTGTCAAAGTCATTAACCTTCCATAGGAACCTCCATCAAAAGAATTTCTGTACCTTCCTGAACAGATTGAACACTCAGGCTATCAGTTTCCCAGATCCCCAGGCCATCTTTTTCATTCAGTAATTCCCCTTCAATCTTCACCGCTCCCCGGATTACGAAGGCGTAAACTCCGTTACCGTTTTTTCTAATTTCATATTCAGCAGTAAAATCTTTGTCGAATTTACCCAGATGAAACCAGGCGTCCTGATGGATCCAGACACCCTCATCTTCAGGAGAAGGCGAGAGGATCTGCTGTAATTTATTATGCCTTTCGTTCATATTCAATGTGATCTGGTCATAACGCGGACTTACATTTCTTTTATTGGGAAAAACCCAGATTTGCAAAAGCTTCAGGGGCTTGTCTTTATTCGGATTGAATTCACTGTGTTGAATACCCGTTCCGGCGCTCATTACCTGAACATCGCCATACCTTATAACAGAACTGTTGCCCATGCTGTCTTTGTGTTCAAGATCGCCTTCCAGAGGTATGGTAATGATCTCCATATTGTCGTGAGGATGGTTGCCAAAACCCCTGCCCTCAGCAACCTGGTCATCATTCAAAACACGGAGCACACCAAAATTCATGCGATTCGGATCGTAATAGTTGGCAAAACTAAAAGTATGCCGGGCCTGCAACCAGCCGTGGTTGGCCTGCCCTCTGGTCGCCGACCTGTGCAGTACGGTTTTTGTCATGGTCTCTGATTTAAATTTAAAAGAATGTTCAGTTCACACAAATTAAATGATTAAGAGTGAACTTTCAAAACAGGGTATTTCCAACTTGCCAATTTGTGTAATGATATTTTAAAAATGAACTATTGCAGGAAATCTTTCAGCTTGTTGTATTTAAATTTAAAACCGGTATCCTTAATTTTTTGAGCCGAGATCCTGTTCCCGTATAAAAGGGAATCTGAAAATTCTCCAAAAGCCAGCTTGAGCACAAATCCAGGAATATTGGGCAGCCAAAGGGGTTTGCGATAATATTTCGCCATGATCACCGTCATTTGTTTATTCGTTAAGAATTCAGGTGCTACCGCGTTATAAATACCTTCCATAGCCGCATCATGTATGGTATTTGCGTAAATGGAACAGAGGTCCTCGGTATGAATCCACGGAACAAACTGCGCACCGCTTCCAACCGGGGCTCCAAAGCCAAGCTGAATGGGAAGGCTTATTTTTTTATAGGCTTCGCTGTTTTCAGAAAATGCGATCCCGCTTCTGACTATGCAGGTTCTGATCCCGTATTCTCGAAACCGGCCAGCTGCTTTTTCCCAGTCCGCACAGGTCTTAGACAAAAAATCAGTACCCGGCAGATCGGTTTCAGTAAAGATCTTTTCTGAAGGCGCGTATCCATAAAAGCCTGTGGCAGATGAACAGGTAAAAAGTTTTATATTATTTGGGATTTCTTTGATCTTTTCAAAAAGAAATTCAGTCGATTTCACCCTGCTCTCATAGATTTCATTTTTATAAGGCTCATTCCATTTTTTTCCATTAATACTTGCACCGGCCAAATGGATGATCGCATCGGCAGAACGAATGGCTTGGGGGTCAATTTTTCCTTGTTTGTAGTCCCAGGTATATTGTTTAATCGTTGATTCCGGATCCGTTTTTCTGCCCAGCCATTGTACAGTATATCCCTGTGATTGCAGTAAAGCGGTTAAATGCCTTCCCACAAATCCGCTTCCGCCGGTTATTAAGACTGTTTCCATAGTTTATGTTTGTATTAATGCTTTTTTATAGACAGTAATTGCCCTTTTTCTGGCAAAATCGTGGTCAATGATCGGCTGAAGATAATCCGGAGAAAAATCTTGTATCCATTTTTTTATGTACCGCATTTCAGGATCAAATTTTCTCATTTGTTCATAGGGATTAAACACCCTGAAATACGGGGCGGCATCGCAACCACAACCTGCTGCCCATTGCCAGTTGCCATTGTTGGAGGAAAGCTCGTAATCGAGCAATTTCTCAGCAAAATACGCTTCGCCCCAACGCCAGTCTGTCAATAAATGTTTGGTCAGAAAACTTGCCGTGACCATCCGGACGCGGTTGTGCATCAATCCGGTTTCATTCAGTTCCCGCATGCCGGCATCCACGAGGGGGTATCCTGTTTTTCCTTCGCACCACAGTCCAAAGTCCTTTGGGTTGTTGATCCATTCAATGCCTTCATATTTAGGCTTAAATGAATGGGTTACAACCTGTGGAAAATGAAAAAGGATCATCATAAAAAACTCCCGCCAGATCAATTCATTGAGCCATTGTTCGTTGAGTTCTGCGATCTTTACCAGTTCCCTTATGCTCACCGTACCAAAACGGAGCTGTACGCTCATTCCGCTGGTTCCGGCAAGGGATGGAATGTTTCTTGTTTTGTCATAATATAGAATGACATCTTTATCCGGTAATTTCACAAGAGGCGGAAAAGCGGACTTTTCAAAGCCAATCACAGCTAAAGAAGGAAAATTGAACTCGTCGGTTTTGAATAAACGAGAAAGCAGGTTTTCACTCGGATAATGCTCAATTCCTTGTTCGGCAAGTTTTTGTTTCCAAACTTTTGAATATGGGGTAAAGACCGTATAAGGGGTTCCGTCTCCTTTTAGCACTTCATTCTTTTCAAAGATCACCTGGTCTTTACATGAAAGAAAGGGGATGTTCCTTGTTTCCAGCCAATCAGAAATTTCTTTATCGCGGTTTAAGGCGTAGGGTTCGTAATCGGTATTCGTAAATACTTGTTTTATCACGAATTTTTGACAAAGATATTGGATGGCTTTTAAAGGCTCGTCATGCATAACGAAAAGGCCGGATCCATAAGTCCTGAATTTTTTATCCAGAGCAGACAGGGCTTCATAAATAAAGTTGACGCGTTTGTCTTTTTTATTTTTAAGTTCACTAAGGATATTTGAATCGAAAATAAAAACAGGGAGCACAGGTTCCGGTTTTCTCAAAGCTTCAAAAAAACCGTGATTGTCATAAAAGCGTAGGTCTCTCCTGAACCAGAAAAGCGTTAAAGATTGAGTAATGGTATTCAATTTTGTTCTGTTTTTTGAAGTTTTAACAAATCAAAACCCTTTTTCTCAAGCTTGCTGAGTATTTGTACATAAACGGATTTACTCATTTGAGGAGAGCGGGAAAGTATCCAGAGGTATTTCCTGTTTGGGTGGCTGACAACCGCAAAGCTGTAGTCTTCGGCCAGGTCAATAATCCAGTATTTACCCCTGAACGGCCAGAAAAACTGAACTTTTAATCTGGCATTGCCCGAGTTTTTTTCCACAAAGGCTTTTCCTTTGATGTAGGATTGTTTTCCGGTAAGGCTGTACTTGTTGCAGCTGTTTTCAACGATGATATATCCCTTCCCGCTGTTTGTATAGTTTGCTGTTGTGCTATGGCAGCCTTTTTGAAACCGCTGGGGGTAAGAGGCAATTTCATACCATTTGCCGGCATATTGATCGAGGTCGACAAAAGGAACCGTTTCCAGGTTTTGTGATTTCATAGTAAGGCTTATCAGTAATATTAAAAAAAACAGCTTATACATTTCCAGATCAGTTTTGTTTTTTGATTTGAGAGAGGGAAATTACCAGTGCAAGGAAAAAAGCAATCGCAAAACTTGCTCCCCAGTTAACAAGCGGACCGATTTGTTTAATAAAATAATTCCAGCCCGCAGTAACTACCACATTGATAAGTAGCGCCAGAACGAAGGTGATTACAAACAACAAAACAAATTCTTTAATTTTCATAAACTAAAAAATAATTCAGGCGATCACAGTTTGATCAAAACCGGACTCTTGGTTAAAACCTGCAACCGCCTAAAGAAGTCAACTATAAAATTACGAAAAATTATTCCCTGATCACGACAACAGGACCAGCCATTTTTCTGAAAAATATTCTTTGAAAAAAATGATGGGATATTTGGAACAGCTTTTAGTAATATTTATTTTACTTTGTGCGGATTGGGCATAGATTCAAATACTATTTTTGTTTTATTTCTGCTGCAATTGTTAAACTTAAAACTGAAAAATATGAGGGTGTTCCTGTTAGTTCTGGCATTACTATTGAATACATGGGTGGGTATTTCCCAATCGGCAGATGAGAAAAAATTGGAAGAGGATCTGTTTGCTTTACCCGATGTATCCTTTACAAAGATTTCAGCGGCCAACGAATTGCCTATAAAATATATGTTGCGCATAAAACAACCGCTGGATCACAAAGACAGGAGCAAAGGAGAATTTTATCAGCGGGTGATCTTAACACATCAGGGATACCAGCAACCCACCCTGATGCAAACCCAGGGTTATGAGTTGTACAAAGGAAAGAATGAACTGGAAGCGGCTTTGAAAGCAAACCACTTAAACATTGAGCACCGTTATTTTGGCGAATCTATACCGGATTCTATACAATGGAAATACCTGACTCTTGAGCAGGTAACGGCAGATCTGCACAAGATCAATCAACTGTTTAAACCCTTGTATAAAAATAAATGGATTAGCACAGGAATCAGTAAGGGAGGGCAGACCACGATCTTTTACAAGTTTTTTTATCCTGATGATGTTGATGTAAGTATACCCTATGTAGCACCTTTCAATGAAGGTCTTGAAGACAGGAGGATCTATACTTTTTTAGACACGGTGGGTACTGCGGCTTGCAGGAACAAGATCCGGGAATTTCAGAGGAACCTGCTTAAGCAGGAAGAAGCAGCTTTGGAAAAATTAAAATGGTATGCCAAAGGAGCCGGATTACAATTTAAATATCTGGACAACGAGCTGGGGAAAGCCTATGAACTCGCTGTACTCGAATTCTCATTTTCTTTCTGGCAATGGGGTTCAAAATGTGAAGAAATACCGGGAAATGAATCCCTGGACGCTTCTTTGGATTATCTCTTAAAGGTTTCAAATATTGATTTTTTTGCAGATGTCAGTATGGAAAAATACGCCCCGCATTATTATCAGGCAGCATCTCAAATGGGCTATTATGGTTATGATATAGAACCTTTTAAAGAGGACCTGAAGCATTTTACGAGCAATCCCCTGGCTGCTTTTTATCCGAAGGATGCCGGAAGGGTAGTTTACGATCCTGCCTTGAATAAGAAGGTCGCCGCCTGGCTAAAGACAGGTGGAAATAATATGTTGTATATTTATGGAGGAAGTGATACCTGGTCGGCAGACATGATCATCCCCACGAGTAAAGTAAATTCCAAAGTCTATGTCCTTCCCGGGAAGGACCACGGGAAAGCAAGGGTAATCCATATGGATCCGGCAATGAAGAAGCAGTTTGCGGATCAGTTGGGGCAATGGCTGGGGATACAAGTTTCGCCGGAAGATTTTAAGTAGGGAAATGCTTGATTAATTAAAGGAAGCCTTTTTGAAGATCAATTTTCATATTTGGGTTCCAAAAGCTAATCTATATGTAACAGGTATCTTAATTTATTCAACCACGCTGTGGTTGGGTTGGGTATTTCAATTTTTCCACCGCATTTCATGCGGGGCTATTTATATTAAATCCCTCCGGGATTTGATAAAACATCTTTCAGTTTTAGGGTACAATCCAGGTTTTTTTATTTCCGGATGGGATCAAATAAAATAATTCTTTTCGCGGTCGCTTATAATAATTAATTCAATTACAAAGAACTTGATATTCGGATTATTTGCAACATACTTATAGCCTGAAGGGCTATAATTTCAATAGCCACCGGTGGTACCGGTGGTAAGACAAGAGTCGCTAATTGGAACCCTAAAGGGGTTGAATAATAATAAAGAATGGTTACTCCTACTAATGTTAACTATATCAGTACAGACGCATTAATAATTACAAAAACACCCTGACTGGTTCAAAGGTTGATAAACAAATAAAAAAAATATGAGTACCCACACCCAAATAATTTATCAAATAGTATTCAGTACTAAAAACAGGGAAACTACGCTAGAACCAAAAAGTAAAGAACTTTACAGATATATATCAGGAATACTTAAAAACAAACAGTGTCATTTGTATCAGATTGGAGGTACAGGAAATCATATTCATATTATAACACATCTGCATCCGGCGGTTTCTCTTGCAGGACTGGTTAAAGATATAAAACTGGCTTCCTCAATACACATAAAAACAAATGATATATTTCAAAATTTTAAAGGCTGGCAAAGTGGTTATGGAGCATTTACATACCATTCCAATGAAAAAGAGAAGCTAATCAATTATGTTGAAAACCAGGAAAATCACCACAGAACAAAATCCTTTACCGAAGAATATATTGATTTGTTGAACGAGCACCGTATTATATTCGAGAAAAAATATTTATTTTAAAAATGATTCTTTTATTCTTTAATCTGGCAAAATATCGAGACCAGGTATTTTACAGGATTTGAAAGTTATTATTATACCATTGCAATATGAAACAGGAGGATTAATTAGTTGTTAAAGCATATAATAACCTCTCGCTTTCAATCCTTTTTATTTAAAAAATAGTCCCATGCCAGCATAGAGATATCGGCTATGAGTTTTTCATTGGTTTCCAGCTTTTCTGTAGAGTTGGAAACAAATACGCTGATTGAAAAATGTTTTCCGTTGGGTAAGGAAACGATACCAATATTATTTACAGCGGCAGTAATTCCTTTCTCATTTGTGCCGGAAGAACCGGTTTTATGGCCTACCACTGTACCTTCCGGAAGTTGTCCCTTGATCCTTTTTTTGCCTGTGGCTGTTTCTGTCATGATCTTCCAAAGAAAGCCGGTACTTTGTTTTGACAGAAGTTCTTCCCCGTAGAAGGCATTTAAAATTTTATTGGATTCATTTGGCGTTATCCAGTTTAAGAACTGAGTAGGCCAGTCCTTGTGCATTTCGGCTTCAGTAGCCAGAATTGAAATGTTTGTATAACCATTTTCGTGAAAATAATCATTAACGGTTTTAGTTCCACCCAGCAGATCCAACAACAGGTCACAGCCTATGTTATCGCTTTTTGAAACAGTGTATTTAAGCATTTCTGCCAATGTAAGTGTTGTTCCATGCGGATATTCCTCCCGGATTGGGCTCCAGGTGTTTGGGATCAGGTCCTCTTTCCCGACATGGATTTTCTGATCCAGAAAAAGCCGGCCTTTGTCTACTTCATTTAAAACAACGATCGCAATGTGAAATTTAAAAACACTTTGCATGGGGTATTGTTTTTCTCCATTAAAGCTTATGGTGTCCTGATCTTCTATTCCGGAGATGTAAATTCCTAAATCTGCATGCTTTGAATTTGCAATTTTGAGTATCTCTTTTCTCAGATCTTCTTTCTGAGCCATCACGGAAGAATTGTACAGGAAGAGTAAAAAACCGCTGAAAATGATTGTTTTAATCATAAATGAATATCTAAAATTTTGATTAGATCCAAAGGTAGCAATTACTTTTTAAAAAACCTTTTTCTACGATCCTGCAGCCTGTAAAGGCAATTCGGCTGCATATTATCCATTTGCAAACGACTACATTCGCTTACATACGAAAGTAATTATTTATCAGCCGAATAATTTTTTTCTCCTGTCACATCTTTGCCCTGTAATTGATTTACAAATAGAAATTTAGTATTAACCCTCTTCGGAGACAAAACAAAAAGATCATGAACAATTTAAGAAACAGAGTACAGCTGATCGGGCACCTGGGCAACAAACCCGAGCTCAAAACCACTGAAAGCGGTAAAAAGTATGTCAGATTTTCATTGGCAACCAATGAAGTCTACAAAAATGCCAAAGGCGAAAAAGTAACGGATACGGAATGGCACAATGTGGTTGCCTGGAACAAAAATGCCGAGATCGCTGAAATGTATTTGGACAAAGGAAAAGAAATTGCACTGGAAGGTAAACTGAGCACACGCTCATATGATGATGCAGATGGCAAGAAAAAATATATCACAGAGATAGTTTGCAATGAGCTCCTGTTGCTCGGCAGCAAATAAATGAACCCCGTTTTAATGTAAAAAAGAGCCTTGCGCTCTTTTTTTATTTTAGGTTCAAGGTTAATTGTATCCTTTTTCTGGCCAGATCAACCTCCAATACCTTGACCACTACCTGTTGATTTACATGTACGATCTGGTGTGGATCGCTCACATACCGGTCGGCCAGATTCGAAATATGCACCAAACCGCTTTCCTTGATTCCGAGATCCACAAAACAACCAAAATTGGTTATGTTGTTCACTATCCCCGGCAAAAGCTGTCCGATCCTGAGGTCCTCAATTTTTTTGATATCTTCGTTAAAGCTAAAGACACGGGCTTTGTCCCGGGGGTCCAAACCCGGCCTTTCCAGTTCTTTCAAAACATCTTTTACTGTTTCAGTCCCATACGTGGAATTGGAGTATTTTGTTGGATCCAGCGTTTTCAGGAGGGCTGCATTGCCGATCAATTGATCAACTTTTAAAGAATGCTCTCTGGCAATTTTATTTACCAGTGTATAGCTTTCGGGGTGAACGGCAGAATCATCCAGTGGATTGCCCCCATTTTTTACACGCAGGAATCCGGCACTTTGTTCAAAGGCCTTTTCCCCAAGCCGGGGAACCTTCTTAATAGCTTCTCTGGACTGAAAGGGCCCGTTTTCATTTCTGAAATTTACCAGGTTTTCTGCCAGTTTCGGACCTATTCCCGATACATAAGCCAGCAAAGCCTTACTTGCAGTATTGATATTCACACCTATGCTGTTCACGCAATTCTCTACTACTGTATCGAGTGCATTTTTCAGTTTTTGCTGATCCACATCATGCTGGTATTGTCCGACACCGATCGATTTAGAATCTATTTTCACAAGTTCCGCCAGGGGATCTGCCAATCTGCGGCCAATTGAAACTGCGCCCCTTACGGTGATATCGTAATCGGGAAATTCTTCCCTGGCTATTTTGGATGCAGAATATACTGAAGCACCCGCCTCATTGACCACAAAAACTTCCAGGTCTTTGTGAAACCGTATATTTTTTATGAACTGCTCGGTCTCCCTTGAAGCGGTGCCGTTCCCGATAGCGATGGCTTCAATTTTGTAGGCGTCCACAAGAGAATTGATCTTTTTGGATGCAGTGACCTTATCATTTTGAGGCGGGTGTGGGAAGATGGTCTCATTGTGAACCAGATCGCCCTGGCGGTTTAGGCATACTACCTTGCAACCCGTTTTGAATCCCGGGTCTATGCCCAGAATATTTTTTTCCCCCAAAGGGGCATCAAGTAACAACTGACGAAGATTTTTGGAGAAAACCTCAATGGCAGTGTCATCAGCCTTTTCTTTTGCAGTTTGAAGAATTTCATTGGAAATGGCCGGAAATAACAAACGCTTGTAAGAATCTTTGATGGCCAGTGATATTTGCCCGCTGCAGACATTGTTACTTTTTATGATTCTTTCCTCTATTTTTTCAATGACCTCCTCATCGTCAAGTTCCAGTTTCAACCGAATAAAACCTTCTTTTTCCGCCCTAAGCATGGCCAGCAAACGGTGCGAAGGACAGCGCTGTACGGCTTCTGAGAACTCAAAATAGTCCTTGTAGGTCTGCGCTTTTTCTTCCATTTTTTTTGCTGGAATTGCTTTGGCAGTGATCAGTCCCTGTTTGCCCAAATGCCAGCGCAGGAGATTTCTGATATCGGGCCGCTCATTGATCCATTCAGCAATGATATGTCCGGCTCCCTCCAATGCTTCTTCCGCACTCAGGACATTTTTATTCTTGTATTTACCGGCAATAAATTGCAGATCCTCAGCATGTTGTGCCATGATGATCTTGGCCAGGGCTTCCAGCCCATTTTGCCTGGCAAGCTCCGCCTTGGTGTTTTTTTTCTTTTTGAAGGGCAGGTAGAGATCCTCCAGGGATTGCAAGTTTTCCGCTTCCTCTATTTTTTTTGACAATTCTTCCGTAAGGGCGTCCTGCTCCTGTATGGCTTTGAGTACGGTGCTTTTTCTTTTTTCCAGTTCTTCAAAAACGGCTTTCCATTTCACAATATCGCCTACCTGTACCTCATCCAGGCTGCCTGTTGCGTCTTTACGGTATCGGGCAATAAATGGGATCGTGCAATCATCATCGAGCAGGGCGATGGTACTCTTGATACCCTTTTCAGGAAGACCGGTTGTTTTTTTAATAAAGGAATACAGATCCATGAAGTCGCCTAGCTAATTTGTTCCCCGTTTTTCACTTTGTCTTTTCCCGGTTCTATGAAGGCGAGTTTGCCGGCTGTATCTTCTGTCGTCAGAATCATACCATGGCTTTCAATGCCTTTGATCACCCTCGGAGCCAGGTTGGCTACCAGGGTAATTTTCCGTCCTATGACCTCCTCAGGTTCAAAACTTTCGGCAATACCGCTCACGACGGTTCTGGTTTCAAAACCGATGTCAACGGACAACTTCATCAGTTTTTTCGTTTTGGGGACTTTTTCAGCATGTAGTATGGTTCCAATTCGCAGGTCGAGTTTGGCAAAATCTTCAAAAGGAATGGTGTCTTTTTGAGGTTCAATTTTTTCGTTGTCAACGGCATTGGCCTGCTTGGTTTGTTCAAGTCTTTCAAGTTGAAGAGCAATCTGTTCATCCTCTATCTTTTCAAAAAGCAAGGCTGCATTTTCAATGACATGACCTGGTTCGAGCAGGACCTTTTCTCCCACATCCCGCCAGCTCAGCCCGGAGGGCAGATTCAGCATGACCTTCAGTTTTTCAGAAGTAAAAGGCAGGAAAGGCTCTGAAAGAACTGCCAGTGAGGCAGCGATCTGAAGCGCTACATACATCACAGTTTGTACCCTTTCAGGATCTTCTTTGATAGTCTTCCAGGGTTCTTCGTCGGCCAGGTATTTATTTCCGAGACGAGCGAGGTTCATCAATTCCTGTGAGGCTTCCCTGAAGCGGTATTTTTCAATGGAATTTGAAATGGTTTGCGGAAAGGCACGAAGCGCATGCAGGGCCTCCTCATCCACAGGTTTTAAGCTTTGTGGTTGCGGAACTTTTCCCTCATAATATTTTTTTGTGAGTACCATGACCCGGTTGATAAAGTTACCGAAAATGGCCACCAGTTCATTGTTGTTCCTCGCTTGAAAATCTTTCCAGGTAAAATCGTTGTCTTTGGTTTCAGGTGCATTTGCCGTCAGCGTGTAGCGCAATACGTCCTGCTGACCGGGAAAATCATTCAGATATTCATGTAACCAGACCGCCCAGTTTTTAGAGGTAGAAATTTTATCGCCTTCCAAATTCAAAAACTCATTGGCAGGCACATTTTCCGGAAGAATAAAATCTCCATGTGCTTTCAGCATGGCCGGAAAAATGATGCAATGAAAAACAATATTGTCTTTTCCAATAAAATGGATCAGTTTGGTGCCTTTATCTTTCCAGTAAGGTTCCCAGTTCTTACCTGTTTGTTCAGCCCACTCTTTGGTTGAGCTGATATAACCGATCGGGGCATCGAACCATACATACAAAACCTTGCCTTCTGCTCCGGCAACAGGTACGGGAATTCCCCAGTCCAGATCGCGGGTTACGGCACGGGGTTTCAGTCCGTCATCGATCCAGGATTTTACCTGCCCGAGCACATTGGTCTTCCAGTCGTGCCTGTGGCCTTCCAGGATCCATTCTTTAAGCCACTTTTCATAAACATTCAAAGGCAGGTACCAGTGTTTTGTTTCCTTCAGACTCGGGATGTTGCCTGTGATGGCTGATTTGGGACTGATCAGGTCAGTGGCATTGTGGCTGGTTCCGCATTTTTCACACTGGTCTCCATAACTGTCAGGATTACCACACTTTGGGCAGGTACCAATCACGAACCTGTCGGCCAGAAATTGTTTCGCTTCCTCATCGTAAAGTTGCAGTGAAGTCTCTTCGATAAATTTACCGTTTTCGTAAAGATTTTTAAAAAAAGCTGAGGCAGTTTCATGGTGGATTTTCGCAGAAGTGCGTGAATAGTTATCGAAACTAATCCCAAAATCCGCAAAAGACTTCTTGATGATGGCGTGGTATTTATCTACCACTTGTTGCGGGGTAATGCCCTCTTTCTTCGCTTTTAAAGTGATCGGCACCCCATGCTCATCCGATCCGCAGATAAAAGCCACCTCTTTTTGGTTAAGTCTTAAATATCGCGCATAAATATCTGCCGGCACATATACCCCTGCCAGATGTCCTATGTGTACTGGGCCATTGGTATAGGGTAGGGCTGCGGTGATGGTATATCTTTCTGGATTTTGCATGTATTTGAATTGAGACCCCAAAAGTATGAAAAACCGAAGACAATGTATTTGCTTGTAATTGGTAAAAATGATTACTTTTAGCCAAAATTTTTGTCATGTCATCAATAATTAAGTTTGGTTTTTTAGGGATTTTCTTATTTATAACCTCTGTTACAAGTAATGCCCAGGACAATTCGGGTTATGCTACATCAATAACACGCGATTTGATCCGGCCTCCGCATTTAAAGAAAGGTGATACCATCATGATCGTATCTCCGGCAGGAAAGATCAATGACAGGAGCAGGGTAGACGCAGGGATTGAGTTGGCAAACCACTGGGGGCTCATCGTCTTTTTTGGCGATCATTTGTTATCGGAAAGCAACACCTTTGCAGGTACCGATGCCGAAAGACTGCAAGACCTTCAGGAAGCTCTGGACAATCCGAGTATAAAAGCGATCTGGTGTTCCAGAGGCGGTTATGGGCTTGTCAGAATTGTTGACAAACTGGATTTCACAAAATTTATGGAAAGACCAAAATGGATAATCGGGTACAGCGATGTTACCGTTCTGCATAACAAATTGCACAGTTTGGGGGTAGAATCTGTACATGCTCAGATGCCGCTTACATTAAAACTGCAGGATCCGGTTCAGAAAGAATCCATTGTTACCCTGCGGGAAGCTCTTTTTGGAAAAGAACTTTCTTATAAATTTGATTCCTCTGAATTTAATCGCAACGGAAAGGCTACCGGACAGCTGGTTGGGGGTAATTTATCCATTGTTTACAGCATGCTCGGCTCAGAGACCGATCTGAAGATGGACGGGAAGATCTTGTTCATAGAAGATGTCAATGAGGCTTTGTACCATATTGACCGGATGCTGATCAGTTTAAAAAGAGCCGGGTATTTTGAAGATTGCGCCGGACTTGTTGTTGGTGATTTCAGGTTAAAGAAGAACGAAGAAAACGGTTCAGGTGAGTTTGGTGAAACGGTTGAAGATATAGTACTCAGAGTTACTGAAGGCACCGATTTCCCTGTTATTTTTAATTTTCCAGCCGGACATATCGATGACAACCGCGCTTTGATCATGGGTAGTTTTGTGGAGATGGAAGTAAAAGACAAAAAATCAAAGGTCACATTCAAATAGGAAGTAATTTATGGCTGAGCACAATGATCTGGGCAAACAAGGCGAGGAGCTAGCTATTGATCATTTATTGAATTCAGGCTTCCGGATTATTGAAAGAAATTACCGGTTCAGAAAAGCGGAGATCGATATTATTGCACAGAAAGAAGACTTACTGATTGCCGTTGAAGTAAAAACCAGATCTACCGCTTTTTTCGGAGACCCTTATGAATTCATCAAACCGGCCCAGAAAAAACTCATCAACCATGCCATTGATGATTATGTGGTGAGGAGGGATTTAGATGTTCAGGTGCGTTTTGATGTGATCAGCATCGTTATAGAAAACCATAAGATCAGCCTCGAACATTTGGAAGACGCCTTTTTTCACTTTTAGGATCATTCCACGAACATAGACTTGAGCTCTTCGACGTCTTCGGGTTTTGCAATAATTTTTTTATCGGTATCCAAAACAAAATAGCCCGGTATTTCTGTGACTCCGTAGTCACGTGCTTTTTTGCTCTCCCAGCTCTCTTTTTCCAGAACCAGTATAAAATCAGTAAATGGAGCAGTCAGGTTTTTGTAAGAATCAAGCGATTTTTCGTCTTCAAGACCAATTGCCACAACTTTTACATTTCCTATTTCTTTTATAAAATCGTGAAAAACAGGCATTTCTTTCTGGCAATGAGAACAGGTAGAACTAAAAAATGCTACGATGTAATAATCCGACCCACTTAATTTATAGAGGCTTTGATCCATGCCGTTCTCTTCCCAGTTCAGATCTGGCGCCTGAGAGCCGATTGTTGTTTTCAGTGAATAGCTGGTTTTACCCAAAAAGGCATTATCCCGGTTTTCTTTGGGCAAGGTTTTGTATTGCTCGAGCACAAATTTTACCATTTCCACATTTTCCTCATCCAGGTAGGCTTTTATCAGGGATCTGTAAAACTTTTCTTCCAGAATACGATCTTCGGCAAGTTTGGCCTTTACATCCAGAATGGCTTTCTTTTGCAGTTCATCCGATGTTTTTTTGTTTTCTGCCTGGTTCAGGTGGAACACATAGTCATTCATTTTATCGGACAAGAAAGATGAATTTTTAAGTGCAGGGTCTGAAAAATCTATCTTGTCAAAATAATGCATCCTTCCTGCATTCAGGTAATCGGCCGGCTTTTTAAATGGTGTTTCTGCATTGTACTGCGCACTTGCCTTAATAAAATGATTGACGAGGGTATTTTCTGATCTTTTTTCGAAAGCACCTTGGGTTTTTTTCAATTCCTCAAGTTTTGTCTGGTAGTCTTTAATCAGTTTTTTATCGGTTTTTGCATCGGCTGATTCAAAATATAAAACCTGCAGAGTATCTACTGCGCGCTGTTTTTGAAAGATCGTTTCGTAATATTCAAGGTAAAGCTTGTTTTCTTCCGAATTGGTAAAACGTACACTTTCAAATGGTTGTTTCGGATCGAAGGTAAAATGAACTGCTTCCTGATTGTACAGGAATTCGACGAACATTTTATTTTCTATTTGGTAGTAGGCACGATAAACTCCGGCAGTTTGTTCTTTCGGCAGCGCAAAAGAAAAATTGCCGTTGATGACTTCTGCATTATTCACGTACACTTCCTCTCCGTTTTCCATTTTGTAAAGCAGGATCCAGGAAATATTTTCCGGCGGGTCTATTTTTCCGGTTACACCGTTTTGACCTGATAATGAAAAGGAGCATAAAATAAGAAGACCGGATAAAATTCTGAACATTTCTTTTTTTGTTCAAAAATAGTATAAATCCCAAACAAGTTAAAAGGAAAAAGGATAAAGGACAAAGTTTTGAGATATGAGTATTGAGATATGAGATATGAGAAGGAAACAGGAGACTGGAATCAAGACAGATGTTAAAAGTCAAAAGTCAAAAGTACTCGAAGGGATTTACATTCGTAGCCCCGCGATGCCTCGCGGGGTGAAAGATTCAATTTTTTTGTTCTTAATCCCTGAACGGAAATCATAGAAAATCAGCTGCCCTTTAAGAACCAGGAGACAGGAGACAGGAATCAAGACAGATGTCAAAAGTCAAAAGTCAAAAGTCA
>JBFYPZ010000002.1:0-41794 GCA_041303035.1 Flavobacteriaceae bacterium
GCCGACGTGTCGGACGCGACCTTGCGATCGAGGTCGAAGGCAATATTCCGCTCTTTAATATACGCACGGACTTCTGATTTCGTCATCATCCCCAGTGGAAAAAAAACCTGACGCAGCACATCTTGCGTCAAGCGATACAAAAAATACGATTGGTCCTTGTTGGCATCTTTACCTGCCAGGAGTCTGTACACTTTTTTTCCCTGGATTTCCAGAATATCTCTCCGGCAATAATGTCCCGTTGCAACAAAGTCGGCACCCAGGCCAAGTGCGATCTCCATAAAAACATCAAACTTGATCTCCCGGTTACAAAGTATGTCCGGATTGGGTGTTCTGCCCATTTCATACTCGCGAAACATATAATCCACGATCCTTTCCTTGTATTGCTCACTCAGATCGACTACCTGAAAAGGTATACCGAGTTTATCAGCCACCAGCATGGCATCATTGCTGTCTTCCAGCCATGGGCATTCTTTGGAAATGGTAACGGAATCATCATGCCAGTTCTTCATGAACAAGCCAATCACCTCATAACCCTGTTCTTTCAGCAGATATGCAGCAACACTGGAATCAACACCTCCCGACAAGCCAATAATTACTCTTTTCATCAACCGGACTTTAGCAGTGCAAAGATAGAAATTGAGCCGGTAAGCCTGTGAGGATCGGGTTTATTTTTTTGTTTTTTCAGGTTTTATTGCCGGCTGCTCTGTACTTACCAGTTCTCCATCGACATAATTTTCCCAGGTACCGACCCGCTGGTCATCTTTAAACGGACCTTTTTTAATGAGTTCACCGGACTTCAGTGAATAATAAGTCGCCATACCGTTGAGCTTCCCGCCGATATAATTAAAATCGTTGATCAGATGACCCCTGATGGCGTATTTCTTGTAATTACCATCCAGGAGGCCGTTCTTATAACTCGCTATTTCGGTTGGGGTGCCATCATTGTAGAAGGTTTTGTAAGGACCGTGAAGTTTCCCGTCTACATAATTTTCCTCGCTCATCACTGTTTTGCCATCAATATGATAAAAAATCCATTTGCCTACCCTGTTCTTTCCATCCATCTGTCCTTCACTTTCGAGTACGCCCTGGGTAGTGTAATACTTTACTTCTGCAACGTTGTTTTTATCGTTATATACCTTGACAATTACAGGAAAATCGGAGTTTTCCGCAGAAAAATATTTAAATGTCCCCACCTCTTTTCCATGCTTGAAGGTGCCCCGGTACCTTATGCGGTTGTTATCGTAAAATTTTTCCCAGGGGCCATCTCTTTTTCCATCCTTATCCAACTGATTTACTGCGGTTTGTGCCAGGATATCTTGTGAAAGGCAGAAGAGAATAAAAAGAAACAGGAAATTCGAAATCCATTTTTTTTTCATAAACACAATTTTTATCATGATTCACCTTTTGTTTGGCGCTAATATCATCCTAATAAAGGTTTAAAAGTAACAATTTTTTATAATTTTGAATAACAATTTCTTTAGCAAATCAATTATGCGAAGTTCAAATTTTTGGTATTACACCATTATGGTCCTGGTCATTTTACATTTTGTGATCGGTTTTGCCTACCTCATATACAAGTTAAGTCCAAAAAAAAATGAACGAAAATCCGGAAAGAAGAAGAACTGAGTTACTGGAGGTCCTGAATTCAATAACCGTCGCAAAGCGGTTGTATCGCGACCGGGCTGCAGACTTTGTACTCAGGCATCCGGAAACTTTTCCTGATCTCATTTCAATTTTATTCGAAACAGAAGATCCCATACACATAAGGGCCTCCTGGACAACCGAACTGGTGTTCCTCAGGAATCCCGCTCTTTTAATCCCGCAGCTCGATACTTTTATACCCCATATCCAAAATATAAAAAATGACAGTGCACTGCGTCCGGTTGCCAAAGTATGTCAGCGGATCACCCAAATGCATTACTCAAAAAGCCGTAATGCACCTATCCTGACAGAGCTACAAAAAGACAGCCTGATCGAAGCCTGTTTTGACTGGCTACTCCGTGATGAAAAAACGGCAACGCAGGTTTTTGCCATGTCCGCTCTGGCTATGTTTTCAAATGAAAGAAGCTGGATCAGGGAGGATCTGACCGAAATACTCCAAAAGGATTTTTTCAGTAAAAGCCCCGGATACCAAAGTCACACCAGGATGTTGCTGAAGCAGCTGTCAAAAAAATAATTGCCTTTCCCAGCAAATTATAGTTTGCCCTTAAATGAATTAAATAAAAAACCTAATTTTGTATCTTTCATAAAACCGGAAACCCGATCATGAGTTTGACAAGCCTAAGTGCCATATCTCCGATAGATGGCCGTTACAGAGATAAAGTAGAAATTCTGGCACCTTATTTTTCAGAAGAAGCACTGATCCGTTACCGGGTAAAGGTAGAAATTGAATATTTTATCGCACTTTGCTCCATCCCACTCCCCCAACTTTCCGGATTTGAGAATCAGAAGTTTGAAGACCTGAGAAAAGTGTATACGCAATTTGATTCCGGAGACGCTCAAAAAATTAAGGACATTGAGAAAATAACAAATCACGATGTCAAGGCAGTAGAATATTTTATTAAGGAAAAATTTGAAATACTGGGACTAAAAGCCTTTAAAGAGTTCATACATTTTGGTTTAACTTCGCAGGACATCAACAATACGGCCATACCCTTATCGCTTAAAGAGGCCTTTTTTGCCGTTTATTTGCCTGAACTGGAATCGCTGGAACAAAAATTGGTTTTGTTGGCAAAGGAATGGAATGATATACCCCTGCTCGCCCGCACGCATGGTCAGCCGGCATCTCCAACCTTATTGGGCAAAGAGATCTCGGTTTTTGCCGAACGAATATCACAGCAAAAAAAACTGCTGCTTCAGGTACCTTTCGCAGCAAAGTTTGGAGGGGCTACAGGTAATTTTAATGCCCATCACGTGGCTTTTCCTCAGGTGGACTGGAAAAAGTTCGGCAAAGATTTTGTAGAAAACAGACTCCAATTGCATTATTCATTTCCCACCACCCAGATTGAACATTACGATCATATGGCTGCTTTTTTTGATGCCCTCAAGCGCATTAATACGGTGCTTATCGATCTAAACAGGGATATATGGCAGTATATTTCCATGAACTACTTTAAACAAAAGATCAAGAAGGGAGAGGTAGGATCCTCAGCCATGCCTCATAAGGTAAATCCAATTGATTTTGAGAACAGCGAAGGCAATCTCGGCATAGCCAATGCACTTTTTGAGCATTTATCCGCCAAACTGCCTGTGTCCAGATTGCAGCGCGACCTGACAGATTCAACTGTTCTTCGCAATATTGGCGTTCCCCTGGCCCATACCCTGATCAGTTTCCTTTCTACCCAAAAAGGCCTTTGCAAACTGCTCCTGAACAGGGAGGCCATAGAAAAGGATCTCGAAGACAACTGGGCTGTTGTGGCTGAAGCAATTCAGACTATACTGCGCAGGGAAGCTTATCCCGATCCCTATGAAGCGCTGAAAGGACTTACACGTACTAATGAAAAGATCACCGAAAAGTCCCTTGCTGATTTTATCGATTCTCTGGACGTAAGCGAGCAGATAAAAACAGAACTTAAATCCATAAAACCGTTTAATTACACCGGAATAATCTACTAATCCATGCGCATTGTTTTTGCATTTCTCAGTTTATGTTTTTTACTGTCATGGTCCTGTGGGCAGGAAAGAATGAATATCAATTCCTTAAAGCAGGGAACCTTTAAAACAGTACTCGACGACAGCGAGCTCTCTTCAACGGCGGTTAGAAACGACTCCATACAAATTGAATCTTTTAACAATAAAGTAGATACCTTTAAGATCTTCTGGAAAAATGATTTCGAATATGTGCTCACCAAAACACACCCGAAGACCTTGCTGGACAGTACCCCATTTCATGTAAAAATTATTGAAGTAAAACAAAACAGTTACAGTTTTGTGGCCAGTTACAAAGGTTCTAATTTCAAACAAAAGGGAACAGCTGTTAAATTAGAAGACTAAATATTTTAAAGAACCCAATCAAATACATCTTATGGAAATTTTTACCCATCCGGATACCTGGGCTGCCTTATTAACACTGACTTTCCTGGAAGTTGTTCTGGGAATTGACAATATTATTTTCATTTCGATCACTGCCGGAAAACTGCCGGCGGATAAAATCAAAAAAGCTACCCGGATCGGTTTGCTTCTGGCCATGTTTTTTAGAATAGCCCTGCTCCTGGGTATCTCATATATCATTTCAATGAAAGATGTTTTATATACGGTTGACTTGGGCTGGTTGCATACGAATATAACCGGACAAGGCCTGATCCTGTTTGCAGGCGGTATTTTTTTGCTCTATAAAAGTACCCATGAAATACACCTGAAGGTAGAGGGGAAAGAACACGATACAAAGGTACAATCGAAAAAATCGGGCATCTCTGTGGCTTATGTACTGGTTCAGATCGTATTGATCGACCTGGTCTTTTCCTTTGATTCGGTCCTGACGGCAGTGGGGATGACCAATGGCATCGAAGGCGCTCTCATCATCATGATTATCGCAGTGGTTATTTCTATATTGATAATGATGATCTTCGCAGTACCCGTTGGTAATTTTGTAAACAGGCATCCAACCATACAAATGCTCGCTTTATCATTTTTAATCCTGATCGGTTTCATGCTGATTACTGAAAGTGCACATTTATCTGATACTTCTGTAATTGGACAGCATGTGGGTGCGATCCCCAAGGGTTATCTGTATTTTGCAATAGCCTTTTCAATTGGCGTAGAGGCCTTGAATATGAGAGTGCGAAAAAAATTTAAATAAAATACCCTGTATTTTTTCATTACAGTTTTATAATTAAAGCATTGTAATATAAGTTGCTTTAGCTACTAGCCTGCCGAAGTACTTTTGTTCAGAATTTAATTATAACATGCAATGAAGAAAACAAGATTTAAATTTAATTCTTATGTGTCTCTGTTATTCCTGTTTTTATTCAGTGGAATAATCTATTCACAAACCGTTCAACCGATTAGTCTGGAAGATGCAAGAACCAGGGCAGTTCAAAACAACTTAAATGTAAAAATTGCAGAGCAGGACTACCAGCTGGCCAAAGCCCGGTTAAAGCAGTCAAATGCGGTTTTTCTTCCATCCCTGCAGTTAAAAAATACCAGTACATCTACAAACAATCCATTGTATGCCTTTGGTTATAAGCTTTTACAAGAATCCGTTACCAGTGCTGATTTTGATCCAAACCGCCTGAATGACCCGGGGCAACAGCAAAATTTTAATACCCGTGTTGAATTATTTCAGCCTATTTTTCAACTGGATGGTTGGAAAGGAAGGAAAGCTGCGGAACTTAATACCAAAGCCGCCGATCTGCAAAAAGAAAGATCCAAAGAATATATACAGCTGGAAATTGAAAAGACCTACATGGAGCTTCAACTGGTGTACAAACAGGTTGAAGTAGTTGAAAAAGCACTTCAGACTGCTGCTGAAAATAAAAAGATAGCCGGAAATAATTTTGAACTGGGTTTAATTCAGAATGCTGATCTGATCAATGTTGATGTGAGATACAATGAGGTAAAGAACGATCTGCAATACGCAAAAAGCAATTTGAGCAATGTGTCGGAATACCTTTCATTTCTTATCGGAGACAAAAACAATGTATTGTATGTTCCTGCAGAAAAATTGAGCATGTCAGAAATTCATGCCTATGAGGAAACTGAATTAAACCTTGAAAGAAAAGATATAAAAGCGGTAAGCTATGGGTCAGAAGCACAGACCGAACTGCTGAAATCATCCAAATACCAGTTCATCCCGAGGGCAGGAGCCTTTGCCAACTATGAATGGAACGATGATGATTTCATGGGTTTTGAAGCGAGCAATTACCTTGTTGGCCTGGAATTATCATGGAACCTGTTCGATGGCGGAAGAACCCTGGGAAAGATCCACCAGGAAAAAGCCCAGCTGGAAAAAGCAAACCTGCACCAGGAACAATACCTGGCACAGAGCAAAATTGAACTGAACAAAGCAAAAAGGCAACTGGTCGATGCACAAGAAAGTGTAAAAATTTCAAAACAGGCAACAGAGCAATCTGAAGAATCGCTGAGGATAACAAGAAACCGCTATGAACAGGGTCTTGAAAGAACGAGTGATCTGCTCTATGCGGAAACGCAATTGCAACAAAATGAACTTGCCTATGCACAGTCATTATTCAACTACAATTATGCCACAGCTTATCTAAAATTTTTAACGAAATAATCTAACCGTCATGAAGAAACACATCATTCTACTAACACTTCTGGGCATTCTTTACAGTTGTTCAGATGATAAAACCAAAACCGAAACAAATTCTGCAACCATCAGGGTAACAGTTGAACAGCCAAAAGGGGCTCAGGGTAATCAGTATTTTACCGCCAGCGGGAAGATTGAGGCTGATCAGTTCAGCAATTTAAGTACCAAGGTAACGGGATATGTTGAGAAAGTATATGTTAAACTTGGCGACCAGGTCAAACAAGGGCAGCAATTACTCCATATTAACAATACAGATATCGAGGCGCAGAAATCGCAGGCCAAAGCGAAACTGATTCAGGCACAAGCCAGTTTCAAGCTTGCCGAAAACAACCTGAACAGATACAAGAAACTATACGAACAAAAAAGTGCCTCTGAAAAGGAATTTGAGGATGTACAGGCAGCCTACAATATCGCAAAGGCACAGGTTGATGCAACGGCAGAACTGGTTAATGAGATCAATGCGCTGCTGGGTTACAGCAATGTAAGAGCCCCTTTTTCTGGAGTGATCACCTCTGTATTTGTAAAAGAAGGTGATATGGCCATGCCGGGAACACCGCTTATCGGTATAGAAAATCCGGGTAAATTTATCGCAACGGCAATTATTCCCGAAACCTATGTGTCACAGTTAAAAAAGGGACAGGTGGTCAGGGTACGCATAAAAAGCAATGATGCCACCATCAATGGAAAAATAAGTGAAATCAGTACGTCTTCACAAAATACAGGGGGACAATTTTTAGCAAAAATAGAGCTCTCCAAAATAGCAGACACAAAAATATACTCGGGTATGGATGTCATTACCGAGTTTCCCTTTGAAGGGAAAAAACAGGATATGGTTCTCGTACCGAGGAATATTATTGTGGAGAGAGGCCAATTGACGGGACTGTATACGGTGAGCCAGTCAAATACAGCCATTTTGAGGTGGGTACGGCTTGGTAGAAATGTCGGCGATCAGGTTGAAGTGCTGTCAGGGCTTTCAGGAAGTGAGTCTTATATAATCCATTCTGAGGGGAAATTATACAACGGAGCAAAAATTCAAATAAACAAATAAAATGGAAAAAGGATTTGCCGGAAAAATTGCTGCTTTTTTTCTTGAATCAAAGCTGACTGTCTTATTGATGATCCTGTTCATGCTTATTGGCATCTACAGCTCTTTCCTCATTCCAAGAGAAGAGGAACCACAGATCGAAGTACCTATTGCAGATATTTTTATTCAATACCCGGGTGCCAGCCCTGCTGAAGTCGAAACAAAGGTCATCAAACCACTGGAAAAGATTATAGCCAACCTGCCGGGGGTGGAATACGTCTATTCCACATCTATGAAAGAGCAGGCCATGGTCATAGTACAATTCTACGTAGGTTCAGACACCGAACGCTCTTTTGTACAATTGTACAATGAGATCATCAAACACATGGACCAAATACCCCAGGGGGTTTCTATGCCATTGGTAAAGACCAGAGCCATTGATGATGTTCCTGTTCTTGGCCTTACTTTCTGGAGTGATAATTATGATGATTACCAGCTTAAACAAATCGCCGAGGAAGTCAATAATGAGATAAAAAAAGTGAACGGAGTTGCCATTACTGAGGTGATTGGCGGCCGAAGCCGAGAGGTTAGTATTGTTCTTGACAAAGACAAAATGGCAGAAAATAAAATTGATTTTCTGGCTGTAGTCCAGAAAATTCAATTGAACAATGCGCAGTCGAACTCGGGAAGATTTTCAAAGAACGACACGGAATATTTAGTTCATACCGGTGACTTTTTTCAAACTGTTGAAGATATACAAAATCTGATCGTCGGTATAAACCAGAACAAACCGGTGTATTTGAGCCAGGTTGCGGAAGTGAAAGAAGGCCCCGAATTAGCAAAAGAATATGTTTCCTTTGGCTACGGTAGTGCCAGTACAGAAAATAAAACAACGTACCCGGAAGCATATACGGCCGTTACTCTGTCCATCGGAAAACAAAAAGGGGGTGATGCGATGAAGATCTCCAAAGTGATTCTTGACAGAATTGACGAGCTCAAAAAAGATCTGATTCCGGACGATGTACATGTCTCAATAAGCCGAAACTATGGGGAAACAGCATCACATAAAGTTTCAGAATTATTGCTTCATTTGATCATAGCCATTATATCTGTCTCACTGGTAGTTATGCTGGCTATGGGATGGAGAGGTGGTTTGGTCGTATTTCTTTCTGTTCCCGTGACCTTTGCCCTGACCTTGTTCAGTTATTATTTCATGGATTATACGCTGAACAGGATCACACTTTTCGCCCTGGTCTTTGTTACCGGAATTGTGGTTGATGACTCCATCATAATCGCTGAAAATATGCACAGGCATTTTAAGATGAAAAGGCTTCCCTTTAAACAAGCTGCTATATACGCGATCAATGAAGTTGGTAACCCGACAATTCTTGCCACCCTAACTGTGATCGCAGCTGTGCTGCCTATGGCCTTCGTGTCCGGCCTTATGGGACCCTATATGAGTCCGATGCCGATCGGAGCCTCCATTGCAATGATCGTCTCGCTGCTGGTTGCGCTGACTATTACTCCCTATCTGGGCTATATCTTTTTACGGGAAAAAGAAAAGAAAAACCACAATGAAGCCGAAGAATCACATGACTTGAGTACTTCCAGGATCTATATGTGGTATAAAAAGATCATGGATCTGCTTCTTGATAACAAACTGTACCGCTATTTGTTTTTTGGAATAAATATCATCCTCCTTTTGGGTACCATGGGCATGTTCCTCACGAAAACAGTGGCTGTTAAAATGCTGCCTTTCGATAACAAAAATGAATTTCAGGTTATTCTCGATATGCCGGAAGGGACTACTCTGGAAAGAACGCAGATGGTAACTCAGGAAATTGCCCAATACATCAAAGAAAGTGAGTTTGTATCTGATTACCAGAGTTACGTAGGTACTGCGTCGCCAATAACATTTAATGGCCTGGTAAGACACTACGATCTGAGAAGGGGCTCAAATGTTGCCGATATCCAGGTCAACCTGATAGGTAAAGGTGACCGCAAAGAACAAAGCCACCAGATAACAAAAGAGCTTAGACCTAAAATCCAGGAGATCGCTCAAAAGTTCGGAGGTAATGCAAAAGTTGTTGAAGTTCCCCCCGGCCCTCCTGTTTTATCAACTTTAGTCGCCGAAGTGTACGGGCCTGATTATGAGGAACAGATCAAAATTGGGAATCAGTTAAAAACACTTTTTTCATCCAATAAGGAGGTGGTAGATGTGGACTGGATGATCGAAAACGATCAGACCGAATACCGTTTTGTGATCGATAAAGAAAAGGCCGCCCTCAATGGAATCGCACCGCAACAGATCGTTTCAACGATGCAGCTGGCTATGGCAAACCAGCCGGTCAGCAAGATGTATGACGAGAAGGCGAGTAAGGATGTAGGTATCGTTTTGCAGCTGGATGAAAAGGAAAAATCGGGTTTAACGGAACTCCTCGCTTTAAAATTAATCTCTCAGAACGGTAATGCCGTGCCTGTTGGCGATCTGATTAAAATTAAAAATGATACCATTGAAAAAAGTATTATGAGAAAAAATCAGCGAAGGGTGGTTTATGTCACCGCTGAAATGGCGGGCAAACTCGAAAGCCCCGTTTATGCCTTGCTCGATTTCTCGGACAGATTGAACGAAATAAAAATGCCAGAAGGATACACTTTAAATGAGAAATGGAATGAACAGCCCGACAATGAAAGTGAATATACCGTAAAATGGGACGGTGAATGGCAGATTACCTATGAGGTATTCAGAGATCTCGGCGCTGCCTTTGCTGTAGTGATTATTATCATTTACCTATTGCTGGTGGGTTGGTTCCAGGATTTTAAATCACCACTGGTTATGCTGATCTCACTGCCCTTATCGCTATCGGGAATCATATTAGGCCACTGGATCTTTGGAGCTTATTTCACTGCAACTTCAATGATCGGTTTGATCGCCCTGGCAGGAATTATGGTAAGAAACGGCGTTTTGCTGGTTGATTTTATCAACTTGAGACTGGAAGAAGGCATTCCTTTGCGGCAAGCAGTCATGGAGGCAGGTGCGGTAAGAACAACTCCCATACTGCTCACTGCAGGAACCGTAGTTATTGGTGCATTCGTGATGCTTTTTGACCCAATTTTTCAGGGTTTAGCCATCTCCATGCTTGGAGGTACGATCTTCGCCACCATATTAACCCTCATTATGGCTCCTTTGATCTATTATTTTATGGAAAGAAAAAAACATAAATCCCAATAACTATGATAAAATTAATCGTATTAACCGCTGTCAAAGAACTCGAGAAAGATGCGATCTCCCTGCTAAAAAAAGCTGGGATACTCACCTGGAGTGCCATAAATATGGAGGGACATAAACAGCATTCCGAAAATCATCCGGAACAAAATTGGTTTTCTTCTTCGCGCAACAATGTAGATTCAGTTTTACTTTTCTCCTTTACAGAGAATGGGAAAATTGAATCTTTAATCGGTTTGTTGAATGACTTCAATAAAAACACCGATTGCACCAGTCCCATTAGATTGGCAGTTATGAATGTGGAACAATTTATTTAAACTATAGAATTATGGAAAAATATATCAGAGCTATAGCCGGTTCATTTATCATTATAAGTGTTTTACTGGCTTATTTTGTGAATATAAACTGGATCTGGTTTACGCTTTTTGTGGGCGTGAACCTGTTTCAATACGCATTTACAGACTGGTGCCTCATGGAGAAAATCCTGAAGAAAATGGGCCTTTAACAGCTTCAGTTCTTTACAGACTGATCAAGGAGGGTAATCCTCCTTGCTTTGTTCTTGATTAATTCGTACTATTGCAGTGCGATTATGAAAAGCACCGAAACAAAATATATTAAAGCGGGCCTCCTGGCCTTCATCTTTATTTTGCCTGCAATATTCGGGCTTTTTCATGCTGTTCATGAGCACCAGAACCAACATTGTTTTGCCAAAAATGAACAGCATATCCATGCGCAGAAAGAATCCTGCGCTGCATTTCATATGCTTCAAAACATTTCTTTTGAGAAAGCTCAAAATGATTTTGAGCTGATCCGTTTTGAGCCATTTAAACAACTTATTCTATTTAGCTGCAGCTTTTCTGAGCAGCTCAGGGCTTATCATTACCTGTTGCGGGGCCCTCCGGTGATTAATGCTTTATTCTAAATTTTTACGATTTATTTTAAACCATTAATTTACATTCTATGAAATTTGTACACTTAATTCTGCTACTGGGATTCAGTTCCCTTTTATATGCACAAACCACCGTTTCCGGAATTATAACCAACGAAAATAATATGCCTGTTTTTGGAGCGGAAATCTATATTGAACAACTACATATTGGGACTACTTCCAATGCTGACGGTAGCTATACCTTAAAAAACATCCCAAAAGGAAATCAGACACTCACCATCAGTTTTATAGGTTACGACACAGAGAACCGAAGTTTTCTTAGCGGAGGCGAAAAAACAGAGATCAACATCGTATTAAGCCCTTCCATTTTTCATATGGATGAGGTGATTTTATCAGCTCCCTTTGGGAAACTGCAAAGCGAAAATGTGATGAAGATCGAATCAAATTCGATCGAAACTTTACAGAAAACTGGAGCTCCCACACTGGCAGAAAGCCTGACATCCATACCCGGGGTGGAGCAATTATCTACCGGTACAGGCATTGGGAAGCCCGTTATACGCGGGTTGTCCGGCAACCGGGTTCTGATCTATACCCAGGGAGTGCGTCTTGAAAATCAGCAATGGGGCGACGAACACGGTTTGGGGCTCAATGGCGCCGGATTCGAAAGTGTGGAGGTCATCAGAGGGCCGGCTTCCCTGCTCTATGGTTCTGATGCACTTGGCGGTGTGCTATACATTAATCCGGAAAAATTCGCTTATCAGAATGAAACCGATGTCAGTATTAATCAGGATTTTTATTCGAATACGCTCGGGAGTAATACGTCCGCAGGCGTAAAAACTTCTTCAGACGTTTTTAAAGTCCTGCTCAGAGGAACTTACACCACTCACTCTGATTACGAAACCGGTGAAGGAGAACGGGTCACCAATACGCGTTTTAATGAAAAAGATTTCAAGGCCGGATTCGGAGTAAACATTAAAAATGTAGTATCAGAACTGAGGTACAATTATGTCGATTCCAAGATTGGTATCCCGGAAGGCATTGAAGAACAAACCGAAAGCAAAACACCTGAACTGCCTTATCAGAAACTTCAAAGCCATATCCTCGGCCTGCACAACCACTTTTTTCTGAATGAAGCAAAAATTGATGTCAACCTGGGTTATGTATATAATAATCGCCGGGAATTTGAAGATGAACACGGACATGAGGGTGAGGATCATGATGAGGAGGATGAAGAAGATGAGCATGGATCTGATGCCGCACTGGATATGGATCTCAGCACCTTTACCTATGAAGGCAAATACTACTTTCCTAAGAAAAACAAATTGGAAGTGATTGCAGGATTACAGGGATTGATCCAAAGCAACAAGAACTCAGGGGAAGAGATTTTAATTCCCGATGCAAACACAAAGGACATCGGTTTTTTTACCTCAGGTATTTATGAGCTTAATAAAAACAATATTTTTCAGGTTGGCGCCAGATTTGACCATAGAAGCCTGGAGACAGAAGCATACACATTAGAACACCATGAGGATGAAGATCATGATGAAGATCATGAAGATGAAGTAGAAATTGTGGAAGCCATCGACAGAAATTATGAAAATTTTACTTTTTCATTGGGTTATAAGACGCTGCTCTTCAAGGCAGTTACCACACGTATCAATTTAGCGAGCGGTTTCAGAGCCCCGAATTTAGCTGAACTTACCTCCTACGGTGTGCACCATGGCACCAACCGTTTTGAGATCGGTGACCCGGATCTGGAAAGTGAACAAAACTTCCAGACAGATCTGTCGCTGGAATATGGCAATGAACATTTTGAAATTTTTGCCAACGGTTTTTACAACAAAATAAATGATTATATCTTCCTGACACCAACAGGTGAAATTGAAGATGATGCAAGTGTATTTATCTATGAACAAAGCGATGCCGATCTTTTTGGTGCTGAATTCGGCATTCACCTGCATCCGCACCCCCTCGACTGGCTGCATCTGGAAAGTACCTTCTCAACCGTAACCGGTAAGCAGGCGGATGACAAATACCTCCCGCTGATCCCGGCCAATAAATGGGCCAACGTGGTGAGAGCAGAATTCAATGGCAATAACTTCTTAGAAGATTATTACTTTTCATTTGAAGTCGATTCATTTTTTGCTCAAAACAAGGTGAGTGACTTTGAAACACCTACTGATGCCTATAATTTGTTGGGTTTGAGCTTAGGCGGCAATATGAAATTTAAAAAAGTTGGAATGAGGGCAAATTTAAATATCAATAACCTGCTTGATGAGTCCTATATTTCTCATTTATCGGCTCTGAAAGTGGACCAGATTCAAAATCCGGGCAGAAATATCGTACTGGGACTGGGTTTTGTTTTTTAATAAGCCCATCCCGGCACAGCTAATTTATGAACTGCAAACTTTGCCACGGTTTGCAGTTTTTTATTTTTATCCCTTTGCTTCAGGTTCATGGCCATTTGCTAAATTTGTTCCATAAACCCATATCCATGAATAACAGAATTATTGAATGTGTTCCGAACATCAGTGAAGGAAGGGATCTTGAAAAAATAAATACTATTGCCAGGGTTGTAGAATCCGTTGAGGGTATCAAACTGCTTGATATAGATCCCGGAAATGCTACAAACCGCACAGTGATCACCTTTGTCGGAGAACCGGAAAAAGTGATCGAAGCAGCCTTTCTGCTCATAAAAAAAGCAGCTGAATTGATCGATATGTCAAAACACCAGGGAGAGCATCCGCGGTTTGGAGCAACTGATGTCTGCCCTTTGATCCCGATTTCCGGTATCACTATGAATGAAACTGCAGCCTTTGCACATGCTTTGGGTAAAAGAGTGGGTAAAGAACTGGGTATCCCCGGCTATTATTACGAAGCAGCTGCCTCAGAAGAAAAAAGAAAGAACCTGGCCAATTGCCGTGCCGGAGAATATGAAGGATTAAAGGAAAAATTGACCAATCCGGATTGGAAACCCGATTTCGGCCCGGCCGAATTCAATACCTCTGTCCAAAAAACAGGAGCTATTGCCATTTCTGCCCGTGAATTTTTGATAGCCTATAATGTGAATTTAAATTCCACATCAACCCGAAGGGCCAACGCTGTAGCCTTTGATATTCGCGAAGCAGGCAGAATTGCCGGAAACGACCCGAAAACAGGAAAGCCCGTATTGGATAATGAAGGCAATCCGCTGAGAATACCGGGAAAACTGAAAGCCGTAAAAGGTATAGGCTGGTATATTGAAGAATACGGTATAGCACAGATCTCTTATAATTTAACGAATATAAGCCTAAGTCCGCTGCATGTGGTTTTTGATGAAACATGCAAGGCAGCAGAACGCCGGGGTTTGCGTGTAACAGGTTCTGAGCTCGTCGGACTTCTGCCCCTGAAGTCTATGCTCGATGCAGCGGATTATTTTCTGAGAAAACAGGAAAGGTCGCTGGGTATTTCCGTGGATGAAAAACTAAAAATTGCGGTCAAATCGCTCGGGCTCGACGACCTGAAACCCTTTAATCCAAAAGAAAAGATCATTGAATATTTGCTGGAAGAGAAAAATACAAAAAAGCTGACCGACTTGAGTGTGAGAGCCTTTGCCGACGAAACAGCCAGCGAGTCCATGGCACCCGGAGGAGGATCGATTTCTGCCTATGTGGGTGCCCTTGGGGTCTCATTGGGAACCATGGTCGCCAATCTGTCAGCTCATAAAAGCGGTTGGGATGAGAAGTGGGAAATGTTTTCCGAATGGGCAGAAAAAGGTCAGAAATTGAAAGATACCCTGCTTTTGCTTGTTGATGAAGATACCCGGGCCTTTAATAAGATCATAGAAGGTTTCCGGCTGCCCAAAGGAAATTCCGAAGAAATTGAGCTCAGAAAAAAGGCGATCGAGGAGGCCACTAAATACGCCAGTGAAATTCCCTTAGCCGTTATGGAAAATGCCTGTGCTTCTATGGAGATCATGAAAAAAATGGTTGAGACCGGCCTGCAAAGCTCGCTCTCTGACGCCGCAGTTGGCGCACTTTGCGCAAAAACTGCTGTGACCGGTGCTTATCTCAATGTGAGAATCAATGTAAAAGACATTAAGGATCAGGACTTTGTAGTGAAGATCCTGGAGAAGGCAAAAGGACTTGCCGGGGCGAGTGCAAAAATGGAACAGGAGATCATGAGCCTGGTCGATACCAGGATTTGAGTTTTCTCAGATTGAAAAAAAAATCCCCTTCATACAGTCGGGGATTTTTTAATTGATGTGGTGTTTCTGTTATTTGTACATGGAATTTCTCAGCGTTTTTATGCTCTCATCTTCCAGGTATTCATCAAAGGTCATGTACCTGTCGATGACACCGGTTGGAGTGATCTCAATGATCCGGTTTGCCACTGTCTCTGCAAATTCATGGTCATGGGTAGAAAAAATCACAGTTCCTTTATATTTTACCAGCGCATTGTTAAAAGCCTGAATAGACTCCAGGTCGAGGTGGTTTGTCGGTTCGTCGATGAGCAGCACATTGGCCCTGTTCATCATCATGCGAGAAAGCATACAGCGCACCTTTTCTCCACCTGATAAGACAGCACATTTTTTCAGGGCTTCATCGCCGCTGAACAACATTTTTCCCAGAAATCCCCGTAAAAAAACTTCTTCTCTTTCTTCATCAGTTTTAGCGTATTGCCTCAGCCAGTCAACAAGGTTGTTCTCGGATTCAAAAAATGCCGCGTTATCGACAGGCAGGTAAGCCTGATTGGTGGTCACCCCCCAAACAAAAGTTCCGGAATCCGCCTTGTCGTTACCTGTAATTATCTGATAAAAAGCAGTTACCGCCCTTGAATCCCGAGACAACAATACTACTTTATCTCCTTTTGCCAGATTGATATTCACATCCTTGAACAGTACGGTACCATCAATGGCTTTGCTCAGATTTTCAATATGCAGTATCTGATCACCGGCTTCTCTTTCCTGGTCGTATATAATGGCCGGATACCTCCTGCTCGATGGTTTTATATCGGATACATTTAATTTCTCAATCATTTTTTTTCTGGAAGTAGCTTGTTTTGATTTGGCTACATTGGCAGAAAATCTCCGTATAAACTCTTCCAGCTCTTTCTTCTTTTCTTCGGCCTTCTTGTTCTGCTGTGCCTTTTGTCTTGCAGCCAGCTGACTTGACTCATACCAAAAAGAATAATTTCCTGAATACTGGTTTATCTTTCCAAAATCTATATCCGAAATATGGGTGCAAACGGCATCCAGAAAGTGCCTGTCGTGCGACACGATAATGACCGTATTGTCGTAGTTTGCAAGAAAATTCTCCAGCCAGCCTATGGTCTCAAAATCCAGGTCATTGGTAGGCTCATCCATGATCAGCACATCGGGATTACCAAAAAGCGCCTGGGCAAGAAGCACGCGTACCTTCGCTTTGCTGTCGACATCCTTCATTAAAGTATAATGCAATTCTTCTCCTATTCCCAAAGAAGACAATAAACTGGCGGCACTGCTCTCCGCAGACCAGCCACCCATTTCTTCAAAATGGCCTCCCAGTTCTCCGGCCTTTACACCGTCTTCTTCACTAAAATCAGGCTTGGCATAGATCAGGTCCAGTTCCTGTTTCAGATCGAACAAAGGTTTGTTCCCCATCAACACGGTTTCCAAAACTGGGTGTTCGTCAAAAGCGTAGTGATCCTGTGACAAAACAGACATCCTTTTTCCTTTTTCAAGGGAAACATTCCCTGCTGTAGGATCCATTTTACCTGATAATATTTTGAGAAATGTAGATTTTCCGGCACCGTTTGCTCCGATGATCCCATAACAATTTCCTTTGGTAAACTTTGTATTTACCTCATCAAATAAGATTCTTTTCCCAAATTGTAAGGATAAGTTCGATACTGATAACATCTTTTAAAATTTTTGCAAAAGTAGTCATTTAAGTCACAATTCATTCGATTTTACCTAATAATAATGTTACCGGCAAACTACAGTATATTTCCCTGCACATTTGTCCTTCCCTGTCATTTTAGCAACAGTATTATCAAATATTTAACAACCAATTAACATGGCGCAAACGATGATATCTTTAATTTTGCCTATTATGTCAAGGCCGGAATATTTGAGAAAGAACTACCTTTTTATTTTCCAATTTTTTATTTTGACTGCTTTTCTGCCAACTGTGATTAGTTGTAAAAAAGCGGAAGAAAATCCTAGAACCTATTTTGGTGGGAAGATCACAAATCCAAAAGGGACCTATGTTTATTTATTGAAGAATGAACAGGTCCTGGACTCGGCAAAAATTAATCCGACGAATAAATTTTTATTTCAGCTGGATTCTTTAAGTACTGGATTATATACTTTTAAACACGGTCCGGAATTTCAATATATCTTTTTAGAACCAAAGGACAGTCTGATGCTCTATCTGAATGCCTGGAACTTTGATGAGTCGATTATTTTCAGCGGGAAAGGAGCTGGAAAAAATAATTTTTTGATCGGTGCTTTTCTCGAGAATGAAGAAATTGAAAAAAAATTCAAGCCCCATTACACGCTAAATGAACAGGACTTTAGCCAAAGAATAGAAGAAACTACTTTGCACTTGTCTGAGGCCTATCAAAAATTTTTGGACATTGAAAGTGAGAATCCTTCAGATGCCTTTAAGAAACTGGCAGAAATTGCCATTCATTACCCAGCATATGCCAAGAAGGAGCTTTTTGTCCTTAAACACAGGGACGGGCAAAACATCTATGACCATCCGGAAGTAAGTACAGGTTTTTACGATTTCAGGAACGAAGTCGATTTGAATGATGAATCCTTATTCAGTTATCGCGCGTATTCCTACTATCTCGAGGCCTTTTTATACAACCAGGCCTATCAAAAGGAAAAGAATGACCCGTCCAAAAAGAATTTTACATTGAATTTTATGGAGGCTGTCAGCGAAAATATCACCAATGTGGAAATGAAAAATAAATTTCTCGCCTCCGGATTCTGGGCTTCTGTTTCCAGAAATCATCTGACTGAGGAACAGACAGCAGCAATTGAAAATTATTTTATGGCCCATTGTACCGACAATAAATATGTTGCCGAGGCCAAACAAGTGATGAAACAGCGCAACTTTTTAAAGACCGGAGATGCATTTCCTTCACTCAAGGCATACAACATGGATAACCAGAAAGTTGAGGTAAACAAGTTGGTAAAAAACAAAAATACTATTATTTATTTCTGGCCCAAGGAAGTTGAAAATCAGGAGTTGCTGCTGGAGTCTTTGTCAACCTATAGTGCCCAATTTCCCGATGTTCTGTTTGTTGGAATAGACCAGCACAAATCGAAAGGAGATTGGCATGAATTTATTGAAGAAAAAAAGCTGCCCAAAACCGCACAATACAAAATGGACGAGGCCAGTGAATTAACTTCCTGGTTTGCAGGAGATATGGCCAGAGCAGTTGTCGTCAGAAAGAACGGCCATGTAATGAACAGTTATCTGTTGTTTAACGACAGATATCAGCTGGAAAAATGCCTGCTTGAATTTAATAAGTAGCATTTGATGGTTTACTTCCGAAAATAAGTAGTACTTTTGCACTCTTAAAATAACAAAATCATTATTTATTTGTAAATCATTAAGTTACAAATATCTAAGTTCATTCAAAATCCGTTTATGGAATCATTTAAAAATTTAGGATTAAGTCAAAATATCCTTGATGCTCTTGAAAAACTAGGCTACGAGCATCCAACCCCAATACAAGAAATCGCCATCCCTCAAATTATAAATTACGAAAATGACCTGAAAGCCTTTGCCCAAACCGGTACAGGTAAAACGGCTGCTTTCGGTTTGCCAATTCTGGAAATGATCGATAACGAATCATCAGATACACAAGCAATTATCCTTTCCCCTACCCGTGAACTAGCCATACAGATCGCAAAAAGTATCGAAGGTTTTTCTCAAAATATTGAAAACTTAAAAGTACTGGCAGTATATGGTGGAGCCAGTATAGATGATCAGATCAGATCCCTGGGCAAGGGAGTACAAATAGTAGTAGGCACCCCGGGAAGAACGGTTGATCTGATAAAAAGGAAAAGATTGCAATTGGAAAACATACAGTGGCTTGTTCTTGACGAGGCTGATGAAATGTTGAACATGGGTTTTAAAGAAGAGCTGGATCAGATTTTAGAAGTAACCCCAAAAAGCAAGCAGACTTTGTTGTTTTCAGCTACTTTCCCAAAGGAAGTTGAGGCCATAGCCAGAAATTATATGCAAAATCCGATGGAAATATCGGCTGGCGCAAAAAACATAGGTGCAGAAGATGTGAGCCATGAATATTATATGGTATCTGACAGAAACCGTTACAATGCCCTGAAGCGCATCGCAGATCTTAACCCGAATATCTATTGTATCGTGTTCTGCAGAACCAGACGCGAAACACAGGATGTTGCGGATAACCTCATCAATGACGGATATAACGCCGATTCACTGCACGGTGATCTTTCCCAGGCACAGCGGGATATCGTCATGCAGAAATTCAGGTCGAAACACCTGCAGATACTTGTTGCTACTGATGTTGCTGCCCGAGGCCTCGATGTAAATGACCTTACCCATGTGATCAATTACAAATTGCCTGATCAGATCGAGTCCTACACGCATCGCAGTGGTCGTACAGGCAGGGCCGGTAAAAAAGGAATTTCGATAGCCATTATTACTCCAAAGGAAAAAAGATTGCTGGACCCGATAGAAAAGAGCCTGAAAAAGCAGTTTATGTATAAACCTGTTCCCAATGGAAAAGAAGTATGTGAAAACCAGTTGTACAATTTAATAGACAAGGTTCATGATATTGAGGTGAATGAGAAGGAGATCAAGGATTATTTGCCACAGATCTACAGTAAATTAGATGGTTTGACCAGAGAAGAACTGATCAAACGGTTTGTTTCTTTGGAATTTAACCAGTTCTTATCCTATTACGAAAACACGCAGGATATCAATGAAGATGGCAAGACCAGGCAACGTGACAGTGCAGGTTCAGGGTCAGGAAATTTTTCCCGCTTCTATATCAATCTGGGAAAACGCGACAAAATTAATCCGGCCAATCTGATCGGCCTGATCAATGAAAATCTGAAGCTGAGAAATGTAGAAATTGGAAAAATAGAAATTCTTTCCAACTTTTCTTTTTTTGAAATAGATAAAAATTACACAGATAAAATTGTTGAAAGTTTCAAACGCACTGAATACAAAGGAAGAAACCTCATTGTAGAACTCTCAGGAGCTCCAAAAGGAGGAGATAAACCCAAGAAGAAATTTAAAAAATATTGATCAAAACCTCCTTCGGGAGGTTTTTTTATTCCAACACTTTATTCATATCCTCCCAATAGCATTTTTATTTGTAAAAAATTAATACCTTTGGTAAAGAGGGTTACTTTCAAATTTTTATTATGAAATCAATCTATTTTATATTTTTTCTCTTGTACTTGTCAGGCACGGTATGCGGCCAGACTGTACTTTCATCTGGTGGTATTCAATCCACTGCGGGTGGTATTTCGGCCAGTGCCACTTTAGGAGAACTGGCAATTTCCGGTTTGGCTGGCAATAATCTTCAGGTAACTCAGGGTTTTCACCAAACCAATCTGGTTGTGCTTGGAATCGATGATCTCAACCCACAATACAAGGTGGTGGCTTATCCCAATCCAACCCCAAACAGTTTGCATCTCGATCTGCCTGATTATATCGATACCGAAGTTAAAATATACAACAACCTCGGGCAGTTGGTCTCAGAACAAAAATTAACTGATTCTAAAAATGAAATTGATACAACAAAGCTCAAATCTGGTATATATTTTTTAAATCTTTACAAACAGTTTTCACTGGTAAAGACCATTAAATTTATTAAGAACTGAGCTGAACTGATTTGAACTCGCTAAGTCGGGTTTTAATGATACCCTGGGTTAATGTTCAATATCCTAACAAAACATATTAAAAAATAAATGTACAATGAAAAATCTTTACCTTACCGCAGTATTCACTTTTTTCGCTTTGTTTCTGACATGGGCACAAAGTCCTGAACAATTTAATTATCAAGCTGTTATACGGAATTCGGGAGGAAATATACTCGCGAACCAAAGCGTTGGGATCAAGTTTAACATCCGTCAGGCATCAGCTGCCGGCAATATTGTATTTAGTGAAACTTTCGCAACCACAACCAATGAATACGGTATGGTGAATTTACAGATCGGCAGCGGAACCGCAGTCACCGGAACTATAGCCGGAATTAACTGGGGTTCGGGTCCGTATTATCTTGAGTTTATGGTTGATGCTGCAGGCGGTAGTAATTATACGGCTGTTGGAACAAGTCAGCTTTTGAGTGTTCCCTATGCCCTGTACGCAAAGAATAGCGGAGGAAATTACTGGAAACCCAACACCAACAGCACCGGTATTTCATATGACCAGGGCAATGTGGTTGTAGGTCAGCAAAGTATTGCTGCTTATGATAAGTTCTTTATCTTATCAGATGAAGCGAATACCAATGCCTCCAACCTCGTACTGTTAAATAAAAATGCCGCAACACAAACCAGAATGACAATCACAAATGACATATTCAATAATATGGTCTTAGGATTAAACAGTTCCGGCTCAACGTTTGGAGCCAATGATGGTTTCTTATTCTGCTTCAATAACTACGACTTTAAAATCGGTGTAGGCGGTGTTGAGAGAATGCGCTTTAAAAGCGATGGTAAGATTGGTATCGGAACACCTGCTCCCAAATCACAACTACAGGTCACCGGTGGAGATATATATCTTGAATCGGCCAATGCAGGTGTGATTATGAAGTCACCAAACGGAAATTGCTGGAAACTCACGGTTGACAATAGCGGTAACCCTGTTTTCACAACAATTACCTGTCCCTAAAAGATCCTAAACGGCAATTACCTTGTTGAATAATTTGGCGCCTCTTTGGTGATAGTCACATTATGCGGATGGCTTTCCCGTATACCGGACGAAGTGATCCTGACAAATTTGGCTTCCTTATGTGCAGCGATGTCTTTGCTTCCGCAATAGCCCATGCCTGCTCTGAGGCCGCCGATAAACTGGTGCATCGTTTCAAAAACTTCACCTTTATAGGGAACCCGGCCAACAATTCCTTCGGGAACCAGTTTCTTAATATCCTCTTCAACATCCTGGAAATACCGGTCCTTTGATCCTGCGGTCATGGCTTCAACAGAGCCCATGCCCCTGTATGATTTAAAATTTCTTCCCTCAAAAATTATGGTCTCACCCGGTGATTCCTTGGTACCCGCAAGGAGCGAGCCAAGCATTACGCAATCGGCACCGGCTGCGATCGCTTTTGGGATATCCCCCGTATATCTGATACCCCCGTCTGCAATGATCGGAACACCGCTTCCCTTAATGGCTTTTGCTACTTCAATAATAGCCGAAAGCTGCGGAAATCCTACACCGGCTACCACCCGGGTCGTGCAAATTGAACCCGGACCGATACCCACTTTTACTGCATCCGCACCAGCATCAACAAGGTATTTTGCAGCTTCACCCGTAGCGATATTACCCACTACGACATCCGTTCTGGGGAATTCCTTCTTTATTATTTTGAGCAATTCGATTACCCCTTTGGAATGGCCGTGTGCCGTATCGATTACAAGCGCGTCAACGCCCATTTTTACAAGGGCCTTCGCCCTTACGAGCACATCGCCGCTCACTCCGATAGCGGCTGCAACACGAAGCCTGCCAAAGGTATCTTTATTGGCATATGGATTTTCACTCACTTTAATAATATCTCTGAATGTGATCAAACCCACCAACTTATTGGAAGCATTGACCACCGGTAATTTCTCGATCTTGTTATTCTGCAGAATAACTTCAGCTTCCTTTAATGATGTTCCTTCCTTTGCTGTAACCAAATGTTCTTTCGTCATTACATCGGCAATAAGCCTGTTGTTGTCCTTCTCAAAACGCAGGTCCCTGTTGGTAACAATGCCGATCAACTCACCGGATTCATTGATCACCGGTATACCTCCTATGGAATACTGTTTCATCAGTGACTTTGCATCGGAAACTGTTTTGTCTTTTGTCAGGGTTATGGGGTCGATGATCATTCCTGATTCCGATCGCTTAACTCGTTTCACTTCTGCAGCCTGCTGCTCGACCGACATATTTTTATGCAAGACGCCTATCCCGCCTTCCCTGGCCATAGCTATGGCCATATCCGATTCTGTGACCGTATCCATGGCAGCAGACACAACCGGGGTTTGCAGAATTATATTCCTTGAAAAGTAGGACTGAATACTTACTTCCCTTGGCAGCACTTCTGAATATGCAGGCACAAGTAAGACATCATCATAGGTAAGTCCTTCGAATAAAATTTTTGAGGTAGGCATATGCAATTGTGAGTTAATTGCGTGCAAACTTACAATATTAATTTGGAATGAGAAACAATCTGTTTTGTCCTTTTAATAATCTTAAACAAAGTAATTAGAGCGGTTATAGAACAGGATCAAAAAAAACCGTCTCAAGGTATACGTGAGACGGTTCGAAAAAATGGTATAGTGCCGGTTGATCAGAAGGAAAAGCCAATTCCGGCATTGAAAAGTAAAGGAGATCCAGGCCTTAAACCAGAAGGTGTTCTGGCTACCTCATATTCTGAATCCAGGATGTTCATGATATTGGCGAAGAATGTAATTCTGGGTGTATAAAAATACCGTGCCGCGAAATCCATAATAAAACTACTTCCTATTCTGTATTCCTCAGGGATGGGGCCCGTTCCTGCCTGGGTGCGAAATTCATCAGTAAAACGGGCACTCAGACTTACCTGGTATACTGTATTTTCAAGCGCTGCCGTTAAATTAAGTTGATTTTGAGGAATATATGGAATTTGATCCCCCTTGTTTACTTCACCAAATATTTCTACCTCACTAATAAAATCTGACTGAAATTTTGCGTCGGTGAGTGTATATGAAAAAGTAACCGGAAGTTTTAATTTGCTTTGGGTACCCCTCAGCAGATTATAGTTAAGTATAAGCTCCACACCCTTAACCACTGATTCGCCCGCATTGAACTGGTCCAGACTTCCTTCTCCGCCTGATGCCGCCAGGTCACTCCCCAGTAAGTTATCATAATCATTGTAATAGGCAACAAATTCCCCGGTCAGCCCTTTAAAATTGAACCTGCTGCCCAATTCATAATTGATGCTGCTTTCAGGATCAGTGCCCTCCGTGCTTCCCGGAGGTGCAAAACCCTTGTGTATGCCTCCGAACAGGGTCAGTTCATTGCTGAAAATATAATTGGCACCTATTCCGGGTATAAATACATCCACCTTGTTTTCACTGATCTTTAAATTGCTTCCGGTTCTGTCAGGATCTGATTTTCCATAATCCAGGCGTTCAAAGGTCATATCCTCATACCTTAAACCCGGTGTAATCGTCAAATTATCAATAGTCAACTTATAAAGCATATGAGCCGCTAGCGCTTTTGCGCTGTTGATCCTGTTAGATTCCGTACCTTTTGTGGCTACGGTGGTTCGTATCAACTCCGAATTTTCGAAGCCATATCTGTCTGTCCATTGAAAACGATCCTCTTCATCTTCATGATACCTGAGTCCAACTTCAATATCACTGAATACCGTTTTTCCAAACCTATAATTTGCGACAGACTGAATTCCTCTGGAATCATAGGTTCTGTTGTTGGCTTTTATTCCAAAAACATCAGCCGCAGTGTCATTATTACCCAATAAAGCCTGATATTCGTTCTGATATTTTACCGGATCTTCCAGAACATCAGAAATACTCACCTTTTTAGTCAGGGTAACATCATCGATTTTATACCAGTTCCTTGCGAATTCGTTTTGATAAGCTGTTGTTCTTATTGATATGTTTTCGACCGGTTTAATCAAATGGTCCAGTTGAAATTGTCTGTGTTCTGTTACTATATTATCTTCTGATGAGGCACGGTAACGTCTGTAAGGATCTTTTTTAAAATCATCATCGGTAAGTCCGAGGTAAGTTTCGTTTCCATTCTCTTCAGAATATTGTACCTTGGCAGTAAGCGATTGAAAAATTCTGGCATCCCAATCGGTATTGAACCTTACTTTTCCCAAATAATCACTTTTGTCGAAACCCGTATTTCCACCTCCGTCCAGATCTTTAAACCCATCGGTATTATAGTTGAAATACTGCGCTACAAAACCCAGATTTTCGCCGGCATCACCCACGGTTGCCTCTGTGTTTCTCGAATCATAATTACCTGCATAAAACCTGATGTCACCGGAAAAATCAGTGGGTATTTGTTTTGAAACCAGATTCATTGCCCCTCCCGTTGTAAATGGCCCGTATTGAACCTGACTGCTTCCCTTCAGAACTTCTATCGCATCTATACGCCCTACAGTTGGAAAATAATAAGCTGCCGGGGCACTGTACGGTGCCGGGGCAATTAAAACACCATCTTCCATCAGGGTTATTTTTGAACTTCTTTCGGGTGATGTACCCCTGATACTAATATTCGGACGCAGACCAAATCCTTCTTCTTCAACAATAGTAACGCCGGGAACGGCCAGTATGATCTTGTTGATGTCCATATAACCAAATTGCTGCAACTCTTTGGGTGAAATGTAATAGGCTGAACCGGTTCTGTTCTTCACCTCAAATTTACTCCCCAGAATATTGTTGGAAAGAATAATTTCACCAAGCATCTCGGTCTTTTCTGATTTCGATATGGTATCAGCGACTTTTTCAACCTGGGCATAAATTCTCCCAAAACAAAAAAGAAAACAAAGAAAAAATAACGACTTTCCCATCTAATTTTAATTTAAACTCATTATAAATAGTAATTTCGCAGGCAAAATTATAAATTAAAATGTACTGGCCAAAGCTTATTTAGATTAATTTTAAATAGTATGACATTTGTCATGTTTTTGGTCAAAAAAATTGAAAATGACCGTGAAAATATTCAATTTTGAATCATGTCTAAGTACTCAAAATTTCTTGTCACGCTTCAATTCTTATGCTTTGCTTATTTCCTGTTCGGACAAGCGATTTTATGCGATGGGTATTTGCTGATACTTCAATTTTGTGGATTCTTCATTTCTGTATGGGGGGTATTTGCTCTGAAAATAGGAAACTTTAATATACAACCCGAGCTAAGGAAAGATGCACAATTTATTAGATCAGGGCCTTATCGCTGGATCAGAAATCCGATGTACCTGGGTATCCTGTTGTTTTTTGGAGCGACCGTGATCCAAAGGACTGAGAAACTGAATATTTTGATGTTCCTGATACTATTACTGGTATTTCTTTTAAAAATAAACCGTGAAGAAAAAATCTTAACAGATCAATTCGGAAATTCTTATCTTGAATATAAGAACAATACCAATCGGTTATTCCCCTTTATTTTCTGAGCCAATTTTTTACATCAAATTAAAATTTTTCTATCCTTTTTGTCCTTATAACCGTCAAAAAATGAACTGGGATCTTCCCTCTATTTAAATAAGACTTATATTTGCTATAACTTAATTAATCAAACCATGAAAAAACTTTTTACAATTTTAGCTTTATCATTGATTTTTTTATCGACAACTGATGCCGTCGCTCAGGAAGATTACAAGGCTCTAAACCTCTTTGTTAGTTTTGGCGACAATGCTGCAATAAACGGGCACTACGAGATTCCAATTGCACCTAATTTGACAGTTTCACCAGCTGCGACACTTGCTTTTGATTTTGATTATATAGCCTTAGGCGCAAGAATGGATTATTATTTTGACAGTCTGCTGAAATTAAACGAGCCCTGGGATATCTGGGGTGGTGTAGATGCCGGTTTGGTTATTAGTGATGAAGACGATGCTGACGATTTTAGTATAAATCTTCATGCCGGTGTTGAATATAAAATAAATAAAACCTGGGGTATCATTGCAGAATTCGGTGGCGGAACGGCCTCTTCCGGTGGCATTGGTGTTGGTATTCATTTCTAGCATTATTTTTTAGATATAAGTACCCGTATGTAATTCCATACGGGTTTTTTTATTGCTGAATTTAACCTATATTTGATTCTAATTATTTTTTTTGATGAATGCTTTAGGTATTGATATTGGCGGTACAGGAATTAAAGGGGCTCCGGTAGATCTGGATACCGGCGAACTGCTGGCAGAACGGTTTCGGGTTGATACTCCAAGGCCGGCAACACCTGAAAACATAAGCAAGAAAATCATTGAAATTGTTGAGCATTTTCAATGGAAGGGCGTCGTTGGATGCGGCTTTCCGACACCATTTTACCAGGGTCGGTGCAAGGTTGGTTCCAACCTACATGATGACTGGATCGGGGTTCATGTTGAGCAGCTTTTTTCGGAGGCCACAGGATTACCATTTAAAGTGATCAATGATGCCGATGCGGCCGGTATGGCAGAAATGGCCTATGGTGCAGGGATAGATAAGCCGGGTTTGGTGGCCGTTATTACCCTGGGTACAGGTATAGGCTCCGGATTATTTTTGGATGGTAAATTAATTCCAAATACTGAATTCGGTCATTTGCGTTATAAAAATAAGCCCTTTGAAAAATATGCTGCAGACTCGGTGCGTGTGGCTGAGGAATTGAGCTACAAAAAATGGGGCAAACGGTTAAACAAATATTTCAACCGCTTAGAACTGATCATTTCGCCCGACACCATTATTATTGGAGGAAGCCCCAGTAAAACGCTAAACAAGTTCAGGCACCATTTAAAATCAAAAGCGGAAATTTTACCGGCTGAAAATAAAAATGAAGCCGGTATCATTGGAGCAGCGCTGGCGGCAAGATCGATTATGTGAATTCAGAAAGGCAAACCAGTTAAGGTTCATCATCCTCTTCTGCTTCTGTTGCTTCTTCATCATCGTCTTCATCATCATCCATGTCATCCATATCATCCATATCATCATCCTTATCGGAATCAATATCCTCATCGGTCTCCTCATCTTCATTCTCCATAAATTCTTCTTCAAGACTTTCTTTAACAGCCTCTTTTAACAAGCCGTCATCGTCATAGTCTTCATCGTCAAAAATAATTTTTTCGGCTGCCGTCTGGCTCATTTTGATCAGGAGTATCTTTTCGTCCGTTTCAAAAATAAGCGCACTTACATTAAGACCATCCTTATCATAAAAATTGATCAATTCATGACTGAAGCCTTCCGGGTATTTCAATTTTAGCTTGTTCTTTATTTCTGTACTCAATTTATCATACGATGTAAAGACTCTTGGCTTTTGTGTACTCATAATTACCAGTTTAATAAATAAGCAAAAATTAATGGAGCAACGATGGTTGCATCCGATTCAACAATGTATTTAGGTGTATGGATATCCAGTTTACCCCAGGTTATCTTTTCATTGGGTACTGCACCTGAGTAGGATCCATAACTTGTCGTGGAATCACTGATCTGACAGAAATAGCTCCAGAAGGGTGTGTCTGTTCGCTCGAGATCCTGGTAAAGCATGGGTACCACACAGATCGGGAAATCACCGGCTATACCGCCACCGATCTGAAAAAATCCTATTCCCTTATCTTCGGCCTGTTCAGTGTACCAATCCGCCAAAAAGGTCATGTACTCAATACCGGATTTCATCGTACTTGGTTTTAATTCACCTTTAACGCAATAAGAGGCAAAAATATTACCCATGGTTGAATCTTCCCAACCCGGTACGATCATGGGCAGATTTTTTTCTGCTGCAGCCAGCATCCAGCTATTTTTGGGATCAATTTCAAAATATTGCTCCAGAACTCCGGATTTTATCATTTTGAACATGAACTCATGGGGAAAATATCGCTCACCTTTTTCTTCAGCCGTTTTCCAAATCTCGTAAATATGTTTCTGTAATCTTCTAAAGGCCTCCTCTTCCGGAATACAGGTATCGGTTACCCTGTTCAATCCCTGTTCCAGAAGTTCCCATTCCTGCTCAGGGGTCAGGTCTCTGTAATTGGGTATTCGTTTGTAATGGCTGTGCGAAACCAGGTTCATCAAATCTTCTTCCAGGTTTGCGCCCGTACAGGAAATGATCTGTACCTTGTCCTGCCTGATCATTTCCGCAAGAGAAATACCCAGTTCAGCAGTACTCATTGCACCAGCCAGCGAAATCAGCATTTTTTTGCCTTCGCCCAAATGTTTTTCATATCCTTTAGCCGCGTCAACCATGGCTGCAGCGTTAAAGTGTTTGTAGTGCTTGAGCATAAATTCGCTCACAGGTCCCTTATTTTTCATAATCATTGAGTTGTGTTTCCCTTAATATTTCAGTGAACTGTCTGCATTAATTTATTTGTTGTATCCAAGTATCTTAAACATATCCTCGGATGATTGTTCATTTCTGTAAACATAATCAATAATATTGCCCTTTTCATCTCTGTCAATGATGACATGTTTTGGTGAGGGTATAAGGCAATGCTTTATTCCCCCATAACCGGAAATGGCATCCTGATAGGCACCGGTGTGAAAAAATCCGAGGTAAAGCGGCTCCTCATCCTGGTCTCCGTCTGCCATTGGAAGCAAGATCTCCTGGTTCAGGTCCTCAGAATTGTAATAATCGGAATGATCACAACTAATACCACCAATATTTACACGTTTGTATTCGTTATTCCATTTATTCACAGGCAATAAGATGAATTTTTCATGAATTGACCAGGAGTCCGGTATGGTATTCATCAAACTGTTGTCGATCAGGTACCAGATCTCGGCATCATTCTGAACTTTTTTCTCCAATACCTTAAAAATAATTGCCCCGCTCTCTCCTACCGTGTATTTTCCAAATTCAGTATAAATATCAGGTTCCGGTATGTTATCTGCCTCACAGGCCGATTTTATATTTTGCACGATCTCATTGATGATGGCTTCATAATCGTACTCAAAGCCCAGATTATTCCGGATGGGAAATCCTCCGCCCAGGTTGAATGAATCCAGAGACTCACACTCCTTTTTAAGATCGATATAAATTTTTAAAGCTTTTTGAAATTCTCCCCAATAATATAGACTGTCCTTGATCCCTGAATCAACAAAAAAATGAAGCATTTTAAATTCTACCACCGGATTGTTTTTGATTTTTTCCATGAAGAAATTATGCAATTCAGCCGGACGAATTCCCAACCGGGATGTGTAATATGCAGATTGCGGCTCCTCATTGATAGCCATTCGCATACCTATTTTAATGATGTTTGTTCCGGCAGCCTCCGTTAACCGATCCAATTCACTCATGCCATCCAGCACAACAATAATGTTTGAAAATCCAGATTCCTGAAGCGATATGATTTTTTGAAGGTATTCTGTTGTTTTATACCCATTACAGATAATGGCTCTTTTCTTGTCTATTTTTTTTTCTTTGAGCAAATTTAAAATCAAATCAATATCGAAGGCAGAAGATGTTTCCAAATTCACATTGTGTTTCAGTGCTTCAGAGACCACATGCGAAAAGTGATTGCATTTCGTACAGTAACAAAAATGGTACTTCCCTTTGTAATTGTGCTTTTTAATAGCCCGGTTAAACAGATTTCTCGCTTTCTTGATCTGATCGCCAATTTTCGGCAGGTAAATAAATCTGAATGGCGTACCGTATTTATCTATCAAATATTTCAGGGAAATTCCATGAAAGGAAAGTGTTCCGTTCTTTAGGTCAAAACCTTCCTGGGGGAAGTAAAAACTCTGATCAATTAAATCAAAATAAGTGTTTTTCATTTACTGTATAGATAAAGGATGTAAAGCATATGATAATAGCTGCAATAATAGTGCTTTTTAAAAAACCAACAAAGGTTTTTTTCAATACTTAAAAAAATGAAAAGAATATTTATTCTTAACAAAAATAAGGCAGTATTTCCGCTCAGAATCAACCTGTTTATATTTGAGGTTCAAATACATACAACGACTCGTTATAGGCTGATTCAAAGCGCAGTGTATTGATCTGGGTCAGCACCTTTTTTGAGGCAAAATAGGTGATCAGTTTTTCTGTTGGCATATTGCCTGTCAGTTCATCTTTCGCCATGGGGCAACCGCCAAATCCTTTAATAGCCCCGTCAAAGCGTTTGCAGCCCGCTGAATAGGCGGCATCTACCTTTTCGTGCCAATGGTCCGGATGTGTATGTAAATGGGCTCCAAATTCAATATGCGGATACATTGGAATTAAATTGGAAAACAAGTATCCTATGGTTTTGGTATCAGCAAATCCGACAGTATCCGATAAAGAAAGGATTTTAATCCCCAGGCCGGATAAAGTCTCTGCCCATTTAGAAATGATCTCCGCATTCCAGGGATCCCCATAGGGATTACCGAATCCCATAGAAAGATAAGCCACTACTTCTTTATTTTTTTGCGATGCCAGTTCCAGTATTTGACCCAGCAAAACCAGTGATTCTTCAATGGTCTTCCCTGTATTTCGCATCTGGAAGATCTCTGAAACAGAAAAAGGATAACCGATATAGCCTATCTCTTCAAAAGCACAGGCCTCCTCTGCCCCTCTTAAATTTGCGACTATTGCCAGCAATTTACTTCGCGTATCCGACAAATCAAGACCCTGTAAAACCTCTGCGGTATCTCTCATTTGCGGGATCGCCTTCGGGGAAACAAAACTGCCAAAATCTATGGTGTCAAAACCCACCTTAAGCAAAGCATTCAAATAACGTATTTTTTGCTTTGTAGGTATAAAACGCGAGGTAATTCCTTGCATGGCATCGCGTGGGCATTCAATGATTTTGACAGTTTCCATGATGATCAAAGATACAAATTTGCCATACTGTATACTGAATTACCCAATAAAAAATGCCGGTAATGTACTTTCCGGATTTTGAGCGACCTGACCGGATTTTTTTGAAGTCCTGGCTGTGATTTGAGATTCTTTAAAAGTAAGCCGGTTTCTGTTGTGAAAAGGACAAAAAAAAGAGGCCGGATCACATGACGTGATCCAGCCTCTTCAGATATGTGATTCAATTATTTCAATGTTGCAGCATATTCAACCAAATCGATTATTTTTGACGAATAACCGTATTCGTTGTCGTACCAGGCAACAACTTTGATGAACTTATCTGTAAGGGCAATTCCGGCCTCAGCATCAAAAACTGAAGTACAGGTTTCACCTACAAAATCCTGTGATACAACCATTTCATCTGTATAACCCAGAATACCTTTCAGTTCTCCTTCTGAAGCTTCCTTCATGGCTTTACAAACTTCTGCATAGGTAGCTCCTTTGGTCAGGTTTACTGTTAAATCAACAACAGATACATCCATTACAGGTACCCTGAAGGACATACCGGTCAGTTTTCCGTTCAGGGATGGAATAACTTTACCCACTGCTTTGGCTGCACCGGTTGATGAAGGGATGATATTGTGCAAAGCAGCCCTTCCACCTCTCCAGTCCTTCAAAGAAGGTCCGTCGACTGTTTTCTGGGTAGCTGTGGTAGCATGAATAGTCGTCATCAAACCATCGGTAATCCCAAACTTATCGTTCAGTACTTTTGCCAGCGGTGCCAGACAGTTGGTTGTGCAGGATGCATTAGAAAATACGGTGTCTGTTGCTTTCAATTCTTTGTGATTAACACCCATTACGAACATAGGTGCATCAGCTGAAGGAGCAGAAATAACAACTTTTTTTGCCCCGCCAGCTATATGAAGTCCGGCTTTTTCTATGGTTGTAAAGATTCCGGTACATTCAATAACAAATTCAGCACCAACTTCATTCCATTTCAGGTTCTCAGGATTTTTTTCTGCAGTAATGCGAATTTCATTACCATTTACTATCAGTTTTCCGTCCTTAACAGATACATCTCCCTTAAACTCACCATGAACAGAATCGTATTTTAACATGTACGCCAAATAATCAACATCCAGCAAATCATTAATCCCTACAACACGCACATCTTTTCTTTCTGTGGCAATTCTGAAAGCTAGTCTTCCTATTCTTCCAAAGCCGTTAATACCTACTTTTATCATTTTTATTTATTTAAATTAATATTATACTGACATTATTTCAGAAATTCTCAAAATTTCCCGGTCGATGGAATGGTGTTCTTTCACCGCCAGCTCGAGATCTACTTCAACCATATTGTTGTTGTCAATTCCTACCATCAGGTTGGATTTGCCATCAAGAAGCAATTCAACGGCCTTGACACCCATTCTGCTCGCGAGTACCCTGTCATAACAAGATGGGGATCCTCCTCTTTGCATGTGTCCCAAAATGGAGACCCTCACTTCGTATTCAGGTAAATGCTTTTCTATATATGAAGCAATCTCAAATACATTTTTTCCGGACTTATCGCCCTCTGCAACAACAACAATGCTCGACGATTTACCTGACCTTCTGCTTTTCTGCAGGGAATTCAATAATTTATCAACACCCAGATCTTCTTCCGGTATTAAAATTTCTTCTGCCCCAGCACCAATACCTGCATGCAATGCGATAAATCCGCTATCACGACCCATTACTTCCACAAAAAACAAACGGTTGTGCGAACTGGCAGTATCACGTATCTTATCAATGACTTCAACTACGGTATTCAAAGCAGTATCATATCCTATGGTAAAATTCGTTCCATAGATGTCGTTGTCAATGGTTCCGGGTATTCCTATGATGGGAAAACCAAATTCCTTATTAAACACCATGCCTCCTGTAAAGGAACCATCACCACCAATTACCACCAAAGCATGAATATCGGCTTCGATCAAATTGTTATAGGCCTTCTTTCTTCCCTCTTCGGTCATAAATTCTTTGGAACGTGCTGATTTCAGGATAGTCCCTCCCTTGTTTATGATGTTATGAACACTTCTCGCATTCATAGAAATAAAATCCCCTTCGATCAATCCCTGATATCCCCTGTAAATTCCAACACAATCCAGTTTATAATATGCACAAGACCTTACTACCGAGCGTATAGCCGCATTCATCCCAGGAGAATCCCCTCCCGATGTCATAAGTGCAATTCTTGTTATCTTATTTTTCATAATTTATTAAAAGACGCACAAAATTAGAAAAAAATAGTGGATTTCATTCCAAATCTTTCAGTTTTAACCGAAATCGTTTTAGTTTAAATAGTCAGAAAAAAAATAGGCGAAGCCCTGAAATTATATACAAACTCAATGATTGGTTTCAAGCTAACGCCCAGGAAAATCAGCCGTGAAAGTTTCTATACAACCCCGATCGGCCAGGGTCACAAAACATTGCTTGTTGTCTTTGCCGCCAAAAGTAATATTGGTCGGATTCGTTCCCTTTAAAGTGACGGTTTTTATCAGAGTTCCCTCCGGATTTATAACAGCTATCTTTCCTGCACCATAGCGACAAACATACAAGTTCCCTTTTATATCACAGCGCATACCGTCCATTCCGAAATCAGCGAACTGGTAAAATATTTTTTTATCGGAAATCTGCCCTTTCTTATCAAGGGAATAAGACCAGATCGTACGGCTTACTGACTCGTTAACATAGAGTAATTTTCCGTCCGGACTAACCTCAATTCCATTGGTAGTGCCCATATTGTCTTCCAGGAGTACAAAACGGTTTCGCTCAATTCTCCACAATTTGCCAGTCCCTTCCTTCCAGTTCGGATCACTGGCAAAAAGCAATCCTGCTGGACTAATGGCGAGGTCATTGGGTTGGTTGGCGTCGCTCTCATGTGCAAAGACCACAGCTTTATTTGATTTTTTGGGGATCATGAGCACATTGTGTTTCTTGTAATCAGCTATGAACATATTGCCTTTTTTATCAAAGCGTATTCCGTTGCCTATACTGCCCCCGGGCAGTTCTGCAAACAAAACGGCCTTCCCTTGTGCGTCTACAATCCCGATGGTACCTTCCTTTTCAAAGTTCACTGCGTAAAGATTTCCGTATTTATCGGTAGCCGGTCCTTCGATTCCTTCCGTAAACAGATGCTCCGCTGTGAAGTCAGTCGTTTGGCTATAAAGGCTGCAGGGAAATAAAACAAGAGCCAGGATCAGTTGCTTGATGATTTTCATAAATAACTTTTTATAATTTTTAAAAGTAATGATCAGGTACAGTGATGTCCTACGGTTTGGTAGTGAATTTAGTATCGATGAAGCGACTCATCGCGAGCTTTCGAAACAGGTTCACAGTACTAATTTTGTATTCATCCCAAGTGCAGGAATATAAGTGAAAAAATCAAACGCAAGGCACACAAATTGTGCGCAAGGTATGCAAAACAAAGGTTTGATCTGTGATAACCCATTTTCAAAATTACATGAATAACCTTTTGCGAGCTTATCGAAGACTTTTGCAATATCTGCTATTATCTAAAAAAGCCGAATTTTGAATGAAGTTGTCTCCTCTTCTCAGCAAAACAAGAGCCTTACGATTCTTCTATGAATTCAGGCTCTTGTCATTTCAATAATTTTGCTGCTTAAAAGACAGTCTCGCTACCTTAAAAACGATACCTTCTAAATGCTTCAAGTGCCTCGTAATCAGCCAGTCCCAGCGTATGGTATTTTTCAGCCGTATCCTTGTTGCGGTCTTCAACCCGCATCCAGAATTCTCTTGAATCGTCACCCTGGAACAAAACTCCATCTTTTTGCGACTGGTGGAAGAAAATAGCCTGACGTTTTTTCAGTACCTGATCCGGACTCATGGGAACCGCCATCTCGATCTCATGAATTTCCCATTCATGCCAAGCGCCCCTGTACAACCATACCCAGCATTCTTTCATGAAATTAAAGGATTTCAGATTTTCCAGTGACATAAACAGGGCATCCAGACAAACCTTATGGGTACCGTGCGGATCGGCCAGATCGCCGGCTGCGTAAATCTGGTGCGGTTTAACCTCTTTTATAAGTTCATCCATGATCCTCATATCTTCTGCTCCAAGTTTGTTCTTTTTGATCCTTCCCGTTTCGTAGAATGGAAGGTCAAGGAAATGGACATTTTTATCGGGAAGACCGAGGTAACGTGTTGCGGCCAGTGACTCTTTGCGTCTGATCAGTCCTTTTAAGTTGCGCACTTCTTTGGTATCCATATCGAATTCCTTTTTCACTTTCAGATCGTGAATGATCTTCTGGAAATGGTTGGCACCCGGATTGATGTCGAGTCCCACTTCAGCAAATTTCATGGCCTCCTTATCTGAAACAGCAATATTTCCTGAAGTCTGGTATGCGACATGAACTTCATGCCCCTGCTCAACCAGCCTGTCAAATGTACCTCCCATAGAGATTACATCATCGTCCGGATGCGGACTAAAGATGATCACTCGTTTTATTGCAGGATGGCTTCTTTCAGGCCTGTTCGTGTCGTCAGCATTCGGTTTTCCCCCCGGCCAGCCTGTAATGGTGTGTTGCAACTTGTTAAACATCTCAATATTGAGATTGTAGGCAGACCCATATTCTACGAGTAAGTTCGCCATACCATTGTTGTTGTAATCAGAATCTGTGAGTTTCAGGATGGATTTTCCAACCATGCGGCTCAACCAAACCGCAGCCTTTAAGGTAAGCTCGGTAGTCCATACACAGGATTTTACCAACCAAGGGGTTTTAATTCGAGTAAGTTCCTGTGAAGCTCCTTCGTCCAAAACAAAGGTTACATTGTCATGGAGCTGCAGGTAGGTCGATGGAACTTCGGAAGTAACTTCACCTTCGATCGCTTTCTTGATAACCTGTGCCTTGTTGATTCCCCAGGCCAGCAATACAATTCGCTTTGCCCTTCTGATGGTGCTGATACCCATCGTGATCGCCACTTTTGGCACATTGTCTATTCCTAAAAAAGAAGTGGCTGCGTCCACCCGCGTTATATGGTCGAGTGTGATATTTCTCGTTCCTGAATTAAAATGTGAACCGGGTTCGTTAAATCCGATATGACCCGTTCTACCAATTCCGAGCAACTGAAAATCAATTCCCCCTGATTCCTTAATTTTCATCTCGTAATCGATACAAAATTGATAGATATCGGCAGAAGGGATCTCCCCATCAGGTATATGGATATTTTCAGGCAGTATGTCAACATGGTTAAAGAGGTGTTCATGCATAAAATACCAGTAACTCTGGGAGTTTACCCTGCTCATGGGATAATACTCATCCAGGTTAAAGGTAACCACGTTTTTAAAACTCAAGCCATCCTCGCGGTGCATTCTTACCAGTTCCTCGTATACCATGATCGGAGATGAACCAGTGGCCAGACCCAGGACACATTTTTGATTATTTCTGGCCTTTTCCTTGATCAGCTCTGCAATCTCATTTGCAACAATGGCTGAGGCTTCATTGGAGTCCTGAAAAATGACGTTATGAATTTTTTCAAAACGTGTTTCTTCAAATTTTCCGGCTTCGGTGTGTTTAATGTTAACTTTCATAAAGCTTTTGATAATTATTGTTTTTTATGATTAATCATTTTTTCAAAGTAAATCCGCTTAAAATGTGCTTCAGTCATTTTTAAACATGGTTTTCACAATTACAGGATAAAAGTATCTTAATTTCCAAACTGACTGAAAAAATTTCGACAGAAAACCATTTTTTAACAACGAACGACATGATCGAGCGGTTTTATACGAATATTACACACTTTTATATGGCATGGACTAAAAAAAAGAGAATTGGTAAATCGGAACTGCCCTTGGCTCAGAAATTCCTGGTAAGATTAAATGTAAATCCCTGCTATCATTTAATAAAAAAGAACCTGGCAAAATTTTATTCCTTTTATAGAAACAGTTCAATCGCAAAGAGTCCATTACAATATTAAAACGTGTTTTGAATTTCACAACATTTTCTTGTACTTTAGCCCTTCTGAATGCTCAGGATGAGCCAGTGGGATTCAATGGAAACGGGATTTGACGAAAAGATTCTAAAATGACAGATGTTCGTATCAAAAAAGAAAGTGTAATGTGGTGCATTAAATTGCCGGAAACATGAAAGTTAATTGTATCATAATTGATGACGATCAGGAGGCAATTCAAATGCTGGAATCTTATATTCAGGAAATTCCCTATCTGCGACTTACCAGGATCCTGCAGAATCCCGTCGAAGCGCTGAAATTGATGAATGATCAGAAAATTGATGTGGCTTTTATCGAGATCAATATGGCCAAAATAAATGGCCTGGAGTTCATCAAAAATATCAGGACAGACACCAAATTTGTGATCACAACGGCCTACCGCGAGTTTGCTGCAGAAAGCTATGAGCTGGACGTACTGGATTACCTTTTAAAACCGATATCTTTCAGTCGGTTCCTGAAAACAGCGCAGAAATTGCGACCTGCAATATCAGCTGAAAACCAGACGGACGGAATTACCGGCACCGAGAAGACATTCGTCTTTTTAAAGGTTGACAAGAAACATGTAAAAATAAGGTATGATGAGATTTTTTACGTAGAGAGTGTCAAGGATTATATTCAGTTATACACCAAGGCAGGAGACTATCTGGTACATAAATCCATGAACAGCATTGAGGATGAGTTGCCATCCGATCGCTTCCTGCGCATACACCGGTCCTTCCTTATTGCCATCAATGAGGTGGATTTCATTGAAGGAAACACGGTTCAGGTCAATAAAAAGCGCATACCCATTGGCAGAAAATACACAGATTTAGCCAAAAACATCCTGCTGAGTGATTCTGACTAAATCTGTAAAGATTAATTAATTGTATTTCCTTCCTATTTCAGGCTGTCTTTATTGCCTTCAATTTTTATACCCGTCTCGTCAATTTTTACGGTAGCTTTACCTTCCTTGTCGTCGACTACTTCAATATTTACTCCATCTTTATTGATCTGAAGATTTACTGATTCAGGATCGGATTTTTCCGAAGGCTCATCAGACCATTCCTGCGGACAATCGAGGCATTTCATGCTTTCTTTCGACATTACAAAGTGATGGTTGGACATATTGTCGTAAATACCCTCGTAATTATCTACATCAAAAATCATATTAACCGGCATTTTTTCGAAATACACGATCTGGTTTTCGGGTAAATACAGATCAATCCGCACATTTTGTTCCTTGAATTTCTGCGCTATTTCAGTTAGAAAATAGGTGTCCAGAGTTACTGAACTTGAGTCGATTGCAAAATTGTACACTATATTTTCTGCCTGTGTATTGGCGTTCTCACGACTATCTCCCTTGGATTTTTTCCTGATCTTGATATAAGCCCTCGGATTATCCGTATAGTGTATGGACAATCTGGTATTTTCTGAATAGATCCGCTCTTTACCGCTCTGATCAGTGATGACTGAATAATCCCAGGGATTTGAATAATCATCAGCATCACCATAACCTTCCCTCGCTGTGAATTTGATGGTGAGAGTATCCTGAGCAGCTATATTCATATCTTTTTCAACATTGACTACACCTTCAAATGCGGTTTGCATGAATTGTTTTGTTCCAAAAAAGATGCCCGTCAGCAGGGCGATCAGCCAAATACCCAGGAGCGAGAGCTTACCTGTCCTGCCCAAAGTTTTTGCATCTCCAGATAATATTCTGAGACCCAGCAGGAATAAAAAGAATAAAGGAATTCCTATGAGTATGAAAACTATTAAAGAGATGGCCCACAATGGCAAACCTGAACTGTTGTACAACATACTTTGCTGGAAAAACCAACCTTCATGAAAGAAATCCATGGAACCCACAGTGAACATACTGATGAGCAAGGCCACGATCAGACCGACAGAGATAATAATCAGTATAATTCCAATGAATTTTCCGATCACCATAAAAATTCCGCTGAAGATCCTTCCGATCACATCAATAAACTCATGCAACCCGGATCTGGCCTTGTTGCCGTACTTTTGGTAATCCGCGTTCTTTATGCGCTCACCTGCCTCATTGATTCCATTTTTGATACGTTCAGCCGAATCGCCCAATTCTTCTTTAATTTTTTTTTCAATATTGGCAATGGTTACCGGTTCACCCATCATTTCCAATTTTTCTGCTGTAGTTTTTGCCTGCGGCAATAAGATCCAGAGTATTGGATATACTATAAATCCAAAGCCAAAGCCAAAAGCAGCGATCAGCCAGGCCAAACGCACCCATATTACATCAATATTGAAATAATGAGCCATACCTGAACTTACGCCTCCCAAAAACTTGTCATCGGCATCCCGATATAACTTTTTGGATTTTCTTTCAGTATAGGTTGGTCCAGCATATGCCGATTCCTCTTCCTCTACGGCATAATCCTCGGGCTTACCCATGATTTCGACGATCTCGTTGATGTCGTTCTCATTGATAACCTGACGGGCATCCTTTATTTTTTGTGACAATAGTTCACCAATTCTGGCTTCAATATCTGTCATGATCTCCTCCTGCCCTTTCGGATCATCGCTCAGTGAAACCCGAACAGCATCAAGGTATCTTTTTAATTTCAAATAAGCAGATTCATCAATATGGAAAAAGATTCCTCCAAGATTAATATTTATAGTCTTATTCATTTCTTGCTCGATTTAGATTTTTTATTTTTTGTTGTCACTGAATTTACCGCAGCCACCAGTTCGTCCCACGACTGGTCCAGTTCTGCTAAAAATAACTTACCATTTTCGGTAAGTCCGTAATACTTTCTTGGCGGGCCCGAAGTGGATTCTTCCCATCGGTAGTTTAGCAGGCCTGTGTTTTTAAGCCTTGTCAACAGTGGGTAGACAGTTCCTTCGACCACAAGCAGCTTTGCTTCTTTCAACTGCTCGAGGATCTCTGAAGTGTATGCATCTTCATCGTGTAATATCGACAGTATACAATACTCCAATACCCCTTTTCGCATCTGTGCTTTTGTATTTTCAATCTTCATGTGTTTATTGATTTTGCGATTGTTAAAACTAACTTATCATTGTCTGAATGTACTGGGTAATTAAAATTACCACGGCGATTAAAATTGTGATCATGGTTCGGGGGATTTAGTTAATAAAATTTATGGTTGCAGGGTACCTGTAATGTTCGCCCCTGCCGGCGCTTACAGATCCAAGAATAATAAGGATAAACTTAAGGAATATCAGGGCACATGTTAAAATAGCTATACTTATAATAAAAAAGAGAGCCAAATGATTGTAGTGCCCAAAAATCATGGATATACCCAAGCCTAAAATGATCAGGCCGAGTACTGTAATATACAAGGCATAAGACAGGTTGAAGTTGAGCACGTCCTTACCAGTACGATCAAGTCTTTCGCTTTCTTTTTTCAAAGATTCCCATACAACCAGCGGAACTATGATACTACCGAACGGAAACAAATACCCGCAAAAGCTGGTGAGATGCATAAAAAAAGCACTGTTATTTTCATTCTGTTTTTCCATGATATTATTTTTAATACTACTTTCTTATGCAAATATATATCTTTTAACCACTACTATGCAAGACATAGTACTGTTTTAACATTTTTTTAACATTTACCTGCTCTTATTTATCCGCAGGAATGTTGTTCTTTGGATTTGCAATACACTGTTTATGAGGCCGGGAATAAAAAATATCAACCGATTTTTACTGTATAAACTGCCTTCGGCCTACTTTTCGGGTGTCAGGGTCGTTGAGATG
>JBFYPZ010000003.1:0-39892 GCA_041303035.1 Flavobacteriaceae bacterium
ATAGGCGATCCGGATATCTTTGGGTACAACAAAGGTGAACTGAAATTTTCCGGAGTTAACGGTAGCCCGTCCCCTGAATATTTTACTTTCAATGGCGACAAAGTCCATGGTTCTGCCAAAATTATCATTGTCCAGCGTCTTTTTCTGTAACGCTTTATCAAATATAAGGGTGCTTAACTCGCCGTTAAAATTGGTGATGGGCTGTCCATTGCCGTCGGTAACCAAACCTTCAAAACTTATTTTGGAGAGCGCTTTTAAGGTATCAAGCGAGCTTTCGATTGGAATATCATTCATTTTGGTAATCCTGATATTCGGTTTGGCCATGGATAAATTCATTGCCGGATCACCAAAAAAATAGATAAAATATTTCTGTGTGCTGGAAGTCTGGTTCTTTGTTTGAATGAGCGATTCGGCTATTGAAGACTGCTGTCCGTCGAACTGAAGCAGGTCTCTGACCAAGGCCCGGTTAAAGATCTGTCCGGTGCTGATAAAGATCTCTCTGGTGGTGGAGATCATCGACATGGAACCTCCGGCCGGATTAAGAAAGGTATATTCACCTGCAGTTGGCCGCAATGGATTGTCGAACCTGGCAAATTCGCAGGTCACAGTAACAAATAAGGGCAGGTTTGAAAAATTTTTCCAGCTTTGTATCTGTGGCACCTCCAGAATTCTTTCATTGGCCCAGCCATCCACACCGCCATGACCAAAGTAATTTACAAGCAGGGTTCCGCTTTCAACTGCATTGTCGATGGCCTGATTTACCGCGGGATACCTTTCACCACCTGCAGAGGTTTCCTGAGGGTATGCATCGGCATAGATCTTTTTAATATTGAATACCGGCTTGTTCGATTCTATGTCCTGGGCGATCAGGTCAACGGTCTGCTGCAGAACAAATTCCCCGGAAGTATCCGGATCATCAGCCACCACGGTGATCTGGTTGTGCCAGTCGCCAAAAGAAGCGGGTTTGTAATAGGACAGGATCTTGTCAACAGCATTTTTTGCCTCAGACAAAGTGCTTACAGGGATTCTGCCCGTAGCAACTTCCTGATTATCAAAAGACCCCAGATAGCCATCGGATTCATCCATCATTCCATAGTAATCATCGGTTACATATCCGCGGGCGAGGTCAAAACTCTCATACGACTGAAAAGCGGGTACTATATTGTCATTGTCATTGATGCGGTCCTTGAAATCGAAAGAGGCATCGCCAAACAAACAAACATATTTGATCCTGTTTTCGGGAGTGGAGGCATTGAGGTACAGATACCGCACAAAATCACGAATGGCAGTCAGGTCGGGGGAACCGGATGCAAATTCATTGTATACCTCATTCAAATCGACCACTTCTGCGGTGAGGCCATTGTTCTTTGTATGGTGATCGGCCAGTCGTTTTGCTTCATTCATTAAAAAAGGCTGGGTGATGACCAGGTATTCAATATCCCTGAGCCTGTGCAGGTTCTGATTTCTTACTTTGGTGGAGGCGGGGATCTTAGGTGTAAAAAGATCCTGTTTATGCACCACGATATATTCCCTGAGTTCCGGGTGACCATAATCATTAAAGGTATAATCTGTGCCAGAAGATACTCCTGACATACGTTTTGGGCGGGTCATGTTTGTTATGTCCCAAACAGCGTCTATGTTCTGGTTGTTTTGAAGGGTATATTTATAGACCTGGTTTGGGTTTGTCGCAGAAAAATTCCGAAAGGAAAACTGAGCGGTGGCCACGGAGAGTCTTCTTGTACCAAAGATCTCGAAATAATCCAGGTAGCCCTTAGCGGAGGGATTTCCGTTGTTGTTGAAAGTTACGGTTATATTGAGTTGGGGGTTGGACTGCAATATCGACTGAAGGCCTTCAGCCGTGCTGGCCAGCCGCAGGGAATTGTTGGAGACCGGCGAAAAAGCCAGGTCAATCACTTTTTGTCCGTTGATATTAAGGGTCATATTGGAAACAGTAGAGGAGACGGACACGCCCCTCAGTCTGGCGTACAGATTATCGGTTGGTACCAACCCGCTGAAATCAAGGGTGTAGCTTTTGCTGTTGGTAAAGCTGAGATCCTCACCCAGCCATTGTTGTCCGTTGGCAAATAAATTTCTTTCTTCCAGTTCATGGGCAAAAAAGTCCTGGTAAGTATTCAGGGGAACAGCTGCGTTATTGTCAATTGCGGGGGTATTCTCAATTCTCAGTCCGGGCCCCTGATCTGTTGTAATAAAATAGGTGGCTTTATCGGCATATATATTTTTTTGATGTCTGGAATTCTGCAGACTGCCTGGATCAAGCTGCCATTCGTCGGGGCCTTGGGCATACAGGAGTGCATAATCGCCATTGTCAAATGTATTGTCTTCTTCGCCGAAAACATAAATGGCATTCTCTTGAAGGTCTTCATATCGTTCCTCATCGTTTCCCTGCGGAAGCATAGCGCCGCCATTGCCAAAAATCCGCAGCTGCTTAGGATTGAGATTGGCAGTTGGGATACCCAGTTTGCCTAAAAAATCCTTGTCAATCTTGTACAAACCACTTTTTTCAATTTCGAATTTGTACCAGGTTCCTGTGGAGAGTACTGCGTTTTGCTTGTAAACCGGAGGTGGGGCATCTCTCTTTGCCAATAACTGAGGTGGTTGCCGGTAAACCACAGAGAAAGAAACCACTTTTTTAACGATTTCTCCTTCCCTGAAAAGGGGATGCATTCTGAGTCTTACCAAAGGCCCCTTAGGTGATTTTTCAAGGGAAAAGTGAGGTTTTATGCCATCGGGCAGGGAATTTTGTAAAATAGGTGGGAGCGAGTTTATGTTAATATTTTCATATTTAACATTAACGAGCTCGTACCCCTGTAATAAAAGGCCGGATTCTGCGTTAAAGGCTGTAGAAAATACGGGAAGAAGATTTTCATCGAATATTTCGTTGTCAAGCAAAGGAATTGTAACTTGCACACCGGATTTAACATAGACGGCGGATTGCTTCCAGTTTAGGTTAAAATCTTTACTTTCAATATTTTGTGAAAATATTTCTGTTACAAATAAGAAGTAATAGATGAAGAAAACGAAAATGTTTTTATACATGTTTTATTACTTAGAAATTTTTTGCAGGAAATAATTTACAACATTAAACATAATAAAGAAAAAAAACAATCGTTATACATGAACCAAGAGCCATTTTAAGTTCTATAAATATAACAAGAATTTAAATTAATTTACTCTACCTGTAATCAAACAAAAAATTATGAAAAAGTTTAGCAGTAACAAATTAGTACTTTTAGTTTTAGCAGCCGTTGCATTGGCTAGTTGTAACAAAAGCAGTAAGGGTGTTTCCACCCTGACCGGCTGGGAGTACAACAATCCGAAATACGGAGGATTTGAGACCAATCCGAAATATGGTGAACAACCGCCGCCACCGGGAATGGTATTGATAGAAGGAGGTACCTTTACCATGGGAAGTGTACAGGATGACGTGATGTTTGACTGGAATACCACACCGGTAAAACAACAGGTTCGTTCCTTCTATATGGACCAGGCTGAGGTTACCAACAGAGAATATGTATTGTACCTGCAATATCTTGAAAAGGTATTTCCACCTTCTGATGATACCTACAGAAAGATCTACCAGGCTGCTTTACCTGACACATTGGTATGGAGAAATACACTTGGATTCAATGAGCTGTTGACCGAAAATTATTTGCGTCACCCTGCTTATGCAGACTATCCTGTTGTGGGTGTGTCCTGGCGTCAGGCTACAGAATACTGTAAATGGAGAACCGACCGTGTAAACGAGAAAATACTTATAGACAAAGGCGTATTGCACACCTTGTTCGATCATGATTCCTTAAAAGTTGAAGGGGCCAACAGGTTTGATACCGAAACCTATCTTACAAACCCAAGTTTGCTTTTCGAAGGAGACTCCAGTATTTATTACAAAGGAATCAAGGATTATTCCAAAAAACCGGAAGGATCAAAATCCAAGGGAGAATTTACCGGCCGACATGTTAAGATCTCAGATGGTATTTTAGCGCAGAGATTCAGGTTACCTACCGAAGCCGAATGGGAATATGCAGCGAAAGCAGAAGTTGAGAACAGAGAATACAATTCCCTGAGAGGGCGTAAAAAATACAGCTGGAATGGCAATACCACCCGTGAAACTTCGAGGAGGTACAAAGGAGACCAGATGGCGAACTTTAAACAAGGAAAAGGAGATTATAGCGGACTTGCCGGCTGGAGTAATGACGGTGCAGATATAACCATGAAAATTAAGTCCTACAAGCCCAATGCATTCGGATTATACGATATGTCAGGTAACGTAGCAGAATGGGTAGCTGATGTTTACCGTCCGATCATAGACAACGATGCAAATGACTTCAGTTATTTCAGAGGAAATGTTTTCGAAAAGAAGAAGATCGATGAGTTTGGAAACGTAGTTGTGGTGGATTATAATTCTGTAGAATTTGACACCCTTGACAACGGGCAACTCGTTCCAAAGGCGCTGCCAGGATCTGTAAAATATATTCCAATAACCAAAAGAGATGCTTTTATGAGGAAGAATTATGAAAAGGCATACAATATTGACAGCAGGGACGGCGATTTTGCATCGACCAACCAGTTCAACAAGATGAGTGCAGAGGAAGAAGAAGAGATCAAGCCAAGAATGTACAATGCGCCTGAGATCCCACGTCAGATAGGTGAAAGCGGATTGATCATCCAGCAGTATGACACCAAGACCAGAAACACGCTGATCAGTGACCAGACCAGGGTATTTAAAGGTGGTTCCTGGAAAGACAGGGCATACTGGTTAGATCCGTCTCAGAGGAGGTATTTGCCAGAGTATATGGCAACCAACTACATCGGATTCAGATGTGCCACAGATAAGCTCGGTCAGATGTCTTACTCAAAAAGAAGAAAAGAAGGGGTAAAAGCAAAATAATTTAGGAAATTGTTTCTAAGTGAAACCCAATGATGTGAAAACATGATTGGGTTTTTTTTATATTTATACCATGAAAATAAAAGCACTGTACGAGATATATAAAAAGTGTGTCAGGGTAGAAACTGACACCAGAAAGGACCTGAACCAAAGTCTGTTTTTTGCTTTAAAAGGCGATAATTTCAACGGGAATGAATTTGCTGCCCGGGCCCTTGATTCCGGAGCCCTGTTCGCAGTTGTCGATGAAGAAAAATTTAAGGTAAATGATCGGATAATACTGGTTGACAATGTCTTGCGCACCTTACAGGAATTGGCAAATTACCACCGGAAACTACTCAAAGTACCTGTTATTTCGCTTACCGGAAGCAACGGAAAGACTACAACCAAAGAATTGATCCATGCCGTGCTGAGGCAAAAATTTATCTGTGCAGCCACAAAAGGAAACCTGAACAACCACATTGGAGTTCCGCTCACCTTGCTTACAATGACAGAAAAAACGGAGATTGCCGTTGTTGAGATGGGGGCAAATCACCCCGGTGAAATAGACCTGCTTTGCAAGATTGCTGAACCTGATTATGGTTTTATAACCAATTTCGGAAGGGTTCATTTGGAGGGATTTGGCAGTCTGGAAGGTGTGATCCATTCTAAAACCGAGTTGTACCGGGATCTGGCCTCCAGAGACAAGATCGTTTTTGTCAATGGAAATGACCCTGTGCAACTGGAAAAATCTGCTGCGCAAAAGCGTGTCGTTTTTGGAACAGTAAATTCAGATTATCCTGTTGCATTTGTCGAATCGAACCCTTTTGTTAAGGTTAGATTTAACAACTGCCTCATCGAGAGTAAATTAATAGGTAAGTATAATTTTCCAAACATAGCTGCTGCTGTGGCTATCGGCCTGTTTTTTGGTGTTGAAGAGGAAAATATCAAGCATGCGGTTGAGCAGTACATACCCAGCAATAACCGGTCACAAATCATTGAGAAAGCTACAAACAGGATCATACTGGATGCCTATAATGCAAATCCGAACAGCATGCAGGCCGCCCTTGAAAATCTGGCTCAGCTTACCGATAGAAATAAAGTGGCCATCCTGGGTGATATGTTCGAGATCGGTCCTGACAGCCCGAAAGAGCACCAGCACATCGCCGATCTAGTCCAGAAAATTGACCTCAAAAAGGTCTACCTGATCGGGCAAAATTTTAGTAAGACCGAGGTAAAAAAGGAAAATACTGTACAATACAGTTCTTTTGAAGAATTTAAGAACAACTTCAAACAGGCCGAAATAAAAGATGCAACGGTGCTGATAAAAGCCTCAAGAGGGATGTCACTTGAAAGGGTGCTGGAACTAATCTGAGTTACCAGTTATCATCCTCAATCACCATCTTTTCGGTTTTTATGAAGTTATCCATGCTGCTTATGGACTTTGTAATATGTGTATCAACGGGCTCTTCAATTCCCATATGGTATCTTTCCGGAAAACGGCTGATGTATTTTGCCAGTGATATGGCCTGTACTTCCCCCATGACATTGGAACCAACCCTGAAATTTGAATAGATATACCGGTAGCGATTGTCTTTTACCTTGATATCCAAATCATAAATTAAGGTGGTAGGAATGGACTTGGAACCCATTACCCAGGTATATTTATAGGTACAAACCCTTTTAACTGCGGTTGTGCTGTCGAGTCTGCTGTCGGTATCCGGATAATACGCATCCGTCCATTTTTTTGCCCTGCTTAATATTTGTGCGCTGGCCAATCCGTCAGCCGGAACAACTTCATCATATTTATGTTCACCGGTTTCGCTGTCAATTTTTACCAATTGCGCTCTTGAGAAGGTGGAAACAAAGATAAATATGAGGGAAACTATCAATCTTTTACTTACCATATTTAGAAAAAAAATACACCTTTGAAAGTGTATGGGTTATTATTACAAACAAAGGTAACATTATTTTTAAAGTGAGCGTTTAAAAAATGGTTTTTTTACATGCGCTCCGGTACCTCAATGCCCAGTAAAGACAAAGCTGTTTTTAACACTTTACCTGTCTGTTCCGAGATCTGAATGCGCAGGATCTTTTCCGGCAAATTTTCGGAACCCAGAATAGGTACTGTCTGGTAGAAAGAATTGTAGGCTTTTACCAGGTCATAGGTGTAATTGGCTATAATGGCAGGACTTAATCCCAGAGCCGCATTGAGTGCCGCCTCAGGGAAGATTTCCAGAAATTGTATGAGCTCCCTTTCTTTTTGATGCAGCTTCTGGTTGGAAAGATCATTGTTATAATCGAAAGTAGCTTTGCGCAGTATGGACTGTATCCTCGCATAGGTGTATTGAATAAACGGCCCTGTATTGCCATTAAAGTCAATGGATTCTTTGGGATCAAATAAAATGCGTTTCTTGGGATCGACTTTGAGGATATAGTATTTCAGGGCTCCCATGCCAATAATTTTGTACAGTTTTTCTTTTTCCTCTTCCGAATAGCCTTCCAGTTTGCCCAGTTCCTGAGAAATTTCACGGGCAGTATCCGTCATTTCCTGAATCAGGTCATCGGCATCCACAACGGTGCCTTCCCTGGATTTCATTTTGCCTGAAGGCAGGTCTACCATGCCGTATGACAGGTGGTACAAATTTTCTGCCCAGGGGAAACCCAGTTTTTTCAGGATCAGAAACAAGACCTTAAAATGGTAATCCTGTTCATTTCCAACCGTATAAACAAGGGTATCGATGTCCGCATAATCTTTGATCCGCTGTACGGCAGTTCCTATGTCCTGGGTCATATACACAGCAGTTCCGTCTGAGCGCTGTACGATTTTTTCGTCCAGTCCGTCCTCCGTTAGATCGATCCATACAGAACCATCACTTTTTTGAAAAAATACACCTTTTTTCAAGCCTTCCCTAACGATATCTTTACCCAGCAAGTAGGTGTCGCTTTCAAAATAGTTGATATCGAATGCTACTCCAAGAGCTTTATAGGTTTTGTTGAAACCTTCATAGACCCATTCATTCATTTTTTTCCACAGATCAAGGGTCTCTGCATCGCCTGCTTCCCATTTTCGCAGCATGTCCTGAGCTTCCAGCATAATGGGCGCATTTTTTTTAGCCTCGTCTTCACTCAGTCCCGAATCCATGAGGGTTTTTATTTCCTTTTTGTATTCCTGGTCAAATTTTACATAGAAGTTGCCCACAAATTTATCGCCCTTAATATCCGCTTTTGAAGGTGTCTGGCCAAAACCGAATTTTTTCCAGGCGATCATACTTTTGCAGATATGGATCCCCCGGTCGTTGATGATCTGTGTCTTGTAAACTTTTTTTCCGGTAGCGGCAATGATCTGTGAAACGGAATAGCCGAGGAGGTTGTTTCTGATATGGCCCAGGTGCAGCGGCTTGTTGGTATTGGGCGATGAATATTCCACCATGACCGATTTTTCTTTTTTATCTGCCGGCTTTACTCCATAATTTTCGTTTGCCCTGATCTGGTTTAAGGAATTCAGGTAATAGGTATCTGTCAGTGAAATATTCAAAAATCCCTTAACTACGTTGAACTTTTCCACTTCCTTGATATTTTCCTTCAGATAGTTACCGAGTTTGCTGCCAATTTCAGAAGGATTTCCCTTGATGTATTTTAAAAAAGGAAAGACCACGATGGTTAAATCGCCTTCAAAATCTTTTACTGTTGACTGAAATTCAACCACAGGCACTGAAATCTGGTAAAGATCTTCCATACCCTGTTTCACGGCTTTTTCTAAAGTAGCATAAATCTGCATTGACAATCGGTTTAAATGGCTGCAAAAATAACTATTTTAGCGCTAAATTGGTTGAATTCAAACCGAATTGCTTCTAAAAGAATCTCACATGGCCATAAGCTTGGATCAGTTGCCAAAAGCGGCAAAAGAAAAAAAAGCAGAAACGAAGAAATATTTTTCTGTCCTCAAAAGAAAAAACCCGAAGGGACTGGATCTATTGATGCAGGAATTGCATGATGATACCTTTGAAAAAACGGATTGTATGCAGTGTGCAAATTGTTGCAAAACCACCAGTCCGATCTTTACGGATAAGGACATCTCCAGAATTTCAAAACATTTGCGTTTGAAAGAAGTGGATTTTATCAGCAAATACCTGAGAAGGGACGAGGATAGCTTTATGGTTTTACAAACCGCTCCCTGCCCGTTTCTGGAGAGCGACAATGCCTGCCTGATTTATGACCACCGGCCCAAGGCCTGCAGTGAGTATCCGCACACGAACCGGAGAAGGTTTTTGGGTATCACGGAGCTAACCCTGAAAAATACTGAGATTTGTCCGGCAGTGTTCGATATAATCGAAGAATTGAAAAAAAGGATGCCGGTTTAAACGTTTATTTGGGCCCTAAGGGAAGGGAAAAGGGATAAAGGACAAAGGATAAAGGACAAAGGACAAAGGACAAAGGATAAAGTAAAAAGGCAAAAGTAAAAAGTAAAAAGTAATCTCGAATAGATATGCAATCGCAGCCCCGCGATGCCTCGCGGGGTGATAGATCCTCAATGCTGGCCATGACACGTTTTGATATATGACAAGATCACTCCGCCGCACTTCGTATTGAAACCATACGGAAGGCCTTTTAATTTGATCTTTATTTTCCAAAAAACCCAAAACTTTTTTGAATACCTAACATTAGTCATAAGTTATATGGTATTTTTTTTCCTAAATTTATGCTTTTTAAAACCCTAAAAGCATAAGGTATGAAAATATATGATGACAAACACATTAAAAATGTTGCCTTTGTTGGAGCTCACGACTGCGGCAAGACTACACTTGCCGAAACCATGTTATTTGAAGCAGGTCTGTTAAACAGAAGAGGTACTGTAGAAGACAAGAATACCGTTTCAGACTTTCAAGAAATTGAGCAGGTTCGACAGACAACCATTTATGCAACACCCTTACACACGGAATGGAGGAATTATAAGATCAATATCATTGACACACCCGGTCTGGATGACTTTATCGGCGAAATAGCAGCCACCATGCGGGTTGCAGATACAGTAGCAACGGTAATTAACGCACAGAATGGTGTTGAGGTGGGCACCGAGATCATTTGGGAATATGTGAACAGATATGGAAAACCCTCACTGTTCGTAGTCAATCAGATCGACCACCCCAAAGCAAATTTCGAAGCTGCCTACAGCAGTATTGTCGCTATGGTGGGAAAAAATGCTGTAAAGATTCAATATCCGTTTATCGTTGGCAGTGATATTTGTATCATCGATGTGATGAAAATGAAGATGTATAAATTTGGCAAAGATGGCGGAAAGCCCGAAAAATTACCGATACCCGACAGTCAGAAGGCGGTGGCAGATGAACTCCACAATGAATTGGTTGAGAGAGCTGCTGAGAACGATGAGGAACTGATGGAATTGTTCTTTGAAAAGGGAACACTGAGCGAGGATGAGATGAGGCAGGGAATTAAAAAAGGCATGCTCAACCATGAATTGTTTCCGGTGTTCTGTGTATCTGCTTTAAGAGATATGGGTACAGGCAGACTCATGGGCTTTATTGACAATGTTGCACCAAGCGCAGGAGATTTAAATCCCGAACAAAGCCTCGAAGGAAAGGATGTGGTTTGTTTGCCAACAGAGCCGACTGCTTTGTTTGTGTTTAAATCATTTCATGAACCCAGTATAGGCAAGATTACTTTTTTTAAAGTAAAATCAGGAGAAGTAAAGGTAAACGATAAATTAGAGAATTCAAGAACCGGAGATATAGAGAATATCAACCAGTTATTCATCATGGATGGCAAGAAACGGGAGTCTGTTGAAAAGTTATCTGCCGGTGATATTGGAGCAACCATAAAACTGAAAGATACCGAAACAAACGATACTCTTCATGCTGTTGGTAAAAAAACAACCATCAGGCCCATCACTTTCCCTGAAGACAGAATCCAAAAAGTTATTGAGCCGGCAGAGAAAAAAGATGAAGAAAAACTGGGTGAGGTCTTGAAAAAGATCAGCAGCCAGGATCCTACCTGTCAGGCAAAATATTCCGGGGAATTAAAACAACTGATCATCTCCTGTCAGGGTGAACTCCATCTGGCAGTTATTGAATGGACCTTAAAGAATGTTTATGGTATCGATATTGTGTTGAGCAAACCGCGTATCGCATACCGCGAAACGATACAGAAACCTGCCAACGCCAGTTATAAGCACAAAAAGCAATCAGGTGGTGCCGGTCAGTTCGGAGAAGTCCATTTGAAAATTGAGCCCTTTGAAGAAGGTATGCCCGAACCGGAAGGATTCAATATACGCGGAAAGGAAGTAGTTGATCTCAAATGGGGCGGAAAACTGGTTTATTACAATTGTATTACGGGTGGCGTTATTGATGCCCGCTATATGCCGTCTGTATTAAAAGGTATACTGGAGGTGATGGAAGAAGGACCATTAACGGGTTCCTATGCCCGGGATGTCAGGGTTATGGTTTACGATGGCAAGATGCACCCCGTTGACTCAAATGATATTTCCTTTAAAATAGCAGGCGCACACGCTTTTAAAGAAGCCTTTTTAAACGCCAAACCCAAATTGCTTGAGCCAATTCATGACCTTGAAGTAAAGGTTCCGGAAGAATTGATGGGTAACGTGATGACGGATCTTCAATCGAGAAGGTCGGTGATCGTTGGTATGGACAGCGAAGGAAAACACCAGATCATCAGGGCGAAAATTCCTTTGGCAGAGATGTACAAATACTCAACCACCCTGCGCTCCATCACCCAGGGAAGAGCTACTTTTAAAACAAAGTTTTCATCCTTTGAACTGGTTCCTGCTACCATACAGGAAGAACTGATAAGTCAGTAAATATGAAATGAAACGTGGAAAATGCAGGAACTACAAATCCTGCATTTTCTTTTTTTGTGTACCTTCGCTGAGTTGATCTGGTTTATATGAAGATTTTTCTTTCGGAAAGTTTGGTTGATTACCGCAGCTATACCTTTAATTACGCCTTGTACTGCATTCAGGAAGGCACAAATGAAATCCCGGAGATCTATCAAAGAGGATTCCTTCCTTATTCCAACAAGTTTGACTTTCAGGAAGAAGTGTATTATATGGCACGTAGCCTGCGCGTTGATCTCAGGCTATTTTCTGAAACTTCAGAGAATAAAAGGGTACTTAAAAAGATTGCTGAATTAAATCCCGAATTCAGGATTATACCCATAAACGATTTTTATTCGGAGGATATAAATTTTCAGGAGTTTTGTTTGCATTTCGCCAAAGAGCGGTTTAGTGAGCCTCTTTCCGATGAACGACTGCAGTATATTCTGAAATGGAAAAGCCTCAGCCATATCTTTGAATTTACCTTGGAGGGAAATGTTGTGGGTTATGTGCTGACCGTAATGGAAGGGGATACGCTGCATTACTGGTTTGCATTCTTTGATTTGAACTATCCTGCCTATTCGCTGGGTAAGTATATGATGTTCAGTGTGATAGACTGGGCTAAAAAGAATGGAATCGGTTTTGTTTACCTGGGAACCGTGTATGGAGAAAAGGCACTTTATAAAGCCAGAGATTTTAAAGGGTTGGAATTCTTTGACGGTAATCGCTGGCAGAACGACTTGCCCCAACTCAAATCAAAGTGCAAAGCAGATGAGCATTTTGAAACGGATTCCTTCAAAAGGGATACAGCCGGTTTTCTGTCCGGATTGAGCTAAATATTTGATTTTTTGAATCCTGTTCTTTTTGGTAAATACGAACACAGGGAAAAATTATCCCGAAAAAACATTAAATTTGCAAAAACATTTTATATGAAACTGCTTATTCTGACTATCATACTGTTATCCATTGCATTTGCGGGAATTGCGATCAAGATCTGGGCAAAAAAAGACGGAAAATTTGAAGGAACCTGCGCCGGAGGAAATATACGGATGAAGGCCGAGGGCATCAGCTGCGGTTGCGGCAATGAGGGTGCCTGCAAGAACAACAAACAAATGCATGACCATGACCATGACCATGATCATGACCATGACCATGCTGATGAAGAACTTCCAGAAATAAAAGTGTCACGCTTAAAGGCATAATGATCCTCTTCGCCATATTTTGTTTGGTAATTTTTATTCAGATATTTTTTTATCTATATATTTTTAAAAATTTAAAGAGATGCAATAGTGCGGTTGATCCGGCTTTTGCCTCTCCTGTCTCCGTTGTGATCTGTGCCAAGAATGAGGCACACAACCTGAAGGTGCTGCTCCCGGCACTGGCTGAACAAAGCTACCCTTTCTTTGAAGTGGTGCTTGTAAACGACTTCTCGCGGGATAATACCCTGAAAGTGATGCAGGACTTTCGATCAGAGCAGGAAAATAAAGGCAGGCAGATTGAAATCAACATAATAGACATCCCGGAAAACGAGAGTTCAGGTAAAAAGCAAGCCCTGACCCGGGGTATTTTACATGCGGGTCATGAATATATTTTGCTGACCGATGCCGATTGTATCCCTTCTACTGTGCATTGGTTGCGGGGAATGGTGAACAAATTCACTGAAGAGAAGACCATTGTGCTTGGCTACGGGCCTTACAAGAAAATAAAAGCTTCTTTTTTAAACAAACTGATCAGATACGAAACCCTGCTCACTGCACTGCAGTATTTCTCTTATGCAAAAATGGGACATGCTTATATGGGTGTCGGAAGAAATCTTGCCTATAAAAAAAGCGTTTTTATAAAGACTAACGGATTTCAGGAGCACGCCGGAATCGCTTCCGGTGATGATGATCTTTTTGTCAGCCAGGCGGCAACAACAAATAATACTGCGCTGTGCACAGAACGCGAGGCCTTCACGTATTCTCAGCCAAAAACGAATTTTGGCGACTGGATCAGGCAAAAAAGAAGGCACATCACCACGGCAGGCCATTACAGGGGTTTTCATCAGTTAGCACTCGGCCTGTATTTCATAAGCCAGCTGTTTTTTTGGGGATTACTTCCTTTTTTACTGATGAACGAAAATTATATTTTATTCGTTATATATCTGGTATTGTTAAGATTTATTTTTTGGTATTACAGGATCATAGGCAGTGCCAAAATTTTAAACGAGCAGGATCTGATTATCCTGGCTCCGTTACTGGAAATTTGTTTAATTTGTGTGCAGTTAACCATTTTCGCGGTCAATCTTTTTTCTCCTCCAAAAAAGTGGCAATAAATACGTAGTATGAAGGATAATGCCCAACTTTTAGAGATTATTCAACGTGCAAAGGGTGGTGATCAAAACGCCTATACCACACTTTTAAACACGTTTTGGAAGGATGTTTACAGGTTTCAGTTCAGCAAAAGCAATGATGAAAACGAAGCCGAGGATATCACCATCAAGACTTTTGCCCGTGCCTTTGATAAACTCAATAATTTTGATGAACAGTATTCCTTTAAAAACTGGCTGATAACCATTTCATCCAATATTTTTGTGGACCATATCAGGTTGCGGAAAGCAGAAATGGTATCTATGGGCAAGGAGCAGGACAACCTGCTCGGAATTGTTGACGAAGAGCCCTCTCCGGCTGACCTGCTCATCATAGAACAGAATTTATCCCTGCTAAAGGCCTATATAAAACAGCTTAAACCCCATTACCAGCAGGTGATCAATCTGAGGTATTTTCAGGATCTGAGCTATAAGGAAATGGCTGAGATACTCAACGAACCTATGAGCAATATCAAGGTCAAACTGTTAAGAGCAAAAAAAATCCTGTCGGAGATCATTCTGGCCAATGAATCAAAATAAGAATGCTGAATAAAGTAACATCGGTAATAAGGTCACTGGGACCCGGACTTCTGTTCGCAGGAGCGGCTATCGGTGTTTCCCATCTGGTTCAATCGACACGTGCCGGAGCTGATTATGGATTCGGACTCTTATGGGCATTGCTCATAGTCAATATATTTAAGTATCCCTTCATACAATTCGGCACACGGTATGCCATCGCCACCGGCGAAAGTCTGATAGAAGGTTACATGAAACTCGGAAAAGGATTGCTTATTTTTTATTTTGTGCTGACATTTTTGACCATGTTCACCATTCAGGCAGCGGTAACAGTAGTCACAGCAGGTCTTGCCTCACATCTTTTCGGGTTTTCCCTGAGCATGTCGGCATGGAGCATAATCATTACAGTGATTATTCTGCTGCTGTTGTTGCTGGGCAGGTATAAATTTCTGGATCCGCTGATGAAAGCGATCGTACTGATCCTTACGATCAGTTCGGTGATCGCCGTATTTATAGCAGGTATGAATGCGGAGGCAGCACCCGACTTTAGTCAGGTCATTCCTTCCGGTGCCGTGGAGGTGGCTTTTCTTATCGCTTTTTTGGGCTGGATGCCGGCACCCCTCGACGTTTCCATCTGGCAATCTCTTTGGACTTTAGAAAAGCAAAAGGGCAACAAGGAATATAAACGAAAGAGGGCATTTTTAGATTTTAATATCGGGTACGTTGTTACCGTTTTTATCGGTGCCTGTTTTATTGCGCTGGGTAATTTTGTTATGCATAATTCGGGCATGACTTTTGGTAACGGAGCCTCTGAATTTGCGAGCCAGCTCATACAACTGTACACTGATAATCTGGGTGAACAAAGCGCAGTTTTTATTGCTGTTGCTGCCTTTACAACCATGTTCAGTACAGCCATAACCACTTTGGATGCATCTCCCAGATCCATGGCTCATACAACCGAACTGCTGTTCGGTAAGGCCATGCCGCGATCTTATTTATTCTGGATACTTCTACTGGCTGCGGGAACCATGATCATCTTGAGCTTCTTACTTACCAGCATGATCGGTATGGTAAAAATAGCAACCATCATTTCATTTCTTACGGCTCCTTTTTATGCTCTTGCCAATTATATCCTGATCAACAGCAGCCATACTCCTGCAGCATTCCGTCCGAACTTCTGGATGAGGGTCTGGAGTATTCTGGGTATAGTATTTCTGATCGGATTCAGCATTTGGTATCTGATTACACTTTTTTAGGATTTTTACTCTTGTACTTCAGCATGCTATTTCTTAATCCGATCTGATTGTTCTGTTTTTCTTTGTATTTTTGCATTTAAATTCATCTTATGGCTGAAGATTCCGTTATATTGCCTTTTAAAAAACCTGAATGGTTGCGGGTAAAACTACCTGTCGGGAAGAATTACACCCAATTGAGAGGCCTGGTCGACAAATATAAACTGAATACGATCTGTGCCAGTGGCAGTTGCCCCAATATGGGTGAATGCTGGGGAGAGGGAACGGCCACATTCATGATCCTGGGCAATATCTGTACCAGGTCCTGTGGTTTTTGCGGCGTAAAGACCGGAAAACCGGAAAGCGTTGCCTGGGATGAACCCGAAAAGGTAGCCAGGTCCATAGAAATCATGAAGATCAGGCATGCCGTGATCACTTCTGTTGACCGGGATGACCTGCAGGATGGGGGATCCATCATCTGGGCGGAAACCGTTAAAGCCATACGAAGAACCAATCCCGAAACAACCCTGGAAACCCTGATCCCGGATTTTCGCGGCATCCATGTAAATATTGACCGGCTCGTAGCTGTTAGCCCTGAGATCATTTCTCACAACCTGGAAACGGTAAGAAGGCTAACGCGTGAAGTGCGGATCCAGGCGAAATATGACCGCAGTCTGGAAGTGTTGAAATACATAAAGGAAAGTGGTCAGCAGAGAACGAAATCAGGTATTATGCTCGGCCTGGGGGAAACTGAGGAGGAAGTCTATGAAACACTCCGGGATCTGAAAGCGGCGCTTGTTGATGTTGTTACCATCGGACAATACCTGCAGCCTACGAAAAACCATTTGCCGGTAAAAGAATATATTCATCCGGAATTATTTGAAAAATATAAAAATTTTGGATTATCTTTGGGATTCAGGCACGTTGAAAGTGGTGCCCTTGTCCGTTCATCTTATAAAGCGCAGAAACATCTGGAATAAATCGTTCATTTTTTATTTAACAATAAATTAACGTGAATCGTAAAAAATGGCACGTTTATTGTATTTAAAATAGGGAATAGCAAAATTCCCCATTAGTTTTGTTTTCATTATAATTAATTTTGAGTTAGTAAGTTTAGAAAACATCCGCCTGGCGGATGTTTTTTATTTTAATTTATTGGCTAATAGGATTTTATAAAATTTTCAACCAACAAACAAACATCTTTTTCCACACTTTTAGCCGCAAGTTGCACGGCTTCATGAGAAACGGCCTCAACATGGCCTTCAATACCTAAATCGGTAATTACTGAAATACCCAGACAGTCCATGCTCATATGTTTTGCTACGATCACTTCCGGTACGGTACTCATTCCAACAGCATCTGCACCCAGTATATGAACCATTTTATATTCGGCTGGAGTTTCAAAGGTGGGTCCCTGCAAGGCCAGGTAAACGCCTTTTTGTAAATTCAGATTTAGGTTCCGGGCTACTTTGAACATGTTTTCTATCATGGCCGGGTTATATGGTTCATGCATATCCACAAACCTGGGTCCGAACCTGGGTTCGTTCTTTCCCCTTAAAGGGTGATCAGGCATCAGATTGATGTGGTCAGTAATCAGCATGATATCTCCAACCTTAAAATATGGATTAACCCCGCCTGCCGCATTTGAAATGATGACTTTTTCTATACCTAAAAATTTCATTACCCTGATCGGGAAAGTTGCCTGTTCCGTAGACCAGCCTTCATAATAATGAAACCTGCCCTGCAAGGCCACCACCTTGCAGTTGCCTATAGAACCGTAAATAAGGTTCCCGGAATGACCGGCAACCGTAGAAAAAGGGAAGTTGGGTATATCTGTATAAGGAATAATGATCTGTTCCCTGATGATCGTGGATAAATTACCGAGGCCGGTACCCATAACGATGCCAAAATCAGGACTTTTAAAGCCCTTATTTATCAGGTAATCAACTGTTTCTTGTATTTTTTCGTACATAATCTAAAATGAGTTTGTTAAAATCTTTTTCATTGGCAATAAAAGCGGTTTCTATGGGAAGGAAATAGGTATTTTCGCCCACCCTTGGGTACAACCTGACATAATCTTTTTCGGTAGTCAGAACGATCTTTTTTTCGGATTGCATTTTGTCATATTGTTTCCCGATGTCCTGAATATCAGCGGCAGTGAAATTGTGGTGGTCGGGAAAACGGACATGTTCAAATTTGATTTCCTTCTGAGCTAAAAATTGGGTAAGCGGCTTTGTTTTTGCGATTCCCGTGACGAGGAGCACCTCATAATTCCTGAGTTCGCTGAGTGGTATTGTTCCGGATGCCGACCGGACTTTATTGTCATAGGCGATCGTCGTAAAGAAAAGCGTCTGGTTTAGTTCGGGCTTCAGTTTTTTGGCAATTTCGAATTGTTCCGTTTCAGACAATTTTTCAGGGCATTTGGTAACGAGTATGACCTGCGAGCGCTTGGCACCGGAGCTGTTTTCTCTCAGATCTCCTGCCGGCAGGACAGTATCTTCGGTATACAATTTGTCATAGGAGGTAAGCAATATGGTAAAACCCGGAAGTACTTTTCTGTGCTGAAATACGTCATCCAGCAAAATGACTTCGGGGCCCGGATCCTGTTCCAGCAAGCGCTTGATCCCATTTACCCTGTCGGCATCCACAGCTACAGTAATATTTTCAAACTTTCTGTAGTATTGCATGGGTTCATCACCCAGTGTCTCAAAAGTTGAATTTGCATCAGCCAGCACAAATCCCTTGCTCTTTCTCTTATAACCCCTGCTCAGAACGGCGGTTCTGTAATCTTTACCCAATATGCGGATCAGGTATTCGATCATGGGTGTTTTGCCTGTACCCCCCATGCTGAGGTTACCGATACCAATCACAGGGATTTCGAAGGTATGCTTAGTAATTATGTTTTTATCGTAGGCCTTGTTTCTGGCTTTTGTGATCTCATCATAAACAAGAGAAAGGGGATACAATATTTTGCGGAGATTTTTCACACGAACTAAAATACAAAATAGCGGGGATTAAAATCAATTTTGTTGGATAATTAATAAGTAAGGTGATCTATGATCTCCAATCCATAGCCGATCATACCGACACGTTTTTTATCCGACCGGTTATTTGAGATCAACCGCAGCTTATGAATATTCAGGTTGTGGAGGATCTGTGCCCCAATACCAAAATCCTTGTCATCCATTTTCTGTATCTGAATTTCACCTTCGCCAGTTTCCTGGAATTTTTTAAGTTCTTTGATCCTGTTTACCAGATCAAAAGTTTTGCTCTCCTGGTTGATAAAAACCATGGCTCCTCTGCCTTCACGTTTGATCACTTCAAACATTTTCCCCAGTTTGTCATCGGGGTTGTCTATGAGTGTTCCAATGAGGTCATTGTTTACCAGGGTAGAATTTACCCGTACCGGCACGGTCTCCCCGCTGTTCCATTCCCCCAGGGTAAGGGCAATATGGACCTGGTCATTGGTTTTCTGTTTATAAGCGTGCAGGGTGTACTTCCCAAAGCGCGTATTTACATTAAAGACTTCAATTTTATTGATCAGGGAATCGTGCAGCATCCGATAGGCTACCAGTTCTTCAATAGAGATTATTTTCAGATCAAATTTTTTTGCCACGTCAAGTAATTGCGGCAACCGCGCCATAGATCCATCGTCATTTAAAATTTCCACCAGCAATCCTGCCGGTTTCAGGCCTGCGAGCCTGGCCAGGTCAATGGCTGCCTCGGTATGTCCGGTTCTTCTCAATACCCCGCCAATTTTTGCTTTGAGGGGAAAAATGTGTCCTGGCCTTCCCAGATCTTCCGGTTTGGTTTCGGAAGCAGTGAGGGCCTTTACCGTTTTGGCCCTGTCGTGTGCAGAAATACCCGTGGTGCAGCCTTGTCCGATCAGGTCAACAGATACAGTGAATTGTGTGTTGTGAAGTACGGTATTCTTTCCAACCATCAATTCCAGTCCCAGCTCCTCGCATCTTTTTTCTGTGAGAGGAGCGCAGATCAGCCCCCTGCCATAAGTGGCCATAAAATTGATCATTTCAGGAGTCACCATTTCGGCAGCAGCAATAAAGTCACCCTCATTTTCGCGGTCCTCGTCATCAACAACGATCACCAATTTGCCTTTTCTGATGTCCTGAATCGCTTCTTCTATGGTGTTAAGCAAGCGTTTTTGCTTTATTTGCTGTGTACTTGTCATCTTGTTTTTTTAAAGTCCTTAGGCTTTTAGTTTTTTCTTTTTTGTAAACCTCGACAGAAAGTTCGTTATGGGCTGTAAAAACAGGTCCATATTGAACATGCCTTTGTCTCTGGTGGCTCTGCGCAAAAGGAGCAAACCGAAAGGCAGCAGCACAAAGGTAGCCAGCCATCCTCCGAGAAAAGGTGGAATTTTATTAGATTCTGCCATATTCTTGCCCAGGGTAGACAGGAAGAAGTAGATCACAAAAATAATGATCGCTACGATCATCGGTAGCCCAAAGCCCCCTTTTCGTATGATCGAGCCCAGGGGTGCACCAATAAAGAACAGCACCAGACAGGCAACAGAATAGGCCAGGCGTTTGTGGTATTCTGTATTGTATGAATTGATAATTTTTGCTTTTCCAATTACCAGGTCTTTGTAACCGTTCAGGTTATCTATATTGCTTTGGGCAAGGACAATGGCATTGTCAAGCACCTGGGTTTTTCGTACTTCATCAAAGTTTTCAAGTATATCTTTTTTAAGCTTTGCTCCGGAAACGGTGTATGTCATGGCCGAGTCTATATCCCTGGCAATTTTTTTAGCAGTAATCATTTTCATGGAATCCGGAATCAGCGAATCATTTAATTTACCATATTTTGCATTGGCATAGGTGCTGATGGTATCCAAGCTAAGAGAATCAATGCGAACCAGGCCCCTGCTGGTCGAATCCGTGCTGAGTGTGTTGGCTCGCATGACCAGGTAGAATCTGTCACTTTTACTCTTGATGTACGTACTGTAATGCGGGGATAAGGAATCAATATAAAAATTCAACTGACCCAGACTGAGCATTTCCTTGCCCGTATTGAATTTAACTTCATCCGGGTCAAAATCTCCAATGTTTGATATGTCGATATTTACGGTGTAATCTTTAAAATCAGCCTTGCTGAAAGGCATTCTTTTTTTTTCATCAACGGTTGCCCTCCTTTTTTCTATGTCTTCAAAGTAATGACCATCTTCGAGTATCAGTGTTAAATACCTGCTGCCTTCCTCATTTAAAATAGTACCCTTTTTCGCAGTAATCACCTTGTTGTTGACTTCATTGTTACCTACCTGATAAATGAGTATGTTTTTGAGCAGATTCTCATCTTCCCCATATTTTTCATCAAATTTGATGGTATAACCGGGGATCTCGGTATTGAAAGTTCCTGCAACCAAAGCCAGTCCGGGTTCCTTCATTTTCATGTTGTAGATGAGGTTCTGAGATCTCAGGGAAGCGTAGGGGAAAACATAGTTGAGGAACAAAAAATTAAAGATACTCAGGATTAGCATGAGGAACAGCAGCGGAACAATAAAGCGTCTCAATGAAATTCCGGCTGATTTCACGGCGGCCAGCTCATAATTTTCGGCCAGTGCCCCCAGTGTCATGATGGAGGCGAGCAGAATGGCGATCGGCAGTGCGGTGGGCACCATCATGAGCGACAAATAGCCGAGAAATTTAAAAATGATCATGATGCTGATCCCCTTACCGGCAATCTTATCGAATTGAAGCCAGAGCGCCTGCATGATCAGGACGAACAGAATGACCAGAAATGTCGCCAGAAAGGGAGCCAGAAAACTCTTGATTATGTATCTGTTTAAGATCCTCATTTTTGGGAGACCAAACTTATCATGTTAATCATTGATCATGTAGCCAAGCGATTTGTATTTTTTTGTATCGAAGGTAAAAGTTCCCGGTTGAAGGGTTTGGTTGGTCAGGAACTTTTTGACTGTCAGTTTGGTTTGTGTACCATTTTTCCCGGTTTCCGTGATATGGGCAATGTGTTTGGTTTTGGAGTCGATCCCGATCACAATTTTCTGAGTTTCCGTATCCAATTTGATCGGGGTGAGTTGAACCAGCTGCATATTTTTACCGGGATTGTCCTTGGCGTTGAGCATGCTGAACTTATAGCCTTTCTGATAAAAAGAATAAAATTTGGATGGTGTGAACGAATTGTCGTTGTCTTCATCCAGCAAACTGATATTGACCTCCTCGTTTTCAGGTATGATGGTATAGGTTTTTTTACCGTCAAAGATCTGGGTGGTGCCGAATAAATTTACCCTGTATTTATCACCTTCCAGGGTGGCATTGCCCTCATTTTTCTGTTGCACTTTTTCTGCCTTGTTATCGAGGGCATATTCAAAGTCTATATAAATGTTCTTATAGGCCTTCATCGTTTTATTCACTTCGTCCAGCAGTGCTTTAGCCGCTGCTTCCGTCTGGGCTGAACCCAGGTATCCGATCAATAAGAATCCAATCAGAATCGTCAATTTTCTCATATTATATTTTTTAATTGTCTTAAAGGCTAATTCATTTGTTTATCAGATAACCCACAACAAATTCAAAAGGATCCGTTGCCTGGCTGTTTTCATACCCGGTCATTCCCGAATTTAATGCCAGTTTCACTCTCTTTCATGGTCCAGCAAGCGTTCCAGGGAGACCAGATCGGTAATCAACACTTGTCTGGCTTTGCTGCCCTCGAAGGGGCCTACAACCTGGGCAGCCTCCAGCTGATCAATAATTCTGCCGGCTCTGTTATAGCCCAGTTTAAGTTTCCTCTGCAAAAGAGAAGCAGAACCCTGTTGTGCAATAACAACGAGTTTGGCAGCTTCTTCGAAAAGCGGGTCTCTTTCTGAGATATCGATATCAAGATTGGTGCCAAGTTCATCATCATCCCAGTATTCAGGAAGCAGGTAGGCACTCGGATAAGCCCTTTGCGACCCGATGAAAGCGGTGATCTTTTCAACTTCAGGGGTGTCGATAAAGGCGCATTGCAAACGGGTAAGTTCACTGCCTGTTGAAATCAGCATATCTCCTTTGCCTATCAGTTGATCTGCACCCTGTGAATCCAGGATCGTTCGGGAATCAATTTTTGAGGTTACCCTGAAGGCGATTCGGGTGGGGAAATTGGCTTTGATGATACCGGTGATCACATTTACCGACGGGCGCTGTGTTGCTACGATCAGGTGTATGCCTATGGCTCTTGCCAGCTGGGCCAGACGTGCGATCGGCGCTTCAATTTCCTTGCCTGCCGTCATGATGAGATCGGCAAATTCGTCTATAACAAGCACGATATAAGGCAAATACCGGTGGCCGTTTTCCGGATTTAATTTCCGCAGCTTGAACTTCTCATTGTATTCTTTAATATTTCTGACAAAGGCCAGTTTCAAAAGGTCATAGCGGCTGTCCATTTCAATACACAAAGAGTTCAGGGTATTGACCACTTTTTTTGTATCCGTGATAATGGCTTCTTCCGTATCTGGCAATTTGGCCAGGTAATGTCTTTCGATCTTATTGTACAGGGTAAGCTCCACTTTTTTCGGATCGACCAGTACAAATTTTACTTCGGCGGGGTGTTTTTTATAGATCAGCGACGTAAGCACCGCATTCAAACCAACAGATTTTCCCTGACCGGTTGCTCCCGCCATGAGCAAATGAGGCATTTTGGCCAGATCGACCACATAGGTTTCATTGGATATGGTTTTGCCCAGAGCGATGGGCAGATCCATTTTTGAAGTCTGAAATTTTTGCGATGATAGCACCGATTTCATTGAAACAACCGAGGGGTTTTTATTGGGAACCTCTATTCCGATGGTACCTTTCCCAGGCATAGGGGCAATGATTCGGATACCCAAAGCAGAAAGTGACAGGGCGATATCGTCTTCCAGGTTCTTGATCTTGGAGATCCGTATACCTGCATTGGGAACGATCTCATAGAGCGTAACCGTCGGGCCGATGGTAGCCTTGATACTGTCGATACCTATTTTGTAATTGCTCAGGGTGTCAACAATCGTATTCTTGTTTTCTTCGAGTTCGGTTTTATTGATGGTGATGTTTTCGTTGTTGTAATCATTCAGGAGGTCCAGCGATGGAAACTGGTAATTGGGCAGGTCGAGGGTGGGATCGAATTCACCAAATTCTTCCACCAGCTTGTTTGAGAGATTGTCTAAGAACTGTTCTTCTGATATTGGTTTTTCAACTTCGATCTTTATATCCGACGAAATTTTATTTTCAGGAATGGCACTTTTTACTGTGACTATTTCCGGTACAAATTCATCTTCATCTTCTTCAATTTCAGTTTTTGAGAAACTTTTCACCTTCTCACGGTCGTTTTGGGTAATGGTAAATTCAAGTGACTTATCGGTATTTTCGTGTATGGCCTCGGCAATATAACCTTCGTCCGTTATGTCATTCATTTCGGATGACTGTCCTTCTTTTTTCTTGGGAAGGAGGTTTTTTACCTTTTGCGGGCTAAGCTGAAAGTAGAGAATTAAGAACAGCAGAAGCGCGAAGAAGAGCATGAGGAACACACCCGGTTTTCCCAGATAGATCTGCGCAAAATCATTGACCTCATAACCGATGGTACCGGCAAAAATCGTTTTTTGCGGTATGAAGAAAGCCAGAGTCCATGACAACCAGATCATGGCAAGGATGCCGTGGATCCAGTATTTTTTTAATTGCCTGACAGGGATATTGAGTATAATATTTAAGCCGGTCAGGAAGAGCAGGAGCGGAAAAATAAAGGTTGCGATACCAAAGCCATCATAAACAAAGAAGTGGCTGAGACCTGCGCCTGCTTTTCCCAGGGTATTTTCTACCTCAACCGTTTTGTCTGCGAAATCGGCAAGCTGGCTTTGGTCCTTTTTCCAGTTATTGAAAAAGGAATAAAAAGATACCAGTAGAAAAATAGAAGAGGAAAAAACAAAAACGCCTAAAGCCAGATGAAATTCCGGGCTTTTAAAAAATGACAGGAAATTCCCTTTCTTACTGCCGGTTTGCTCAGATGCTGCACTATTCTTTTTGGTCTTTGCCATAAGGCACAAAAATACGTAAATTATTTTGTTTCAAAGTAAACAAAATCACGGCTTCGGACAGAAAAAAACTAAAACAGGGCGTAAATTTTGGGTAGGTAAATAAGCATCCCGATCACGAGTGCAACAACTGCCGAAAAAAAAGCTGCACCTGCCGATACATCCTTGATAATACCAATTTTTTCGTTGTAATCCGGATGAATAAAATCAGAAATCTTTTCAATAGCCGTGTTAAGTGATTCGGCAACAAGTACCAGACCCATGGCTAAAAACTGGGCCATCCATTCGTAGGAGGAGAGGCCAAAAAAGAATCCGGCGAGGGTTACCAAAACGGCAATGGTACTTTGTATCTGTATGCTGCCTTCCGTTTTAATTAACAGAACGGCGCCTTTAAACGCATACTTTACACTTCTTAGCCTGTTGATAAAAAAACTCTCGCCGGATCGCTTCATGAACGATTTATTTCAGTGCTTCCAGGGCAGCCTCATAGTTGGGTTCCTGGGTAATTTCAGGCACCTGTTCTGTATAGACCACTTTGCCTTTTTCATCGATTACCACAACGGCTCTGGAGTGAAGTCCGGCCAGTGGCCCTGTTTTGATGGTAACACCGTATTTTTTGCCGAACTTACCGGTATTGAAATCGGATAAGGTAATGGCTTTGTCTATGCCCTCGGCCCCGCAAAATCTGGCTTGAGCAAAAGGGAGATCTCTTGAAATGTTGATAATCGTAACATTTTCAACTTTTGCTGCAGCTTCGTTAAATTTTCTGAGTGAGGCTGCGCAAACTCCTGTATCCAAACTGGGCGTGATATTCAGCAGCAGCTTGGAACCTTTAAAATCTTTTAGTTTGGCAATGGAAAGGTCGTTTTTAACTAGTTTAAAGCCCGGGGCTTTTTTTCCTATCTGTGGCAATTCTCCACTTGTTTTAATAGGATTTCCTTTTAGTGTTATTTTAGTCATGGGAATAATTTTATTTTTTCAAATTTACAAAAAGAAAACGCTCCGGCTACAGTGAGTCTGATAAAATTTTGAATAAAAAGGTGCGATTTTGTTAAGCAGGGGCCTTTTTTAAGAAAGAAAAAAAAGCCCCTTTTTTGCTTGATTACAGGTGGATCACTTCTCCGTAAGCGGCAGCTACAGCTTCCATAACTGCTTCGCTCATGGTTGGGTGCGGATGGATGGCTTTGAGTATATCATGTCCGGTAGTTTCAAGTTTTCGGGCAACCACTGCCTCGGCGATCATATCCGTTACACCTGCACCGATCATGTGGCAGCCGAGCCATTCTCCGTATTTTGCATCAAAAATTACTTTTACAAAACCATCCGGATTACCGGCGGCTTTGGCTTTTCCTGAAGCAGAAAATGGAAATTTGCCCACTTTTATGTCGTAACCTTTTTCTTTTGCCTGAGCCTCTGTTAAACCCACGCTGGCGATTTCGGGACTCGCATAGGTACAGCCCGGGATATTTCCGTAATCTACAGGTTCTGTGTGCAAGCCTGCGATCTTCTCTACACAGGTGATCCCTTCCGCTGAGGCAACATGTGCAAGCGCCGGTCCGGGTACAACATCACCGATGGCGTAATATCCGGGTATATTAGTCTGGTAGTACTCATTCACCAGGATCTTGTCCCTGTCCACTGCAATGCCCACATCCTCCAGGCCTATGTTCTCGATATTGGATTTAATTCCTACTGCAGAAAGCACAATATCTGCCTCCAGGGTTTCTTCACCTGTTTTTGTTTTTACTGTGGCGATCACACCTTTTCCTGAGGTGTCCACTTTGGTCACACTGGAGTTGGTCATTACATGAATGCCTGACTTTTTAAAAGATCTTTCAAACTGCTTTGATATTTCCTCGTCTTCAAGCGGAACCAGGTTGGGCAGGAATTCCACGATGGTTACCTCTGTACCCATGGCGTTGTAGAAATAAGCAAACTCAACCCCAATGGCCCCTGAACCGACGATGATCATTTTTTTAGGTTGTTCCGCAAGGGTCATGGCCTGTCTGTATCCAATAATTTTTTTTCCGTCGATGGGTAAAAATGGCAATTCCTTTGCTCTTGCACCGGTAGCAATAATAATATGGTCTGCTGTATATTCGGTTTCTTTTTTATCCGCATCGGTAACCACAACTTTTTTCCCAGCTTTGACTTTGCCGAATCCGTTGATCACCTCGATATTGTTTTTTTTCATAAGAAACTGAACTCCTTTGCTCATTCCGTCAGCAACATTCCGGCTTCTTTTAACAACTGCCGTAAAATCCTTGTCGATTTCCTTTGCCTTTAATCCATATTCATCAACATGTTTCAGATATTCATAGACCTGAGCACTCTTAAGCAGGGCTTTTGTTGGTATACAGCCCCAGTTCAGGCAAATGCCGCCCAAATTTTCATTTTCTACTATAGCTACTTTAAAACCAAGTTGTGAAGCCCTGATGGCAGTTACATAACCTCCCGGTCCGCTACCAATAATGATCATATCGTATTTCATGCTCATATGTTTAACGTTTTATGAATTTTATAGTTTTGTGCAAATTTAATTAAATTTTATGGCTTTCACCGGACTTATTTTACTTACAATATACGAAGGAATGAGCAACATGATCATGCAAAGCAGGAGGGTGCCTATATTCAACAACAGGATATGGTACAGGTTGAGGTGCACGGGTGCCTGGGTCACGTAGTAGTTTTCCGGATTCAGGGTGATGATACCAAATTTTTTCTGTAGAAAGAGCAGGCCGAGACCGATCAGGTTTCCCCAAAATAATCCAATACCAATGAGGTAAGCGGCATTGTAAAGAAAGATCTTTTGTATGCTCCAGTTGTTGTTTCCCAGAGCTTTTAACACACCCACCATAGGCGCTCTTTCGAGGATGAGAACCAGCAGGGCAGTGATCATGTTGATACCGGCTACCAGTATCATGATCCCGATGATCACAGCAATATTGACATCAAACAGATCCAGCCATTCAAAAATAGCGGGATATTTTTCTGCTATGGTAAAAGCGTTTAGTTTTGGGTCGATGTTATCATAAATATCATTACCTGATTGTTTCAACTGATCGAAATCATGCAGCAAAACTTCAAAACCACCCACCTGATCAGCCTCCCATTTATTGATTTTTTGGATATGCCTCATGTCTCCCACGATAAAGCCTTCATCAATTTCCTGAAAACCGCTGTCGAAGATGCCTGAAACAACAAATTTCCTGGCATTGGGCGCTTTGTTGGGATCATCTTTTACGAAGAACATATAAAAGGAGTCCCCTGTTTTCAATTTTAGTCTTTTGGATGTAATGCCGGAGATCAGGATCTCGTTTGAAATTTCACCCTTCAGGTCAGGAATCTTTCCTGTTACCAGGTAGTCCTTAAAAAAAGTCCAGTCATAATCGGCATTGACTCCCTTCAGGATTACACCCTCAAAATTTTCTGAAGTCCGGATGATGCCTGCCAGGGTTGCATAGGCCTGTACTTTTTTTACATTGGGAACCTCATTGAAATCCGGATAAAAATTTTGGTGCAGGGATACCGGATTGAGAGTGATCTTGGAATTGTTGGCATCATAGGTCATGATCTGCACATCGCCGTTAAAGCCCGATATTTTTTCCTTGATCTTCTTTTGGAGTCCGGTGCCGGTGGCAATTGAAAAAAGCATCACGATCATCCCTATGGCAATTGCCAGTATGGAAATTTTAATAATAGGAGAAGAAACACTATTTTTGTGTTGCTTTGCGCTGATGATCCGTTTGGCAATAAATAACTCGTAATTCAATTGATGATACTTCAAAATGAAAATCAAAAGTACATATTTAATTTTACTGTGCCTATCCTGTTTTTTATTCCTTCAAAGTTGCAGTTCCACCAGAAAGCAAACTACCCAAACTGAATCGGGTACGAGAACGCACTATGAGGAGCAGAAGCAGGTGGTGGTTGCCGCGAACAGGATGACCGAACTTTACCCCTATCTTCAGGGAAAAAAAATAGGAGTTGTAGCCAATCAGACCAGTTTAGTCTACAAAGAAAAAGGTGCTTTTGTCCATTTAATAGACTCTTTGCTGCAACATAAGGTACAGGTACTAAAAGTTTTTGCACCTGAACACGGCTTCAGGGGAGAGGCAGATGCCGGAGAAACGGTTGAGAACGATATAGACAAAAAAACAGGGATTCCCCTGATCTCACTTTACGGAAATAACAGAAAACCTGCACAGGAATCACTGGACTCCCTGGATCTGGTGGTTTTTGACATACAGGATGTAGGGGTCAGGTTTTATACCTATATTTCTACCCTGGCACTGGTCATGGAGGCTTGTGCTGAAAAAGGCATTGAACTCATTGTTCTCGACAGACCCAATCCGAACGGACATTATATTGACGGACCGACATTGGAAATTGCGCACAAATCCTTTGTAGGCATGCACCCGATACCGCTGGTTTACGGCATGACCATAGGTGAATACGCACAGATGATCAACGGTGAGGGGTGGCTTGAGAACGGGCTGCAATGCAAACTCATGGTTTTGAAGCTCCTCAACTACGACCGTATGACCGAATTCTCACTCCCGGTAAGGCCTTCCCCAAATTTACCCAATGACAGCGCGATCAATTTGTATCCCAGCCTGGGTTTTTTTGAAGGAACCACCATCAATGCGGGAAGGGGAACAGATTTCCAGTTTCAGCGCTACGGTGCACCTTTTTTTCCGCATACCCATTTTTCATATACGCCCCGGCCGAATTTCGGATCGAAAAATCCCAAGTTCAATGGCGAACTTTGTTATGGTGTTGATCTGAGCAAGATCAAAAGGTTGGATCATATCAACCTGGACTGGCTGCTCGATGCGTACCATAAAACGCCTGTTGATAAGAAATTCTTTGGAAATTCCTTTACGATCCATGCCGGCACCCAATTGTTACAACAACAGATGGAGTCGGGCTTAAATGCGTCTGAGATCAGGGAATCCTGGCGAACAGGAATAGAAAACTTTAAGAAAATACGGGAAAAATATTTGCTGTACCCGGATTACAACCCGGATAAGCCGGATTACAACCCGAATAAAATAGTCCATTAACTGATCCCGGATCAGAAAACGGATTTTGATTGCAGCGCATCTTTATTCAAGAATGTTCACTTCCATTTCGAGGGCTATTCCAAACTTTTCCTGCACGGTATTTTGTATGGTTACTGCCAGATCATAAATTTCTTTTCCGCTGGCATTTCCGTAGTTGACCAGCACGAGGGCCTGGTTTTTGTGCACACCCGCATCGCCGACTCTTTTACCCTTGAATCCGCATTGCTCGATCAGCCAGCCGGCGGGAACTTTTGTCAGGTCCTCAGACACAGGAAAATTCGGAATGTCCGGATAAACAGCCTTGAGCGATTCAAAATGAGCTGTGCTGACGACCGGATTTTTGAAAAAGCTCCCGCTGTTTCCGATTTCTTTCGGATCAGGCAGTTTGCTTTTTCGTATGGCAATTACAGCCTCGGAAACATCCTTTATGCCCGGATTACTGATCGCTTTTCTGGCGAGTTCCTCTTTGATAGCCCCGTAATTCATTTTTATGATATGGTCTTTACGTGTAAGCCGGAAGGTCACGTCGAGAATAATAAATCTGTTCTTTCCCTCCTGTTTAAAAAATGAGTCCCGGTAACCAAAGGCACAGGCCTCTTTATCAAATGTCCGGATGATGCCCGTAGCGATCTCCAGGGCGTTTAATGAGTGAAACACATCCTTTAATTCCACGCCGTATGCACCTATGTTCTGCATGGGGGAAGTACCCACATTGCCCGGTATCAGCGAAAGGTTTTCGAGGCCGCCAAAATTATTTTTTAAACACCAGCTTACAAAATCGTGCCAGTTTTCTCCGGCCTGAACCTGTACGAAAACGAAATGCTCATCTGAATGTTCATCGAGCACAGAGATTCCTTTGGTGCTGATTTTCAGGACCGGTTTTTCCAGGTCACGGATCAGCAGAATATTGCTGCCACCACCCAGTATATGAAAATCTGTGTGGACCTGAATAAATTCCCGAACTGACTTTACATTATCGACCTCTGTGAAGCGGTCTGATTTCACGTCAATGCCAAAAGTGTTGTAGGGTTTAAGCGATATGTTTTTTTCGGTTTTCAAGCCGGGTATTGCTCCAGTGCCTTTTTTAGCAAGGCTACAGATCGTTTTAAACTATTTACATTCAATACATAGGCAATTCTGATCTGGTTTTTTCCTGAGCCCGGGGTCGAATAAAAACCACTGGCCGGGGCAACCATCACGGTTTCTCCCTGGTCGCTGAAACTTTCCAGCAACCACTGTGCAAAATGATCGGCATCCTTTACGGGCAGTTCTGCTATACAGTAGAAGGCACCTTTAGGCACGGAAACCTTCACGTCGGGTATCTTGCTGAGCTCTTCGATCAGGGTGTTTCTGCGAAGAAAATATTCTGCATTCACCTCTTTGAAATAACTGTCCGGTGTTTCCAGTGCAGCTTCACTTGCGATCAATGCAAAGGTAGGTGGGCTGAGACGGGCCTGGGCAAATTTCAGGGCAGTCTGAATCAATTCTTTGTTTTTAGAAACGATACAACCAATTCGCGCTCCGCACATGCTATAGCGTTTTGATACAGAGTCGATCATAATGGCATGCTGTTCGAGGCCTTTGACGCTCATAACCGAATTGTGCTTCAAACCTTCGTAAACAAACTCGCGGTAAACCTCATCGGAGATCAGAAAGATATCATGTTTCAGCACGAGGGCTTTTAACTGTTCTATCTCCTTTTCTGAATAAAGATAACCGGTTGGATTTCCGGGGTTACAAATCAGGATCGCTTTGGTCCTGGCTGTGATCTTTTTTTCAAATTCCCCGATCGGAGGCAGGGCAAAATCGCTGTCAATGGAAGATATAATGGGTACCACGGTGATTCCGCTGGCGGTGGTAAAACCATTGTAATTTGCATAAAAGGGTTCTGGTATGATCACTTCATCACCAAAATCGGCGATGCTTCCCAGGGCAAACAAGAGGGCTTCAGAGCCGCCTGTAGTTACTACGATATCATTTGAAGTGATGTCTATTTCATGTTTTTTGTAATAGGCAGCCAGTTTTTGACGGTAGGTTTCAGAACCTTCACTACGTGCGTATTCCAAAACTTCAATTTTCGCATTTTTTACAGCATCCAAAGCTACCTGAGGAGTTCTGATATCCGGCTGGCCTATATTCAGATGATACACTTTCAGCCCTTTCTTTTTAGCTTGTTCGGCATAAGGAACTAATTTTCTTATGGGTGATTCGGGCATATTTTTGCCCTTTTTTGAAATGGATGGCATGGCATTTATTTAAGTACTGCAAAGTTGCGAAAATAAATTTATTCGGTGGATATAAATATTATTTTTATGGATTTCGCTATGATTTATCTCAACTTTGGCGTATATTTACGTATTAAACCATATCAAAAACCAATCATATGTCAAAGGAAACAAATTTTTTAGCAGGCCTTTTAGTTGGTGCTGCAGCAGGAGCAATCGTCGGTATCTTAACCGCACCATCTTCAGGTAAGGATACCAGAAAGAAAATTGCTAAAAAATCCGGTGAGTTAAAAGCGGATTTGGAAGAGAAATACCATAAGATTTCAAAGAAGATCAGCGAGCTGGAAGCAGATACAGTTGATGACTTCAAAGAAAAATTTTATGATGTAAAGGGTACTATCAAAGATAAATATGCACATGTATCTTCAAAAGTGAAGGATCTGGAAAAAGAACTGGCCACAAAAATGGAAGAACTTAAAAAACAGGCCAAAGAAGTAGATTCAAAGGCTAAAACGGTTTAAACTTTCGCATCACAGCAATGATAGATCTTTTAAGAAAGTATATTGATAACAGAATACAACTGATCAAGCTGGAGCTTATCAGCGCCCTGGCAAATGTCGCTGCGGGGCTGATAAGTTCTTTTTTACTGTTGGGCATGGGTTTGATTATCCTGATCATGTTCAATTTTGCCCTCGCTTTTTATCTCGGCAGTTTGTTTGAAAATCAGGCACTTGGTTTTCTTGTTGTCGGACTTATTTATGTTCTCCTTTTTGTCTTGTACTACTACTTCTTCAGAAATACCGTAGATAAAAATGTGAAGGATAAAATTGTAAAAATCATATTTATGGCTGATAAGGAAATGAAAGGAGCAGAGGAGGAAGACTATGAAGTATACGAAAACAAAACAGAAGACAACTATTAAATTTTAAGTTTTGGAAGGTTTGGAAAAGAGAAATATAACCAGCTATGAGGGCTTGCTGCTCGAAAAACAAAGATTAAGAAGAGAGATCAGCGAACAGGAATACAGTTTTAAAGCCAATCCGGTTTACAAAATTGCAAGCTCCATCATACACACAAACAGAAACAATCCCTTTACCCATCCTTTGAGCTTCGCAAAGGATATAAATGCCCGTGCCAATTTGAAACTCGGAGTCGAAGGAATTCTGAGTGCACTGCTATTGGCCAGCAGGTCCACAAGAAAATATTTTATTATGTATACGGTGGCCAAGGAGATGTTACCATATACGATTGCCAAGATAAACGAGCTGATAAAGAAATAGTTAACAAAGGCCTCAATTCTTAATTTTTTCTTAAACTTCAATCGACTTTTACTAAAATTGTAAAATTGTCGTTTTTTTTACGTACATTCAATCAACCTTAAAATGTGAATGCCGTGAAATTCATAATTTTTATTTGGTTTACCGTACTTTCTCTTCATTTTTCTCTGCGAGCACAGGATCTTTTTCATCTCCCGCCGAAAAATGACAGTTATACCATGTCTTTCAGGCTCATCAACAATATGGTTGTCATTCCGGTTGAGATCAATGGAAAACCACTTTCTTTTTTACTGGACAGCGGCGTCGATAAAACGATACTCTTTAATTTGAAACTGAGCGATTCGCTCGAGCTTAAAGAGATTGAACACATTAAAATAAACGGCTTGGGAGAAGGTGAACCCCTTTCAGCGATCAGATCTTCCGGAAACCGCTGCCGGATTGGTAAGGTTCAGAATTTCCACCACGCCCTCTATGTTTTGCTGGATGACACCTATGATCTTTCCTCGAAACTTGGTGAAAATGTCAATGGTATCATTGGCGGAGATCTTTTAAGGGATTTTGTGGTTGAGATAGATTACCAGTCAAAAAAACTGACATTTCACAAAAACGAAGCCTATCTCTATAAAAAATGCAAGGACTGTGAGGTCTTTCCGCTTGAATTCAGGGGAAATAAACCCTATATAAATTTAGCCATCAATGATCACAACAACAAGGTAAGCGAGGTTAAACTTTTGATAGATTCGGGTGGAGGGGATGCCTTATGGCTGTTCGAGAACAAGGAAAAAAATATACAGGTTCCGGAAAATTATTTCAAAGATTATTTGGGAAAAGGACTGAGCGGAGATATTTACGGCAGGAGAAGCCGAATCAAGGAATTGCGGCTTGGGAATTTTGTTATAGCGAATCCTACAGTGGCATTTCCTGATTCATCGTCTGTGGTCAATGCAATGAAGGTTGGTGGCAGAAACGGCACGCTGGGAGCTGAAATTCTGAGAAGATTTAAAGTGGTATTTGATTATGAAGGTAAAAAAATTACCTTAAAGAAATCCGGTAATAGTATAGATGATCCGTTCTTATACAACAAAAGCGGGATAGAACTTGCTTATGGCGGGGATATACTGGTAAAAGAAAGCAAGGGTAATTTTGTGAATTCCGAAAATACGGGTGCTTACAATACTTTTTCAGAAGTTGTCTATTCCTTTAACCTGGCTTACAAACCTACCTATAGAATTGATTTTTTAAGACCTGATTCACCTGCACTTAAGGCCGGACTCGAAGTGGGGGATATCATTATTGAGATTAACGGTAAACCGGCTTATGAAAAGAAGATACCCGAGATTATCCTGATGCTGTCGAAAAAGGAAGGACAAAAAATTAACCTGCTGGTCGACAGGAATGGCAGGCATTTCCGGTGCAATTTTGTCTTAAAGGATTTGCTTTAAATAAAAAAAAGCCCTCGGGCTTTTTTTTATTTAGTCACCTAACAACGATACTTATTCCAGTACCCTTCCCTTGATTGTCAAAGTCTTTGATTCTTCAAAAGCGTTCGACGCAATGGTTATCGATTTTGAAAAAGGCCCGGAACGGTTGGTATCATATTTAACTTTAATTTCGGCAGTTTCACCCGGCATGATCGGTTTTTCCGGTTTTTCGGGAACGGTACAACCACAACTCGATTTGATATTGCCGATAATCAAAGGCGCTTTTCCAACGTTCTTGAATTTAAAAACTCTTGAACCATCACTGCCTTTCGCAACATCACCGTAATCAATAACTTCCGAATCAAATTTGAAATCAGGCCCGGTAAAATCCTTCCTTATTTCCTCCTTGGTTTGCGAATAACCTGCTGCTCCGGTCAGGAGGATAAACAAAATAAATAATAGCTTTTTCATATAAATTAAAATTAACATTCAAAGGTACAATTAAAACAAAATACTAACTAAATAAAACCCGAATTATTGCTTAAAATTGTAATTTTGCCTTCATTTTCACAAAAAATTAGCATATGCAGATTTCGGCAAAATACGATCCCAAAGAAGTAGAAGACAAATGGTATTCTTACTGGCTTGACCAGGGTTATTTTTATTCGAAACCCGACCAGAGAAAGGCCTATACAATAGTCATACCGCCACCCAATGTGACCGGTGTTTTACATATGGGTCATATGCTGAACAATACCATTCAGGATGTATTGATCAGGCGGGCGAGAATGAAAGGTTTTAATGCCTGCTGGGTACCCGGCACCGACCATGCCTCCATTGCAACCGAGGCGAAGGTTGTTGCCAAATTAAAGCAGGAAGGAATAGAAAAAAGTCAGCTTACCCGGGAAGCATTTTTGGAGCATGCCTGGGACTGGACACATAAACACGGTGGGATTATCCTGGAGCAATTGAAAAAACTGGGAGCTTCCTGCGACTGGAAAAGAACAAAGTTTACGATGGATGACGATATGTCTGAGTCTGTGGAGGACGTCTTCATTGATCTTTTCGAGAAGGGATATATTTACAGAGGTTACAGAATGGTAAACTGGGACCCGGAAGCGAAAACCACCGTATCCGATGAAGAAGTTATCTATACCGAAAAACAGGGCAAACTGTATTATCTGAAATATAAACTGGAGGGTTCAAATGAATTTTTAACCCTGGCTACAACCAGACCTGAGACCATTTTGGGTGATACGGCGGTTTGTGTGCATCCGGAGGATGAGCGCTTTACCCGCTTTATTGGGAAAAGGGTTATGGTGCCGATCGCCAACAGGCTGATTCCGGTTATTGCCGATGAATACGTTGACAAGGAATTCGGAACAGGTTGTTTAAAGATAACACCGGCTCATGACCCCAATGACAAGGTGATCGGAGAAAAGCACCACCTTGAGGTCATCGATATTTTTAATGACGATGCCACCTTGAATGACCACGGTTTGCATTACAAAGGCAAGGACCGCTTTGTTGTAAGAAAGGAGATCGTTAAGGAACTGGAGCAGGGAGACAGTATTGCAAAAATCGAAGACTATACCAATAAAGTTGGAACTTCTGAACGGACAGGAGCCGTGATAGAGCCCAAAATATCGGTACAATGGTTTTTAAAGATGAAAGAATTATCGGCACCTGCCCTCAAGGCTGTCATGGAAGATGAGGTATTGCTGGTTCCGCCCAAATTTAAAAACACCTACAGGCACTGGATGGAAAATGTGCGCGACTGGAATATATCGCGGCAGTTGTGGTGGGGGCACCGCATTCCGGCTTATTATTACGGAGACGGGACTGAGGATTTTGTGGTGGCAAAGACTGCAGCGGAGGCGCTGGAAAAAGCAAGACAGAAATCCGGAAAGAATTTACAGGCCTCAGACCTGAGGCAGGATAATGATGCCCTGGATACCTGGTTTTCTTCCTGGTTGTGGCCCATTTCCGTTTTTGACGGAATCAGAAATCCGGATAACGAAGAGATTAAATATTACTACCCTACCCAGGATTTGGTAACAGCACCCGAGATACTCTTCTTCTGGGTTGCACGAATGATCATTGCCGGTTATGAGTACCGCGGGGAAAAACCTTTTTCCAAGGTATATTTAACAGGTATTGTTAGGGATAAACTGGGGAGAAAGATGTCCAAGTCTCTTGGAAATTCCCCGGATCCCATCGACCTGATCGAAAAATACGGAGCGGACGGGGTTCGGGTTGGTATGTTGCTCACCTCTCCTGCAGGTAACGACCTGCCTTTTGATGAGGAGTTGTGTGAACAGGGAAGGAATTTCTCCAATAAGATCTGGAATGCCTTCAGGCTGATAAAAGGCTGGCAGGTTGATGAAAAGATGGAACAGCCTGAACATGCCAGGAAGGCGAATGACTGGTTTCAGGCCAAATTGTCGCTTGTGCTGGCCAATCTGGAAAAGGCCTATGCGGATTACAGGATATCAGAAGCGCTGATGATGACCTACAAGTTCATCTGGGATGATTTCAGTTCCTGGTATTTGGAAATGGTAAAACCGGATTACCAGAAACCCATTGATCAGAAAACATTTTCTGAAACCCAAGCCAACTTTGAACAGATCTTAAAGATACTGCATCCATTTATGCCCTTTATTACCGAAGAGATCTGGCAGGATATAAGTCCGAGAGCCGAGGATAAAGCCCTGATCATTTCTCCCTGGCCTGAACCTGTTGAAATAAAACTTCAGCTTGTTGAAGAATTTGATTTTGCCGCAGAAGTGATCAGCGGTATAAGAAATATCAGAAAAGAGAAAAATGTTCCTCAAAAAGAGCAGCTGCAAGTTTTGGTGATGAATGCCGATAACACGAACAACTATTTCGACGGGATCATCATGCGGCTTACAAACCTTGAAAGGGTACAGTATATCCAGGAGAAACCGGAAGGGGCTGTTTCATTCAGGGTGAAAGGAAATGAATATTTTATACCCCTTCAGGGTTATCTCAATATCGGTGAGGAGATCGAAAAACTGCAGAATGAGCTCAAATACACCCTGGGCTTTTTGCATTCGGTGCAAAATAAACTGAGCAATGAGAAGTTTGTTGCGGGAGCTCCCGAACAGGTGGTTGCGGTGGAACGCAAAAAAGAGTCGGATGCACTGACTAAAATTAAGTTGTTGGAGGATAGCATTGCAAAACTTAGGGGTTAGGAGTTTTCTGACCAAATATCAGGAAAATGGGTGACTGGACTTCATTTTTTTTGAGGTTGATATCGGCTTGTTTTTTATGGCCATTTATCCTTTGCTTCAACCAATGAATTTACGTTTTTGAAATTCTTCAATTTAAGTTTATCTTTATTATTGTAATGGTGTTTATCTTTACTTCAAATTAAATAAGTGTAATATGAAATACAGGAGATTTGGGCGGACAAACTGGCAGGTCAGTGAGATAGGTTACGGCATGTGGGGTATGGCGGGTTGGACGGGTTCGAAAGACGATGAGTCTGGCCAGTCATTGCAGGTTGCGGTGGATCTCGGCTGTAATTTTTATGATACAGCCTGGGGATATGGCAGTGGAAAGAGTGAAGGACTTTTAGGAGACCTGGTGCGGAATAATCCGGATAAAAAACTGTTCACGGCCACAAAAATGCCGCCAAAAAATTTTAAATGGCCCAGCAGGAGGGAATTTACCTCATCCGATTGCTTCCCACCTGAACATATGGAAGCATATGTGGAAAAAAGTTTGAAAAATGCGGGATTGGATTCATTTGATCTGATGCAGTTCCATACCTGGGAAGATAGCTGGCTTGAAGATGACCGTGTGATGCGCAAAATGACAGAGCTTAAAGCCCAAGGGTATTTTCATGCCATAGGGATCAGTATAAACCGCTGGGAACCCTGGAATGGCGTTAAAGCGGTTAAAAGCGGACTCATTGATGCTGTGCAGGTTATCTACAATATATTTGACCAGAATCCCGTCGACGAATTGTTTCCGGCTTGTAGGAAACATGATGTAGCTGTGATTGCACGGGTGCCCTTTGACGAAGGATCATTGACAGGGCTGCTGACCAAAGAGACTACCTGGGAGAAAGGTGATTGGAGAAATACCTATTTTGTTCCTGAGAATCTGCATGCAAGTGTCGATCATGCAGATGCCTTAAAACCCCTGGTACCTGAGAACATGAGCATGGCCGAGATGGCCCTTCGTTTTATTATCGGGGAACAGAACATAAGCACCATTATACCGGGAATGAGAAAATTGCAACACGTAAAAGCGAATATTGCTGCCAGTGAAGCCGGTATGTTAGAACCTCAATTGATGGCTCAATTAGAAAAACACAGATGGGACAGAGTGCCTACGGCATGGTCACAATAGTCTGTATTTTGACCAAATTTTAATTGTTAATGCTATTTGTATTTCGCAATCCGTAAAGTACATTTGGTGAAAATTTCAACAGGGAAAAACATAAATATTTAATTACTTTCAATTGAAAAAAAAGACACCGCAAAACAGAAAATTTCTGTTTGTTTCGAAATGGGGTGAAAGCCTCGATATTGCTTATGCTGTACAAAACGAAGGAAATCATGTCAAATTATTTATTGAAAAAAAATACCTGAATGAAATCGGCAAAGGCTTTGTTCCCAAGGTCCCGGACTGGAAAAAACACATTGATTGGGCTGATGTGATCGTTTTTGATTTTACGGGTTATGGCAAGATAGCGGCTGAACTGCGCAAAGCAGGTAAATTGGTCTTGGGAGGAACCGAATATACGGATAACCTGGAATTTGAACGGGGATTTGGCCAGCAGGAGCTGAGACGGCATAAGATCAAAACGCTCCCATTTCAGGAGTTCACCAACTTTCATGATGCCATCGATTATGTTAAGCGCAACCCAAACAGTTATGTAATAAAACCCTCCGGCGAAATACAGGACTATAAGCAATTGTTGTTCGTAGGTGCCGATGATGACGGGTCGGATATCATTCGAGTCCTCAAAGCTTATGAAAAGACCTGGGGAGACGAAATGGGCTCCTTTCAACTGCAGCGAAAAGTGA
>JBFYPZ010000004.1:0-35702 GCA_041303035.1 Flavobacteriaceae bacterium
ATAGTGGTATAGTTCATGCCATGTCTGCATTCGTACAGATCGAGCTCGGTTTTGCAGGGTTTCCATCCGGGCGACCAGGTTGTGTCGCCATCCTTGATATAAAAATATTTCCCTCCGTTGTCCATGGGAACATTGTTATATCTGTAACGTGTCAGGCGGCGAAATTTGGCATCTTTGTAAAAAGTATATCCTCCTGCTGAATTTGAAATAAGCGAGAAGAAATCCTCGTTGCCCAGATAATTGATCCAGGGCCAGGGTGTTCTCGGATTGGTTATTACATATTCCCGGTTCTTGTCGTCAAAATGCCCGTATTTCATATTATTCGTCTGTTTTTTGTTTTTTGATATTTTATTCTCGTACACAAAATCAGGGTTTTAACCCTCAGTTCAACCTGAAAAAATTCATTTCAGCGTACAGGTTTATTTTTGTGTTTCCGTATTCAAAAATACGGCTTTACGCAATCGAGACCAAAGCCACAGGCGGTTTTTAATGATCAAAAAGAGTCAAAAAACAATGATATTTATTCAGATTTTGGCGTATGAGCATACACTCGATAAACCATTTAGGAATTAATTTTTAACGATGCAAACAGAAATGTAGTTACTGTTATTTGAGTAACTTTGTTTTATCTGATCAACGCTTACATGATGAAGTATCTGCTCACTTTGTTGTTATGTTTTCTGGCACTCTGGTCTCAGCAGGTTCACAGTCAGGACGAAAAACCAAAAGTTGCCCTCGTGCTCAGCGGGGGCGGAGCTAAAGGAATGGCGCATATTGCCACGCTTCAGTTACTCGATTCCCTGGGTATAGTACCTGACCTGGTTGTTGGTACCAGCATGGGGAGTATCATCGGCGGTTTTTATGCCATGGGTTACAGCGGCGACAGCATCGCGGTGATAGCAAAAACTGCGGATTGGGTGAATATTTTTGGCGGAACTATTAATCTCGACAAAGTAGGAAATGAAGAAAAAAGCGGGCTCAATCAATATCTCGTTGACTTTGATATTATCAAAGGAGCGCCAAAGCCGAAAGGTTCCATATACAACGACCAGAACCTGAATGAGTTTTTTGGAAAGTATACCTATCCTGTTTGTACGATCAACAACTTCGACGAACTGCCCATACCCTTTCGTGCTGTGGCAACAGATATCATCAATGGAAAAGAAGTGGTCATTGACCATGGATCTGTCGGCTTTGCCATGCGGGCGAGCCTGTCAGTTCCAACGCTTTTTCTGCCTGTAAAATACCAGGGTACCATGCTGGTCGACGGAAGTGTTCTGAATAATTTTCCCACCGATGTTGCCAGGAATCTGGGAGCAGATATTATAATCGGAAGCGATGTCGGAGGAGGGATGGAGCCGGAAGAGAAACTCGATAATATGATTTCAGTCCTTATTCAGACCGGTATGCTGGCAAGCAATTTAAAAAATGAAGGGAACAAGGAGATCTGTGATATTCTTGTTGATCATGTGCCGCATATAACCTATACTTCATCGGATCTCACTAAGGCCAGGAAGATCTATGAGCAGGGCAAGATCGAATTAAATGTCTGTAAGGTGAATTTAGTGGAACTTGCAGAACAGCTTAAAAAGTATCCGCAAAGGGTACATAAAATTCCCCGGGATGCAAGTGAGATTACCATTGATTCGATTGCCTATAAGGGGATAAGCAGAGACAACAGGGGTTTGACAAAAGCAAGAATGGACCTTCAGCCATATAAAAAGTACAAGGCCGACGAATTGGTCAACGCGCTCTCAAGAGCCATGGGAACCAATATTTTTGATCAGATCACCTACAATACTTTTCAGGATGAAGAAACTTTCGGACTGCAATTTAACGGGGTTGAAAAAACAAAAAACAAAATACACGGATCGATACACTATGATGATTACAGAGATATCGGGATACTCGTAAATTATATCGGAAGAAATGTTATCGGGAGTGCATCCCGGATGCAGATAACTCTGGATATAGCCAAACAGCCGCGATACAGGTTCCAGTACCAGAAAAACTTTGGAAAGGCTTACAAATACTGGATCAGGTCTGAGGCTTATGGTCAGTTTCTCGTGCAGGAGGCCTACCTGGAAGGTGAGAGCCTGGAAGATCTGAACTATGATTATTACCTGTTTGACAGCCAGATAAACAAAAATTTCAATTCGCTTAAAGATTTCGCCGGATTTGGTATTTCTTATGAATACACCACTGCCGAACCAAAGAAAAATCCCGAGATCGATAACAATGCGCTGGACCTGCGTGATTACCGTTTTAAAAATCTGGAATTATACGGACATTACAATTACAGCTCAATGAATCAGGTTCGATATGCCACCCGGGGCACTTTCTTTCAGGCCCGGCTGGCAAGATCGCTGTACCATGAAGCGGAGGCGTCTTTTGTTGAACAAACAACCAATGATGTATCCGGCCAGACGAATGGTTTTACCAGGTTGGGAATGAGCTTTGAAAAGCGGGTGTCTTTAAGTAAGAATTTTGTTGCTGCAGGGGGAGCTGAGGTCGGTTTTATTTTTATGGATGACCCCGGTGAGGATGACGTGTCATTTGCTGAATATGGCTATGGTGCCAACTACCTGCTCGGTGGAAATCTTATCAGGCCCAGAAAAGACGATGTGGTATTCCCGGGTCTGAATGAAGGGGAATTGCCGGTTACCCAGTTTGTAGTGCTGAAAGGAGCACTACAGTATTCCCCAGGCAAAAATTTCTACCTGTCACCCCATGTTCATCTGGCTTCGGTAGGCTATAACGATTTTTCTGATTTTATAGAGCATGCTTTTTCACCGGATGGAGATTGGTATTTGAACAATGAGGTCAGTACCTTGTTTTCTGCGGGGATCACAGCTTCCTATAATTCGTTTTTAGGCCCTGTTGATATAGATGTGTCCTGGGTTAACGGTATCGATAAAGTACGACTCTTCTTCGGTATAGGCTATCAGTTCAACCGATCAAACTAGGAGATTGATGATGCCGTATTTTAAAGATTGGCTGATTCAACATAAGGTACTAAAAGAAGATCTTTTTTAGAGCCTGCAGGAATTTGTCCACAACAAAAAAGCAAATGTGTTTGTATCCCGGTTTTTGGCAAAATTATTGTATATATTTCAATGTCTAAATAAAACGAATTCTTATGAAAAAAATCATGCTTTTTATGTTGTTTATCTTTGCCCTGGCAGCTTATTCGCAAAATAAAAATTTTATTGATCAGCCTTATCTGGAGACTTCAGCCAGGGTGGATACACTGGTAGTTCCTGATGAGATCATCTTGTCTATACTGGTTGCTGAAAAAGATACCAAAGGCAAGATATCCGTAGAAGAACTGGAAAACAGAATGGCCGATAAGCTCAAATCGATGGGAATAAAACTCGATGAACAGCTCAGCTTGTCTGATGTTTCGAGTAATTTCAAAAAATATGTGTTTAAACAACAGGATATACTGAAAGACAAATTGTATTCTTTAAAGGTTTATGATGCCCAAACTGTTGGCAAGGTAATGATGGAGATGGAAAAGATTGGTATTTCGAACGTTGAAATAGAAAGAACCAGATATACGAAAATGGAAAATCTGCAACTTGTTTTAAAGTCCAGGGCTATTACAAAAGCCAAAAAGCAGGCGGAATATCTCACCAAGCCATTGGGACAGAAAGTTGGTTCTGCAATTCATATCACCGATACCTATTTCATGAATACCTATGAAAACATGGCAGATCAGGTGGTAGTAAGAGGCTATGCAGCTGCTCCCAAAAGTGAATTTAAACCCCTTGATGTTGAATTCAGCAAAATAAAGGTGGAATCGGAAGTCAATGTGAAATTCATGATCAATTAATGAATACCTTGGTCGCCGACCAGAGCAGCAACCTGAAGGTCGTGTGTTTTTTTATTTTTTCAAGCTCGGTACTGAGGGCTGTTTTGATGTCCTGCAAAAAAGTTTGATTATCTTTAGGTGTGAATTTTAAATTCATAAACTCATGTACAGAATTATACCCTCACTTATTTCTATTTTTGTTTGGATGGTATGGCCAGCCCAAACGCAAAAAACGCTTCAGGAAAAATTAATGCCTTAAGGCCATAAATATTATGTAAAATGAATGTAGATAATCTTCCTCTTTGGGCTATTTTAGCATTGACAAGCCTGTATATCGTTTTAGTGATCTATCTGGGTTTCAAAATTGGATACACCATTAGAAATAAATCGGATGCTGAGAAAGAATCACCGGCTTCAGCCATTTCGGCCACCGTACTTGGTTTACTCGCATTTATTTTGGCCTTTACTTTTGGTATTGTGACCAACCGGTTTGATACAAGAAGGGAACTTACCAGGGAAGAAGCCAATGTGATCAGGGATGCCTGGTCAAGAGCGGAATTTCTGCCGGAAGCAGATCAGAAAGTGGCAAAAAAGTTGCTGAAAGAATATGTAGATATCAGGATTGCCGCAGTTCAGTCAAATAAATTGGATGAAGTTCAAAAAGTAATGAAGCGCTCTTCAGTTATTCAAAGGGATCTATGGAAAATGGCTGTAGAGAACGCCAGAAAAGACATGAATTCAGATGTTGCAGCGCTTTATATAGAATCTGTAAACGAGGTGATTAATTACAATGCGCTCAGGGTCTCTGTCGGGCTTCAGACAAGAATTCCTTCAACAATCTGGATAACGCTGTACTTACTTATCGGTTTTAGTATGGTGACCGTAGGATACCAAACAGCGATAGCAGGATCCAGGAGGTCATATACCATTCCTGTTCTGGCCATTTCATTTTCCCTGGTCGTAATCCTGATCGTTATTCTAGATCGTCCGGGCAGTGACTTTATCAGTGTTTCACAACAACCCCTAATCAACCTGCAATCAGAAATGGCAAATCAATAATTGAGCATGAAATAGCTTTTCCATACCATTCTAGTCAATCGTAATATTGAAAAAGTTATTTTTTCAATATTCGATCCGATAGAGCAGCAACTCTTCTTCGTCATTCGGAATTCGTATTGTTTGGATATACCTGAGTCCCAGTTTTTCAATTAACCTCTGCGAGGCAAGGTTGTTCTTGGTAGTTATGGCACTGATCATTTCAATGTTAAATTCAGTTTTGCCAATTTCTAAAACCTTTGAGGCACTTTCAAAACCATAACCCATGCCTTCATAGGCTGGCAACAGAGCAAAGCCGATATCTATGCCTTCCAGTCCTTCGCGGTCATACAGGCCACAGGAGCCGATCTTAACTCCGTCAGTCTTTCTGATAAGGGTATAATTTGAAAAGCCGAGCTTTTCAAGTTGTGGGCTTATTTTGTTCTTTATATATTGGATAGCGTCTTCTTCGGTATGCACATTTCTGTCACCAATATATGCGAGCCATTTCGGAGAATTCAGGAGCTCAAGTATGAACCCGGCATCTTCCTCTGTTGTAGGTTGTAAGACCAATCTTTCCGTTTCAAAATGGGCATATTTTTTCATCCGTTAAAATCGTTGAATCCACATTTTTATTCATCAGATCTTCCTTCGATAAATGGTTTCATCTCTTTACTGATCTTTTCTCTCATTTGATTAAGCTTTACTGCATAGGCCTCAAGCTGTTTTTCGTGTTCACTGGCCGGAATCCACTTTTTCACTTTTACGGGACTTCCTTTTTCGTCAACAGAGACAAAAACGATGACGCAATGGGTTTTCTTTTCAAATTCTTTCTGACCGAAATTTCTGGAATAAACATCCACAGCTATGTGTATACTTGTATTTCCAGTATAGATAACATAGGCATTGATCTTAATCACCTCGCCTATGCTGATCGGCTTGTAAAACCGGATTCCTCCTACATAAACAGTTACGCAATAGGTTTCTGCCCAGTTCCTTGCGCAGGTATAGGCAGTCTGGTCTATCCATTTCATAACAATACCACCATGCACTTTTCCCCCGAAATTCACATCGGTTGGTTCACTGATGAATTGAAAGGATATTTTGTTGTTTTCTGTCATAAAGAAATTTTTAATGACCGATGGTGATCGCTACAAAAATGATTATAATTTTTTACAGCGGTTCTTAGGGCATTTTGTTTTTTAAGAATAGATATTAACTATTTGTTTTTAAAAGGGATGTTGTTAAACAAGATGAACTGAAATTGATTCCGGTTGCTGTTTTCTGTGGTCTGTGCCATAAAACCGACTTCTATCCTGAAATTCTTATTGATGACATAGCCCAAACCTCCGTAAAGTCTGTTTCGGTCAAAAACCGGACTTTCAGCATTCAGGAATATTTCATCATAAGCAGAAAGATAAAGAGCTTTATCAACCATGCCTTTTTTGTTAAGCGGAATATTCAGACTTAAGAAATACCTAAAACGCATTTGAAAATCGTCCGGTAAAAAACGTTCCTCGATCCTGTATCTGTGCTGGATAAAGAACCTTCCAAAATTTTGTCTGGTAATGAACTGCTGATAAATTCTGTTCTCATTAAGGCCATTTTTTTCGTCAGTACCAGGTATATAGTTCTCAGAACGGATAAAAGCATAGCCCAACAAGATATTGTTGTTGTTTTCTGTAAGATTATAGCCAAAGCCGGTTCTTAAAAGTAACTGCTGCAGGTCTCCGGCAAAATTGTAGTTTCTGTACTGCACCTCATTGTGCCAGTTCCATTTGTCATTTATTTTCTGATTGCCAAAATACAGAAACCAGTTACCTGCGTCTGTATCCTGCCCAAACACAGGCATAGAGATAAACATCATCAAAATGGCAATACGAAATATCTTTTTCATTTCACAATAAGTATTTACATATGAAACTTTATTAATTATATACTCTCAAGGTGTGCTTGTTTATTTCATCATTTCCGATAATTGAATTTCTTAACTCAGGGACTTGTGAGGAAAGAAATTCGCTTGCCAGTCCGGAAAGAGTTCAGCTATTCAGCATCCATATCTGAGTAAATACAATAACCATACAAACCTTCGGATCCTTTATGCAGCAATCATTTAACCGAAAGGGTATTCCCGTTAACATCCAGCTCAATGATGTCATAACCCAGATTTGACAGCCCGGGCATGATCTTGTTCTTGTCACCAACCAGTAAAATATTTATGGTTTCCGGATTCATCCATTTCCTTACTGATTTATCAATGTCTGCCTTCTTTATGTTTGCCAAAATCTTGTTTTGTTCATCCACAAAATTGGCGGGCAGGTTATATTCCAGAATACGGTCGAGAAAGCCAGCCTTCTGTATTCCTGTTTCATACATCAAAGCATCGCGCTGACCAAGAGAACTTTGCATAAATGCAATTTCTTCCTGGGTGATGCCCTGTGCTGCGTAATTTGTCATCTCATTCATCACTTCTGTCAGAGCTTTATCAGTGACATCCGCACGAATACCGGAACTAAATGCAAAATAGCCGGTGTATTTATCAGCAGAAAAGCCGGATCGTGCGCCATAGGTCCAGCCCTTGTCTTCCCGAAGGTTCAAATTGACACGGCTGTTGAAATTGCCACCCAGGGGGTAGTTTGCAAGTGTAGCCCGGTAGTATTCTCCGGTTGCATCGTATTTCAGATCTTTTATAGCGCCTACCCGGAATTCTGTCTGGGCGGCTTTTGGAATATCTATGACATAAACTTTTGTTTTATCAGCTTTTGGGAAAGCAGGAGTAGCCGGCAGTTTTACTTCTTTGTTCGGCAGTTTGCTCAAAAATCCGAGCTTACCTAAAATGTCATTTTCAGTAACATCACCAACAACAACAAGTTTTGCATTTCTTGAAGTCATATAGTTGTTGTAATAATCTTCTACGTTTTTCAGACTCAGATTTTTTACAGTATATTCAGTTCCATTTTGGCTGGAACCAAATATGGTTGTGCCATAATTTATCAACGGAAATACTTCATCGGCAATTGACGCAGGTTGAGATTTTCTCTGCTTAAATCCTTCAACGGATTGTTTCTGAATGCGGCTGAAAGCCTCTTCCGTAAATTTGGGTCGAAGCAGTTGCTCTTCAAAGAGCTTCAAACTTTTGTCCAGATTCCTGGTCAGCGATTGCAACCTCAGGGTGATACCATCAAATCCGCTATAAACAGACATACTGGAACCCAGTTTCTGAAGTTCGGCTTGCATTTGTTCGGCTGAATAATTTTGTGTGTCTTCATTCATCATGGCAGCAAACATCTTTGCCAAACCGACTTTAGATGTGTCTCTTGCTTGTAACAGGTGACCTCCGGGTATAGTCAGTGTTAAGGTTACAATTGGAAGTTCGGTGGTTCGGGTCCCAATTGCTTTTATGCCATTGTCTAGATCTTTTATCCAGAATTCAGGAACTTTTACCACCGGGTTGATTCCGCTTACAGGCATCTGGTTCCGGTCAAAGGAATCTGCGGCCTTGTTGTAATTAAGTCCCTTATAGCCATAGTCCGGGGCCTTGTATTTATCGGAATTGATCTTGTAATTTTCGGCACCTGCAATATTTTCGGGCTGCTCTTTGGTAACTATACTTAAAACTACCGCCGGTTTTCCTTTGAGATACTGATCATAAACCCTGAGCACATCTTCTTTTTTTACACTGGTATACCTGGCCAGTTCTTGTCCAATCATATTGGGATTTCCGGTATATGTCTGATAAGCAGCAAGCTGAGAAACTTTTCCGCTTACACTTTGCAGCCGGTTGATGTACTGCGATTCAAAACCCCCTCTGAATTTTTCAATATCTTCATCGGTTACACCCCGAAGTTCAAAAACTTTGATGGCCTCGTCGATCAGCTTTTTAGAGTCTGACAGTGAAGTGCCCGGAACGGGCGAAATGCTCACGAAAAATTCACCTGACAATTCACTTCCGCGATTGAAAGCACTTACACTCAAAGCCTTCTGACCTTTGGTGATCTCCTGATAGAACACAGAATTTTTTCCCTGCCCCAGTACCTGAGCCAGGCAGGCCAAAGGAGCTTCATCAGGATGATAGCTCGGTACGGTAGGGTAGGTTATGGTGAGCTGTGGAAGCTTGGCATAATTGTCAACGAGGGTCACGTAACGGTCTTTTTCCAATGCAGGAGCCGGCAACTTCATATTTTTTACTTCCGGACCGGCAGGTATGGACCCAAAATATTTTTCAGCCAGTTTTATTACCTCAGCAGGGTTTACATCACCACCTACCGTCAGGGTTGCGTTATTCGGACCGTACCAGCGCAGGAAAAAGTTCTTCAGGTCGTCTACATCAACACGGTTCAGATCCTCGATATACCCAATGGTCAGCCAGGAGTATGGATGTCCGTATGGATACAGATTTTTTGCGGTCATTTCACCGGCAAGTCCGTAAGGCCTGTTGTCATAATTTTGTCCGCGTTCATTTTTTACTGTTTCGCGCTGAATTTCAAATTTTTTCTGTGTAACGGCATCCAGTAAAAAACCCATGCGGTCGGCTTCAAGCCACAGCATTTTTTCGAGCTGGTTGCTGGGAACGGTCTGGTAATAATTTGTGCGGTCGCGGTTTGTTGATCCGTTTAATGTCCCACCAGATTCAGTCACGATCTTAAAATGTTGCTCATCACCTACATGGTCACTACCCTGAAACATCATGTGTTCAAAAAAATGCGCAAAACCTGATTTTCCAATCTCTTCTCTCGCAGACCCTACATGGTAGGTAACGTCCACATGCACAACAGGATCACTGTGGTCTTCGTGAACAATTACTGTCAGCCCATTGGGCAGGACATATTTTTCATAGGGGATCACAATTTCGCTCCCCTTTTGCGTCACTTTTTCAAGCATTTTTGTTTGGGCCTGTGCAGTTAAACTGGTAATTACCAAAAGAATCAAAACGATCTTTTTCATAGTTGCGGGTTTTATTTAATATGATTTTAGACATGTTTTAATAATAAAAAAATGATCCGGGTCATAGAGCATTTAATTCAGTAAATATAAAGTGTTCGGGAGTTTTTACAAAACGAAAGTGTATTTTTAATAAGAACAATTTCATATTAAAACAGCCCTGCGGATTTATATTTCCGGGATATGCAGACTCAGGCCGGCTATTTTTTAATCCGGATATACTTTTCGGTATTTTTTCTGTTTACACCTTCACTTTCAATGACTTCAACGCCGCTTTGAATAAGCGTATCCCCTTTGATCGTCATGGTAAAACTAAAATCATGACCCTCCCAGTTTCTGGCCGTACAGTATTCCAGGTGTTCGGTGTACAAACTGTCTTTGATGGTATAAGATCCGCCACCGGCTGAAAAGGAAGCGGCTGAATCCTGACCTTTGTTCAAGTCATGCTGAAGAAAAGCAAAATGGGTCTCATTGATGATCTTGATAAAGGAAATATTTTTTGTGTAATCAGTCACCACCGTGTCGCCTTTTTCTATAAGTGTGCCGGAAAGAAGCTTCCAGCTGCCTACTACGGAAAATACCTCCTCTTTTTGTGGGGTTTCTGTCTTTTGATTGTTACAGGACAGCAGACCTGCGGTAAGGACGAATAATGCTATTTTTATTTTCATATTTTCTGTAAATTCAACTCTTTTTTGATATTGGAATATGGGTTTGTTTCTGATCTGCCAATAGGCAAATGAGGCCCCTAATTTGAAAGTCCGACTATTTCTTATTCATATCCATATAGTCCAATACGAGATTGCACATGGCCGCTACACCTGTTTTGAATGCGCTGTCGTCTATCATAAATTCCGGAGTATGATGGGGCCCGGATGTTTTTGGATCGCTTCCTTTGGGCAAACCACCTACAAAGAAAAACAAACCGGGTACTTTCTGGGCAAAGAATGCAAAATCTTCCGCACCGGTCATGGGAGGCATAACCAATACATTTTCTATACCGGCAGATTTTTGTAAGGTGGGCAACATCTGATTCGTGAGATCCAAATTATTAAAGTTTACAGGCAGGAGTCTGGTTAAGGGCAACTCAACTACAGCAGTTGCTCCTGCCGCTTCAGCTGTTTTTTCTGCGATCTCCCGAACACGCCTTAACACCATCGTTTCGTCGGCATTGCTCAATGTCCTGATCGTACCTGTCATTTCAACCTGTTCAGAAATGATATTCACGCGATTACCACCCTGTATGGAGCCGATGGTAACGACTGCCGGGTTTTGGGTTATATCCACATTACGACTCACTATGGTTTGAAGGTTGTTAATGATTTGAGCAGCAACAACAATTGGATCAACAGAAAGCCAGGGTGCTGCTCCGTGGCTGGGCTTACCCTTTACTGTAATTTTTAAGTCGCAGGAACCTGCCATGATGCCACCGGGGCGGTATTTGATTTTACCAACTTCTGTCTGGGCATTCAGATGCAAGCCAAAAATAACATCCACTTTTGGGTTATCCAGCACACCCTCCTTGACCATGAGGTACGCACCGCCTTCTTCACCCACAGGCGGACCTTCTTCAGCAGGCTGGAAGATAAAAACCAAGGTTCCGCTCAGCTCTTTTTTCATCCCCGATAATATTTCTGCAACCCCCATCAGGATAGCCGTATGCCCGTCATGTCCGCAGGCATGCATCACTCCGGTTTCCCTTCCGTTATAGGTCGTTTTTACTTTTGAGGCATAGGGCAGGTTATTTTTTTCCGTTACCGGCAGGGCATCCATATCTGCCCTTAAGGCTACAACAGGCCCGGGCTTAGCACCTCTTAAGATACCTACAACACCTGTTACCGCCACGCCGGTTTTCACTTCCATACCCAATGATTTGAGGTGTTTGGCAACGATACCTGCTGTCCTGGTTTCTCTGTTTCCCAATTCCGGATTTTGATGAAAGTCCTGACGCCATTGTATTACTTTTGGCTCAATTTTATCGGCTGAGGCACTGATCTGATCTGTATAACCACTATATTGGGAAAAGGCCAAATGGATACTAAATAGCTGGAGTAGTAAAAAAAGTTTTTTCATTGGAATCAAATTCAACAGTTTTTTATGATCTAAAGAAAGCTTGTGAACCTCCGGGGTTTATCTTTGAAAGCATTCCGGGGCTGTTCTTATTTTTCAAACATAGTTAAAAATTACATCAGCGCCAAAAATGTTTTGGATTGTTCCCCGGAGGCATGGATGAATTCGGTATCGGTAAGTAAAAAAGGCATGATAAGCAGCTGCCTGTTTATGACTTATGAACAACTTTTGGGATTAACTAACTGACCGCATCAGTAGCAATAGAAATAAATTCTATTTTTGTTGAGAATCGGAATTCCGTATTAAATTTTTTTTGGATGAAAAGACGTAATTTTTTTAGGATTGGCTTATTTGGAGTTGGAGCAACCGTATTAACTCCTTTGGATTTATTTTCTCAAGAATCAGGTTTGGACAAGAAATCATTCAGGAGCAAGGTAAAGAATATCATCTTTTTAGTTAGCGACGGTATGAGCAGCGGTACGCTGAATATGGCAGATATGCAATTATTCCGCGCTACTGGAAAAGGGTCAAACTGGTTAAATCTATACCGTGAAAACAAGGTCAGCCGGGCTTTGATGGACATGGCGTCGGCCTCATCTATAGTAACCGATTCTGCCGCAGCAAGTTCTTCATGGGGTTGTGGATACAGAGTAGATAACGGTAAACTCAATATGGGTCGCAAAGAAGAACCCTTTACACCTATTTTACAGAAATTTAAAAAGGCGGGTAAAAAAGTAGGTTGCGTAACTACCGTTCAAATTACCCACGCCACACCGGCAGGTTTTCTGATCAATTCAAACAGCCGGGGAAGTATGGAGAGCATAGCTGAAATGTATCTCGAACAAAATTTTGATGTCTTGCTGGGAGGGGGACATGAAGTTTTCAGTGCTGCAAAAAGAAAAGACAGTAAGGACATGTATTCAGGTTTTGTGCAAAGAGGCTATGAGGTGGTTCAAAACAGAACCGACCTTATGAAAACAAAGAACAAAAAACCCTTGCTGGGAGTTTTCCATGAAGGTGGTTTGCCTTATGCGCTGGATCAAAAATCTTCAGTGGAATTGATGAACAAGGTGCCTACCCTGGCAGAAATGACAGCCAAAGCCATCGATAACATGAAAGACCATCCTGCCGGCTTTGTCATGCAGGTTGAAGGAGGAAAGGTGGATTGGGCGGCACATGCCAATGATGTGGGCGGGGTGATTTTCGATCAGATTGCATTTGATGAATGCGTAAAGGTAGCCATTGATTTTGCCGACCAAAACAAAGAAACCCTGGTGATCCTTACTACAGATCATGGCAATTCAAATCCCGGACTCCTTTATGGAAAAGAAGTCAATACCAATTTTGACCGGATTCAGAATTTTAAGCATACCAACGAGTGGATACTGAATGAAATAAGTCCAAATGATACAGCAGATCAGGTAATTAAAAGAATAGATTACGCAAATGCCTACAAAATAAGCAATGAAGAAGCTGAGGACATTTTAAAATACTATCGCGTCCTGGAAAAAAAGGATGACGCATTGTATAACTACAAGCAATTGCCCTTCAAATTGCTTTCTGAAATTCAAAAAAAATATACCAATGTGGGCTGGATCGGCGATAACCATTCGGCAGATTTTGTTGAACTGGCCATGTACGGACCCGGAAGCGAAAATCTGACAGCTTTTGTCAAAAACACGGATCTGCACAATTTTATGCTGATGACAGCCGGAGTAGATGATTTGAGTAAATGAGCGGGTAATGAAAGCCTTCAGGCTTTATTTGTTTTGTAATGCCATTGTCATAGCCGCTGCTTTGAGCTGGCATTCCCTGTATTCATTTTCTTTTTTGGAAAGAGCCGTTATGGCACCACCTACAGAAAAGGAAACATATCGTTCCGTTGCATTGTACAGTATACTTCTGATCACAACATTGAAATCAAAATCATTATCCGGCGTAAAATAACCTACCGCACCTGAGTACAATCCGCGTTTGGTCTCTTCCAGCTCTTCAATGATTTCCATGGCCGAAATTTTTGGAGCGCCCGTCATGCTACCCATCGGGAACAGCGATCGGATGATGTCCACCACATTTGTTTCAGGACTTACTTCAGAAACTACCGTTGAAACCAGTTGATGCACTTGTTTAAAGGTATACACCCCGCATAATTCTTCGACTTTAACGCTTCCTTTTACGGCTGTTTTTGAGAGATCATTGCGAACCAGATCCACGATCATGATGTTCTCTGATCTTTCTTTGGGATCATTGAGCAGTTTGTTCCTCATCAGATCATCCTCATCCTGAATAGCAGATCTTCGGGCAGTTCCTTTGATGGGCTGGGAAATTACCTTATTTCCTGCCTTTTTCACAAACCGTTCAGGTGACCCGGACAGCAGGTATTTATCGTGTACCTTTAAAAAAGTAGCAAAGGGAGAACCCGTAATATTGTTGAGTTTTTGATATACGGCCAGGGGATTGATAAGTGCATCCTCTGCATAAAATTCCATGCAAAAGTTCATTTCATAAATATCGCCCCGGTGAATATGTGCCTGAATTTTGTCGTGTTTCACTGCATATTTTTCTTCAGAGCTCCTTTGCTTAATATGGACCTTATTTGATGAAATGATTTCTCCCGTAACATCTTTCAGTATTTCCTCAATATCCTTATCCATTTCTTTTTTACAGGAAGAAAGATAAGAAAGGGTAAGCCCTTCCTCTTTGAAGAAAAATAATTTTTTTGGCTGAAAAAAATAGAGGTCCTCAAAGCCTATGCCGTCAAAATTATTGGATTTTAAATTTTCTATTTCATTTTTCAGGTCGTATCCAAAATATCCAAACACGTAATCTTTTACAAAATTTCTGTAATCCTTTAATTTTTTAAATGCATTTTTATAGGAACTGGTCAGTTCTGATTCCGCATCCAGCGCCAGTACTGACCCATAACTACCGTATAGTCCTTTGCCAAGAACCTCATTGGAATCAAGCCAAACGTAAATATCCTTGTGTTGTACCCAGCTGAGTAATTTCTCTCTGAAATTTTCAGGTTCCGAAAGGAATATGTGTTTTTCTGTACGCAACTTATAAAAAAATGGTTACCGAAAATTAGTCAAAAACTTTCAATAACCATCTCATGAATTCATGATGAATTTTTCAGATATGCAAGGCCCTGCCATCAACTGCCAGACAAGCCTCTTTGATGGCTTCAGTAAATGTTGGATGGGCGTGTGAAATCCGGGCCACATCTTCGCTTGAAGCCCTGAATTCCATGGCTACAACCGCCTCTGCGATGAGGTCGGCAGCTCTGGCTCCTATTATATGTACTCCCAGGATCTCATCGGTCTTTGCATCAGCAAGTACTTTAACGAGTCCGTCGAGGTCCATGCTGGCCCTGGATCTTCCCAGTGCGCGCATCGGAAAACTGCCCGATTTATAGGCGACACCCTCCGCCTGTAATTGTTCTTCGGTTTTACCAACGGCAGCTACTTCGGGCCAGGTGTAAACCACACCGGGAATTAGGTTATAATCAATATGGGGATGCTGTCCGGCAATGAGCTCGGCAACCAGGGTTCCTTCTTCCTCAGCTTTGTGGGCGAGCATGGCTCCTTTTACCACATCGCCAATGGCATATATTGTACTTATATTGGTTTGTAAGTGCTGGTTGGTTTCTATCTGCCCGCGCTCTGTTAATTTCACACCGGCTTTTTCCAGGCCCAGCCCTTCGGTATAGGGCTTTCTTCCAACAGCCACCAGGCAGTAATCACCTTTAAATTCAACGATTTCTCCTTTCTTGTCTTTTGCGGATACCAAAACTTCCTTTTCGTTTGAAATCACAGAACTCACCTGATGTTCGGTAAAGAATTTTATTCCCTGTTTTTTCAGCGATTTCTGAAGTTCTTTTGACAAAGTGCTATCCATGGTCGGAACAATGGTAGGCATGTACTCGATCACGGATACTTCAGAACCAAGTCTGCTGTATACCTGTCCGAGTTCCAGTCCGATAACCCCTCCGCCGATCACCAGCAGGTGTTTTGGAATTTCAGTCAGGCTGAGTGCTTCGGTTGAGGTGATGATCCTTTTTTTATCAATTTTAATAAAAGGCAGACTCGCAGGTTTTGAACCGGTTGCGATGATCACATTTTTTGCTTCCAGTGTTTCTGTTTCTCCACTGTCTTTTGTTACCAGGATATGTGTGGTATCCTGAAAGGAACCGATTCCAAAATAGGTGTCAATTTTATTTTTGTCCATCAGGTAATTGATCCCGCCAGATGTTTGTGATACTACTTCATTCTTTCGGTCGATCATTTTTTTGAAGTTCACTTTGATTTCCGCGGATTCGATCCCGTGTTTTTCAAAATGATGTACTGCATCGTGGTAATGGTGGGAAGAATCAAGCAGGGCTTTTGAGGGTATGCAACCAACGTTCAAACAGGTACCACCCAGGGTTTTGTACTTTTCAATGATAGCCGTTTTAAGCCCCAGCTGGGCACATCTGATCGCGGCAACATAACCTCCGGGTCCGGAACCGATCACTATGACATCGTATTTTTTCATTTGGGTCAAATTAAATGGATAGCAAAAATAATACTATTTTATTATCTGTCGCGATTTAGCTTAACAGTAAGCCCGCTCTTTTTAAAAGGGCATCGGCACCGGGCTCTTTTCCCCGGAACTGCACATATAGGTCCATAGGTTTTTCTGTTCCGCCCTTGCTGAGTATGCAGGTCTTGAATTTCCGGGCAGTTTCTTTATTAAAGATACCCGTTTCCTTAAATGCTTCAAAAGCGTCGGCATCGAGCACTTCTGCCCATTTATAACTGTAATAGCCCGATGAATAGCCGCCCTGAAAAATATGGGAAAAGGCTGTGCTCATGCAATTTTCTGCCACGTCGGGGTAGATCTTTGTGCCTTCAAAGGCCTGGTTTTCATAGGCTTTCACATCGGTTACTGCTGAACAATCGGAATAATGCCAGGCCATATCCAGAAAACCAAAACTCAGCTGCCGGAGTGTGCCCAGACCTTCCAGAAAGTTCGAAGAATCCTTGATCTTTTTTACCAGGTCCATGGGAATTAGTTCTCCGGTAAGGTAATGTCTGCCAAACAGTTTGAGTGCCTCTTCCTCATAACACCAGTTTTCAAATATCTGGGAGGGGAGTTCTACAAAATCCCAGTACACACTCGTGCCTGAGAGACTTGGGTAGGTTGTGTTCGCCAACATCCCGTGCAGGGCATGGCCAAATTCGTGAAACAGGGTGGTTACTTCATTAAAGGTCAAAAGCGAGGGCTTCGTTTCTGTAGGTTTGGTAAAGTTGCACACAATGGATATGTGCGGACGCGAATTTTCTCCCTCTTTTTTCCACTGATTTTTAAAAGAAGTCATCCAGGCGCCGTTTCGTTTTCCTTTCCTGGGAAAGAAGTCTGTATAAAAAATAGCGACCAGTTCTTTATCGGCAGAAGTTACCCGGTAGGTGCTTACATCTGCATGGTATTTGTCTATGTTTTGTACTTCCTCAAATTGCAGGTCGTATAATTTATTTGCAATTTCAAACACGCCTTGTACAACATTTTCCAGCTTAAAATAGGGCTTTAGCGCTTCCTCTTCGAGGTCGAAAAGTTGTTTTTTGAGTTTTTCACCGTAATAGGAGCCATCCCATTTTTGAAGTGTTGTAATGCCATCACTTTTTGCAAGTTCTTCCAGTTGTTTGAATTCTTTTTCGGCGGCAGGTTTGGCCTTTGAAAGCATTTCATTCAAAAAGTTCAGCACTTTTTTTGGTTTTTCAGCCATTCTTTCCTCTAGCACAAAATCCGCATGAGAATTATAAGCCAGTAAATTGGCTCGTTCCTTTCTCAGCATAGCGATCTCCAGCACGATTTGCCTGTTGTCATTTTCATTGTTTTGAAAACCTCTTTTACCAAACTCCTTCGCCATCCTTTCCCTGAGTTCACGGTTTTCTATATAGGTCATAAAGGGCACATAACTCGGAAAATCCAAAGTAAATACCCAGCCCTCACTGCCTTGTTCCCGCGCCAGCATGCGAGCTGCTTCTTTGGCTCCTTCGGGCAATCCTATCAGATCGTTTTCATCAAGGACATGGAGTTTATATGCATTGCTTTCGGCGAGTACATGTTCCCCGAACTGCAAACTCAATTTCGAAAGCTTTTTGTCGATTTCCCGCAGTTTTATCTTGTCGGCTTCATTCAGATTGGCACCATTTCTGGTAAATCCCTTGTATTTTTTTTCGAGCAGGGTTTCTTGTTCGGCAGAGAGCTGAAATTGATCTTTGCTGTCAAAAACCTTTTTAATGCGCGTGTACAGGGCCTGATTTAAAAGGACATCATTGGAAAATTCAGAGAGCAGGGGTGAGACTGTCTGTGCTATATTCTGTATTTCATCGCTGGTTTCAGCCGAATTGAGATTGAAAAAAATATTGGAGATCCTGTCGAGTTTTTCTCCCATGAAATCCAGGGCCTCAATGGTGTTATTGAAATCAGGAACAGCTTTGTTGCCGGCGATTTCATCAACCTCTTCTTTGGCCATAGCGATCGCCTTTTCAAAGGCAGGCAGAAAATGCTCAGGTTTTATTTTAGAAAAGGGAGCTGTCTCAAAAGGCGTATCGAATGCCTGTAATAGCGGATTGTCCATAGCGATGGTTAAAATATTTTCAAAAGAAGGGGCTTTATTTTTTTAGATTTTTTGAAGCTTCCAGTACTTTGTTTTTCAGATCCTCTTTAAAGGAGAGTATCTTATTCAATAAAGGCCGGTCATGGGTGCCAAGGATCTGGGCTGCCAGTATCCCTGCATTTTTAGCGCCATCCAGTGCCACCGTAGCCACAGGTACCCCTGCAGGCATCTGAAGTATGGAAAGTACTGAATCCCATCCGTCGATGGAATTTCTTGATTTTACCGGTACACCGATTACAGGCAGCGGGCTCATCGATGCCACCATTCCTGGCAGGTGTGCTGCGCCGCCGGCCCCGGCGATGATCACGTTGAAGCCCCTCAAATGGGCATGGGTTGCGAAGTCAAATAATTTTTCGGGGGTTCTGTGTGCAGAAACGATATCGACTTCTGTTTCAATCCCGAAACTATGAAGGACATCAATTGCTTCCTGCATAACCGTCAGGTCTGAGCTGCTTCCCATAATAATGCCCACTTTTGCCATAATTAAACTTTTGTTTTATTTGACTTTTTTATTGAAAATGACAAAATATTTGCCGTATTTTTACGGCTAAGATAAAACAAAAAACGGTATTTCCCCCTATGCAGATCCCTTTGTTTAATACGGTTCTTTCCTGGATACTCAAAAAACGCAAGTATCAGATGGAAATGTTTATCGACTTTCCCATTGAGGCCCAGGAAGAGGTTTTGTACAACCTGCTCTCAGCTGCCAAACACACGGAAATAGGTTTGAAATACGATTTTGACAGCATTAAGAGCTACCGTGCTTTTGCAGATCGGGTGCCGATACAAAGGTATGAATCCATTGAGCCCATGATCGAAAGGGCACGAAAAGGCGAGCAAAATATTTTTTGGCCTTCACGCATACAGTGGTTTGCGAAATCGAGCGGTACTACCAACGCCAAAAGCAAATTTCTGCCCATCAGCAGTGAAGCTTTGGAAGATTGTCATTTTAAGGCCGGTAAGGATATGCTCTGTTTGTACCTCAACAACAATGAGGGTACGGAATTATTCAATGGCAAGGGTTTGCGCCTCGGCGGCAGCAGTGCCGTGTACGAAAACAACGATACTTTTTTTGGTGATCTCTCGGCCATCATTATCGAAAACCTTCCCTTTTGGGCGGATTTGAGCAGTTCGCCCAGTCAGAAAACAGCCCTGATGGGTGAATGGGAATCAAAAATGGAAGCCATAATCAGGGAGACTGTTAATGAGGATATCACCAGTTTGGTAGGTGTGCCTTCCTGGATGCTTGTTTTGCTTCAGAAAGTTTTGGAAAAAACCGGAAAGAGCCATATTCTTGAGGTTTGGCCAAATCTGGAGGTATATTTTCACGGAGGTGTAAATTTCAATCCATACAGGGAGCAATACAAGGCTCTTATTCCCAAGGAAAATTTCAGGTATTATGAAACCTATAATGCCTCCGAAGGTTTTTTTGCCATTCAGGACAGAAATGACTCAAATGAACTCTTGCTGATGCTTGATTACGGGATCTACTATGAATTTATTCCCATGAACCGGTTTAAGGGAGAAGAATCGATAGCCATACCTTTAAGTGAGGTGAAACTCGATGAGAATTACGCACTGATCATTACAACCAATGCCGGTTTGTGGAGGTATCTGATCGGTGATACCATTAAGTTTACTTCCTTAAAGCCGTATCGCATCAAGATCACAGGCAGGACCAAACATTTCATCAATGTATTCGGAGAAGAACTGGTTGTGGAAAATGCAGAAGAAGCCTTGAAAAGGGCTTGTGAAAAAACAAGATCTACTTTGACAGAGTATACCGTTGCTCCGGTTTTCATGGACGGAAAAAGGAAGGGTTCGCATGAATGGATCATAGAATTTAACCAGGCACCTACAGATATCGATGAGTTTCGGGATTATTTGGATGACGCTTTAAAATTCCTTAATTCCGATTACGAAGCCAAGAGATACCATGACATGACGCTTACAAAACCGATTCTGCATGTGGCAAAAAATGGTCTTTTTTACCGGTGGTTAAAGGAGCATAACAAATTGGGAGGGCAGCATAAGATTCCCAGAATGAGTAATGAAAGGGACTTTTTGGAAGAACTGCTTGCTCTGGAAAAAATGAATTAAATCTCTCTTTCGATTACGTAGTTTACCATTAAAGTCAAGGATTCCTTATAGGGCGAATCCGGGTATTCGTTCAGGATGGTCAGGGCTTTTTCGTGGTACTCCTTCATTTTTGCTGATGTGTATTCTATTCCCTGGTTTTTTTTGACAAATTCGATCACCTCCTTAACCCTTTTTTTGTCCTTATTGTGGTTTTTAACAGAGTTGATCAGCCATTTTTTTTCTTCCTTACTGCAGTGATTCAGTGTGTAAATAAGCGGTAAGGTCATTTTTTTCTCCTTGATGTCAATGCCTGTCGGTTTTCCGATCTTCGCTTCAGAATAGTCGAACAAGTCATCCTTGATCTGAAAAGCGATGCCTATCAGCTCCCCAAACTTGTGCATTTTTCTTATATCGTCTTCGCTGGCATCGACCGAGGCAGCACCAATTGCTGTACAGGCAGCAATGAGGGTTGCTGTTTTTTGCCTGATGATCTCAAAATAAACCTCTTCTGTAATGTCGAGCAACCTGGCTTTTTCTATCTGAAGCAGTTCGCCTTCGCTCATCTCTTTTACGGCAACAGAAATATGCCGCAGGATATCAAAATCTCCATTGTCAATAGAAAGCAACAATCCTTTCGAAAGCAAATAATCACCTACCAGTACCGCGATCTTGTTCTTCCACAATGCATTCAGGGAGAAGAAATCCCTTCGCATATTGCTGTCGTCCACCACATCATCGTGAACCAGCGTTGCTGTATGTATCAATTCGATGACCGATGCTCCGCGGTAGGTTCGTTCTTTAAAATCGCCATTGGAAACCATTTTTGCAACTAAAAAAACAAACATGGGTCTCATTTGTTTTCCTTTCCTTCTCACAATATAATGGGTGATCCTGTTGAGTAAGGGAACTTTTGAAACCATGGAATCTTTGAATTTCTCCTCAAAGTTTTCCATTTCAAATTGTATGGGTTTTTTTATTTGCTCTACGAGTTTCAAGAATTTTGGTTTACCGTTATTCTTTGGCTTCTATTTTCGACCAGGTATCCTTCAGGGGAACGGTTCTGTTAAAAACCAGTTTTTCCGGCCTGCTGTCGTCATCCACATTAAAATAACCCAGCCTTTGGAACTGAAATCTGTCACCTGTTCCGGCATTCTTCAAGCCCGGCTCTACATAAGCATCTGTGATTATTCTGAGGGAATCAGGATTCAGGTAGGTTTTAAAATCTACTTCCTTGTCGGAGTCGGGTGCCTCATGGGTAAACAGTCTGTCGTACAACCTGACTTCTGCTTTCAGGGCATGAGGGGCTGAGACCCAGTGAATGGTTCCTTTTACTTTGCGGGTACTGGCTTCTGTGCCACTGCCGCTTCTGGAATCCGGATCATAGGTGCAGTGTATCTCTGCGATTTCACCGTTCTCATCTTTTAACACCTGATTGGCCTTTATGATATAGGCGTTTTTCAAACGCACTTCATGATCTAACTTTAGCCTGAAAAAATTTTTACTCGCTACTTCCTGGAAATCTTCTTTTTCAATATAAAGTTCTCTTGAAAACGGAAGCTCTCTTGAACCTGCATTTTCATCTTCCGGATTGTTTTCGGCGATGAGCATCTCTTCCTTGTTTTCCGGATAATTTGTGATCAGCACTTTTACAGGATTCAATACGGCCATAACCCGCGGGGCAGTTTTGTTGAGCTCATTTCTGATCTGAAACTCAAGCAGGGCCAGGTCGGTTACATTGTCTCTTTTTGCGATCCCTGCCGTTTCGCTGAAATTTCGTATGGATAAGGGCGTGTAACCTCTCCTGCGCAAACCTGATATGGTAGGCATTCTGGGGTCATCCCAGCCATCAACCAGTTTTTCTTCAACCAATTGCAGCAATTTTCGCTTGCTCATAACGGTATAGCTCAAATTTCTTCGTGCAAATTCACGCTGTTTCGGTCTGACCCTGTCCGGATCGATTACCTGATCCAGAAACCAGTCATATAACTCCCTGTGGTGCTTGAATTCCAAAGTACAAATAGAATGTGATATCTGCTCTATATAATCTGATTCTCCATGAGCCCAGTCGTACATCGGATAAATGTTCCATTTGGTGCCTGTGCGGTGATGTGGTTTTTTTAATACACGGTAAATAACCGGATCTCTCATGAGCATATTGGGTGAGGCCATGTCAATTTTTGCCCTAAGTACATGGGAGCCTTCACTGAAAACACCTTCTTTCATTTTTTCAAAAAGAACCAGATTTTCTTTAACGCTCCGGTTTCTGTAAGGACTATCTGTTCCCGGTTGGGTAGGGCTTCCTTTTTGTTTGGCGATTTGCTCGGAAGTCTGGTCATCTACATAAGCCTTGCCCATATGGATCAGTTTTACCGCCCAATCGTACAATTGCTGAAAATAATCAGAGGCGTATAATTCCTTATCCCAACTGAAACCGAGCCAATGTATATCTTTTTTAATTGCATCGACATATTCCTGCTCTTCCCTGGATGGGTTAGTATCGTCAAAACGCAGGTTTACAGGAGCATTGTATGTAAGACCCAGGCCAAAATTCAGACAAATAGCTGCAGCGTGACCTATGTGCAGATAGCCGTTGGGTTCGGGTGGGAATCTGAAACGCAATTTGCCGGTATCAAGGCCATTTTTCAGATCTTCCTCTACGATTTGTTCTATAAAATTCAAAGATTTTACTTCTTCCGCCATTTTTTTATTGAATAATCAGCAAAATTAATGAAAAAATAGGATTTTAATGAAAGAAATAAACGGTGTGGTACAAAAGTATGTCCCTAATGCAAATACTACCGCATAGCTCAGGACTATTTTTAAAAACCCAGGATGATCTTTGCGATTGAAAAATAGATTAAAATACCAAAGATATCATTGCTTGTCGTAATAAAAGGTCCTGTGGCTACTGCAGGATCAATCCCCTTTTTTTCGAGCAGGAGCGGCACAAAAGTACCGACCAGAGAAGAGATGATGATCACAATAATGAGGGAGCTGGCTATCGTAAAACTGATTTTAATATCCTGATTTACAATAAACCCCATGGCAAATACGAGCGTTGCCAATATGATACCATTGATCAGACTAAGACCGATTTCTTTGATAAGCCTTTGAAAGGTTGTTCCCCGCAGGTTATCACGGGCCAGACCCTGAACAATAATGGCTGACGACTGTACTCCTACATTTCCGGCCATGGCGCCGATCAGGGGGGTATAAAAAAACAGTTGGGGGTAGAGATTAAGGGCACTGTCGAAGCCGCCTATGATGGAAGCCGAGGTCAAACCACCGAACAAGCCCAGTACCAGCCAGGGCAGTCTGGCACGTGTGAGGTCAAACAAGCTGTCGTCTGCCTCTACGTCATCTGTCAAACCGGCAGCTAACTGGTAATCTTTATCTGCTTCTTCCGTGATCACATCCAGAATATCATCAATCGTAATTCTGCCAAGTAAACGCATATCATCATCAACAACCGGTATGGCATCCAGGTCATACTTTTGCATAATTCTGGCTACCTCGTCCGATTTTTCATTTACATTCACAAAATCAACTTTCGGGATGGCTACATCAGAAATGATTGCAGAGGCCGGTGCCACGAGGAGGTCCTTTAGAGAGAGTCTGCCTTTGAGCACGTTGTTGTCATCCACTACATAGATCGAATGCACACGGGTAACTTCCTGAGCCTGTGAGCGCATTTTTCGCACACAGGTAGGTACGGTCCAGTTTTCATTTACCTTCACGAGTTCTTTAGCCATTAATCCACCCGCAGTATCTTCGTGGTACTGTAAAAGGTCAGCTATATCCTTGGCATGCTCTTCATCCTCAATTTTGGAAAGTACTTTTGATTTTCTTTCAACAGAAAGCTCTCCCAAAATATCTGCGGCATCATCGGTATCCATTTCATCGATCTTCTGGGCAATTTCCTTGGCCGACAGTATTTCGAGTATTTTCGCACGGTCATACTCGTCAAGCTCCAATAAAACTTCGGCTGTTTTTTCGCTGTCCAGCAGTTTAAACAAGTAAGTGGTGTCATCAAATTCGAGTTCATCGATGATCTCTGCAATATCCGCAGTATGTTCTTCTGCAAGAAGTTCAATAATTGCATGGTCATCCTTTTTTTCAATAAGCATTTCTAAATGCCGGATGAATTCATCATTGATCTCGATGGCCATCTTCTTGGATTTTTTTGGTTAATGCAATAAATTCTTCTACTGACAGCTGCTCAGGGCGCAGAGCAAAGATACTATCTTCTTTCAGATGATCACTTAATTCAAAAGATTTTAAGCTGTTTCTCAGGGTTTTTCTGCGTTGGTTAAAGGCAGTCTTAACTACCTTAAAAAAGAAATCCTCAGGTACTCCCAGTGATGTGTCTTGTTTTCTCAATAGTCTGATCACCCCGGAATCTACCTTGGGCGGAGGTATAAAGACCCCGGGAGGCACTGTAAACAGGTATTCGGCATGGTAAAAGGCCTGGGTGAGTACGGATAATATGCCGTAAATTTTGCTGCCCGGCCCTGCTGTAATCCTTTGCGCGACCTCTTTTTGGAACATGCCTGCAAATTCCGGTATGAACGCTTTGTTTTCAAGGGTTTTAAACAGAATCTGAGAAGAAATATTATAGGGAAAATTACCGATAACAGCAAAGGGCCTGTTTGGAATAAGTTGATTCAGATCCGTTTTTAAAAAATCGAGCTGGTGGATCCGGTCCGTCAATTCCGGATAATGTTGTTTTAAATAGGCAACAGATTCCGGATCAATTTCGATCAGGCTGGTGCGGTTTTTTTTGATCAGGAACTTTGTTAAAACACCCATGCCGGGTCCGATCTCCAGCACGTCTTCATATCCGGAACCCGTGAGGCTTTCGGCGATTTTTTTTGCAATGTTCTCATCTGTTAAAAAGTGCTGTCCCAGGTGTTTCTTAGCCCTTACATTCATTTATTTGGTTTGGTTTTTAAATGTTTCAATCACTTTCAACTCAGTTCTGAATGCCAAAACCTGTTCACCGAAAAGTGCGTCTACCTCATCTCTCAGTCCTTGCGCATCTTCAAGGTAATAAAGATCCAATGCTTCCCTGCTGTCGGCTGTGTATTGAACAGCGTATGATACCCCTCCGCGGTCTTCATCCGTAATGACCCTTGTAAGGACCGCCTTGCTGAATTTTCCGGTGGCGAGCACGGCAGCAATATGTTTCTCACGCATCCAGGCAAGCCATTGCAGGTGTATTTTTTCGTCCACATGAACAGTAACATTGTAGATATACATAAGCAGCTGTTTTAATTGATCAGGTCTCCACGCAAACTTCTGTATTGTTTCCTGGCCTCAACCAGATAAATGCTCGAAGGATAGTTAAACAGGATCTTCTCGTAATACTCTTTTGCCAGATCAGGCCGGTTCAGCTCAGTCTGGTAAAGTTGTGCCAGCCTGTAAACAGCCTTATCTATCAGGATGCTTTTATCATAATTGCTCATGACCGTCAAATAATTGGCTTCTGCTTTTTTATATTGTCTGATCCCGGTGTACAATTCTGCCTGAAAAACCAGTGCATCATCCTCAACGGCACTGCCCTTAAAATCGTCCAGTATAATTTGCAAAGTATCGATAGACTGCCCGGCTTTATTCTGGTATGACAATAACTGCGCCCTGGCAAAAAGTTCCAGGGGTCTTTTCAGGGAATCTTGTCCGGTATTGTTCAAAATGAGCAGATGAAGGTCAAGGGCGTCGTTTGCAATGAGTTGGGAAGTTGATGACTTCAAGACAGACAACTGCGTATTCGCCCAATCAAAATCGCCTTTGAAGTAAGAGGTTCTGGCGACCTTGAATCGGGCATTTTGAGCCAGACTGCTGTTTTTTAGCTCCAGCTGAACCTGGCTGTAAAGAATAAGTGCCTGATTAAACTGGTTGTCATAGACCAAAATATCGGCCAGTTTCACTTTCACAGTACCTTTAACCAGGTTCGAAACAGGAAGGTTCAGACTGTTTTGCAAGAGGGAAATGGCTTCTTTGGGTTTGTTTTTTTCAAAAGTCAGGTAATCTGCATAGGTCAATTGTACAGGTACTGTTTTGCTCTGCATACCAAATTCTTCAAAAAAGGCATCGAATTCTTTTTCAAGAGCAAGGAAATCTGTTTCATTTGCCGCCAGGGCTATTTCGGTCTGAAACAAGTAATTTTTCAGTGTGAAGAAAAGCTGTTCATTGTTGTTGTTATCCAGCACAAACTGGAAAGCGTCTTTTGCCGTCAGGTAGTCCTTGTTGTCGCGGGCAATGGTACCCAGTTCAACGACTTTTTGGGTATTTCCCTGAGTTCTGTTATAGATCGATTTTTCCTGTATCAGGGCTTTATCGTATTGTTTTTGCTGTACATACAACCAGCTAAGCAGCTGGTTATAGGCATTTTTCGGATTGTTCTGTGCGCGCTGAAGCAGAATTTTTCTGTAAAGCAGGTTGTTTTTATCAGCGGGGTCATCCGTTACAAAGGGTGCCGTATACCGCTGGATCGAACTTAAGTACTCTTCATTGAGCTCGATCATGTCGAGATAGGCATTGAACATTTTTTCTGTTTCACCCTTTTCCCCATAGATCTGTGCCTCCTGAATACCGGTTACTATCTGCGGATTTACGGACCTGCTGATCTCATAAGCTGCCAGGGCCTGGTCGAGCTGGTTTATTTCCTTAAAGGCATAACCTACATTGTACACTTCCTGTGGATATTTTTCCAGGCCTTTCAGTGCATTGGCATAACGGATTTCAGCCTCTGTTTTTTTATTCTGCAACTGCAGGTTATAACCGGCTTCCACTTCCATGGAGATCTGGGTTGGAAAATCTTTTTGCTGCTTTGAAATAAGTGCTGAGGCTTCATCATATGCTCCGAGCTGCTGGTAGCAGGTCAACAACCTTTTCAGATATTCGCGCTGTACCCTGTTTTTCTCATGCAAGGTCTTATACAGCGGTAGTGCACTCTTATAGTCTCCTTTTTGATATAGGGCATAAGCTTCCTCCTGCATCTGGCCAAGAAGCAGGAAGGGACTAATACAAAAAAAAAGAAATAAAATTGTTTTCATTTGAATGTCAGCCGGTATCAGGCTGATGTTTTTTTATTCAGGATTCTTCCTGATCATATGGCAAATTCATAATAAACAGAGAATACTGATGACAAGTTACAACCTGTTTATTAAAGATGTTAAAATTATCATAAAATAAATCACAAAATGAAACGTTAAGTAAAATGGAAAGTCACTTAGGTAATTCCAGATCAATAACAATAACCAAACAACAACCCAATGAGCAATTTAACGAACTTATACGAGAGAACCAAAAAACGTGCTAACGATCATATGCAAAAAGGTCAGATAAACAACTATTACAAGGATCTGCTCAAACTGCATCAGTACAGAAGAATCATTGAAACCACTTAAGGCTTAAATCAGTGAGACTATAATTTTGAGGAGCAAAATTATTTAGTCGAACTGATCCTGAGCTTGTCGAAGGATCTTCTGGGTTTTATTCCCCGTCACTAGTGACGATTAAAAAAGTAGTTCCATTAAGATACCTCGACCGCTTGCGTCGAAGAGTTTCATTTTCTTAATCGATCCACTCAAAGCCCGTATAAGGCTGTAATACCTTTGGAATTCTGATCCCTTTTTCGGTCTGGCAGTTCTCAAGTAAACCTGCCAGTACCCTGGGCAAGGCCAGAGAGCTTCCGTTCAATGTATGAGCCAGTTCATTTTTCCCCTCTTTATTTTTAAATCTTAATTTAAGTCTGTTGGCCTGAAAGGTTTCGAAATTGGATACGGAACTGATCTCGAGCCACCTGTTCTGCGCCGTTGAAAAGATCTCAAAATCATAGGTCAGGGCTGAGGTAAACCCCATATCTCCTCCGCAAAGGCGTAGGATCCTGAAAGGCAATTCCATTTCTTTGAGTATATTTTTCACATGCTCTACCATTCCGTCTAAAGCACGGTATGAATGGTCAGGATGTTCTACCCGCACAATTTCCACTTTGTCAAACTGGTGCAGGCGGTTCAGACCCCTGACATGCGCTCCGTAAGAACCCGCTTCACGGCGGAAACAGGGTGTATATGCCGTATTGCAGATCGGGAGTTCACTTTCTTTCAACAACACATCCCTGTACAAATTGGTCACGGGTACTTCTGCGGTGGGTATCAAAAACAAGTTGTCTATACCTACATGATACATCTGACCTTCCTTATCAGGCAGCTGGCCGGTACCAAATCCTGAGGCTTCATTGATGAGCAGCGGAGGTTGTATCTCCAAATAACCGGCCTCGGTATTTTTATCTAAAAAATAGCTGATCATTGCCCTTTGCAATTTGGCTCCCTTACCCTTGTAAACCGGGAATCCGGCTCCGGTTATTTTGTTGCCCAGTTCAAAATCGATGATATCGTATTTTTTTGCCAAATCCCAGTGAGGAAGAGCATCCTGATGCAGCACAGGTATTTCTCCATGGCGATAAACTTCTTCATTGTCTTCCGGACTAAGTCCCACAGGAACGATCTGATTGGGAATATTCGGGATCTGGTACAAAATTTCATTCAGTTCATTTTCAATGGCAACCAATTGCTCATCGTTCTTTTTGGATTCCAGCTTCATCTGTCCGGTTTTCTCTTTTAAAATGGCCGCCTTCTGAACTTCTCCTGCTTTTATAAGTACCCCGATATCTTTCGAAATCTTGTTTGTTTCAGCCAAAATTTGGTCCAACAGGGTTTGGGTTTTCCTCCGTGCACTGTCTTTTTCAATCAATTGATCGATGAGTACCACTGCATTTTTAAAATTTCGTTTTTCAAGTCCTTTTAAAACCAGGTCCTTGTTTTCTCTTATAAAAGCTAATGTTAACATGTAATGATTTTTTTTGATGAGCAAAGATAGTCAATGCCAGGGTATAATTAAGGTTGGATCTCGGTTTTAAAGGTCTTTTTTAGCCAGTTCCGTGCTTTTTCTACATCTTTACTGATCTGGTCTTTTAATTCTTCTATGGATTCGAATCTGACCTCATCGCGCAGTCTGTGCAGCAATTCGATCCGCATATGGCTTCCGTAAAGCTCCTCGTCTATACCGAGCAAATATACTTCAACAGATTTATCAGTTCCGTTCAGGGTAGGCCTGAAGCCGATATTCAATAAACCGTAGATGTACTTATTTTTTATGACCGTTTTAACTATATAAACCCCAATTTTCGGTATGAGTTTAAAATCCTCATGAACCTTCAGGTTGATGGTTGGGAAGGATATGGTTCTTCCGATCCCTTTTCCCCTGATGACTTCACCGCTTAACAGATAAGGGTAGCCCAGGTATAGGTTGGCCTTATCTATTTCTCCTGACTCCAGCGCCTTTCTTATTTTGGTTGAACTAACAGCAATATTTTCTATTTCCTGTGAGGGTATTTCTTCTACAGCATAGCCAAACAGATCACCCAGTTCTACCAGCTTATCAAAATCACCTTCCCTGTTCTTCCCGAAGCGGTGGTCGTGGCCAATGACCAGTTTTTTCACCTTCAGTCTTTTGACCAGAATTTCTTCCACAAACCGGCTCGCAGTCATGCCGGAAAGCGCTTCGGTAAAAGGCTCAATAATGAGGTGGTCCAGTTTGTACTGCCCGAGGAGTGTAACCTTTTCCTCGGGTGTAGTGAGCATTTTGATCTCACCGTCCTGCCCCAGTACACTTCTCGGATGCGGGTAAAAGGTAAGGATGGCGCTTTCGGCCTGTCCGGCTTTTTTTAACTCATTCAGGCGCTCAATAATTTTTTTATGTCCTATATGCACGCCATCGAAAGTCCCTATCGTGAGTATGGTATTGAGTTTCTTAGCCGCAAAGTCTTCTATGCCGTGATGAACTTTCACTGTTTTTTATTCCTGTTTGATCGTTTCTTTTAATTCATGTATGATTTGAGGAACCTCTGCCTTAAAATTCAGATCTACTGCTATGCTCTGGTCATAGGAAACCAACTTCAGATCTCCTCTGCTGATCCTGAAATACCCCGACTCACCTTTGCAATAACACAAACGGCCAAATATCAGGTTGGCTTCCTGCAAATTTTTGTCCTGCAAATGTAAATTTATTTCACCACTTAAAAATTCGAAAAGAACGATTTCCTGATACCCGCTATCAGCGATACCTTCAAGTTTATTTCTGGTGTAGGAATACTTAAATACATTTTTTATTCCGGGAACTATTTCAACATACAATTGGCCTGTATCGTCTTTTTTGATCAGCAGTTCAGTATTTTTAAAAATTTCAACAGTACAATCACCATTCTCGTAACAGGTGCTTGCTTTTTGAACCGGTAAATCTGTTTTAGTTGCCATTTTTTTCGGGACACAGGAAAATAAGGCTAAAATTACCAGAGAAAAGATTGTAAATTTCATGACCTATTTTTAAGTTGTGACAAATATCGTTTTTAAAAACATTATTTTTATAGCTTTGCAAGAATCACAAGACAATATATGATTAAAAATTGCTATCGGGTCTTCTTTTCTGTTGTTTTTTTTATGACGGTTCACATGAACGGGCAGGAAAAAATGATATGGTCGCAAATGCCTGATGCACTGTTGTCTTCTGATCTCCGGAAAGAACGCTTGCCCAAAAATTTTGATGTATTTCAGATTGATTTGCCAACATTAAAAAGGGATCTGCGTGAAAAACCATTCAACACCCCGTTTAAAATACAAATTCCCGATACAAAGGGCAAAATGGCAATTTTTGAAGTTCATGAAAATGAGGTGATGGATCCCGTCTTAAGAGAAAAATTTCCGGATAACAAGTCCTACCAAGGGCATTTGCTGAGCAATCCAAAAACGAAGATCCGGCTGACCATAAATGATTTGGGATTGCATGCCATGATAATTGGTGAGGAAAGAGATATTCAATACATAGATCCTTTCGCTACGGACAGGAACAAATACCTTTCTTATAAGAGAAAAGATATGGATGCTGAGGGCATCGGGTTTACCTGTCTCACGGAAGATTCGGAAGTGCAAAATAAAGGGTCCTTTCTTTCTAAGACGATAAATGACAAGAGGCTCAGAACTTTTCGCCTGGCACTCGCTTGTACTGGCGAATATGCCAAATACCATATCGACCGTGCAAGCCTGCAGAACGGCACTGACCTTCAGAAAAAAGCCCTGGTCTTGTCAGAAATGGTCACTGCAATCAACAGGATCAATGAAGTGTATGAGAATGACCTGGCCATTTCTTTTCAAATCATTGGCAACAATGATAAAATTATTTATCTCGACGGCGCAACAGACCCCTATACAAATAATGACGGGTCAACCTTAATCAATGAGAACCAGACCAACATAGACAATGTGATCGGCACAGCCAATTACGATATCGGACATGTGTTCAGTACGGGGGGTGGTGGTTTGGCCGCCCTGGGTTCAACCTGTTCTACATCGAAAGCCAAAGGAGTTACCGGCACCAGCAATCCGGTTGGCGACTTCTATTACTTTGATTTTGTTGCCCATGAACTGGGTCACCAGCTCGGTGCCAACCACAGCTTTAACGGCGATGCTGGTGGTTGTGGAGGAAACAGAAACAATGCTACCGCTGTGGAGCCCGGAAGCGGTTCAACCATTATGGCCTATGCCGGGCTTTGCGCTCCCCAGAATGTTCAGGGAGCAACAGATCTTTATTTTCATATCGTCAGCATAAATGAAATATGGAACTTTTTACAGATTGGTGTGGGCAGTACCTGTGGAAATAAAATAGCACTGACCAGAAATTTGAATGTACCCAGTGCCAATGCAGGTACGGATTTTACCATCCCAAAATCAACGGCCTATGTTTTAAAGGGTACCGGCAGTGATGGCGACAATGACCCGATAACGTTTACCTGGGAACAGATGGACAATCAGGTGCCCGTTACCGTTCCACCCAGTGATAAATCCATCACAGGAGCACTCTACAGGTCAGTTAAACCGACGGGTACACCCAAAAGATATATGCCCCAGCTGGAAACAGTAGTTGGTGGCGCTCTTTCATCCACCTGGGAAGTAACGCCCAGCGTTGCCCGAAGTATGAATTTTTTAATGACCGTGCGCGATAACAATGCAGAGGCAGGTCAGCTGGCAACTGATAATGTGACCGTAACTGTGACAGATCTTGCAGGCCCGTTCAAGGTTACCTCCCAAAATCTGGCGAATACCGTCTGGGAAAAGAATTCTACCCAAACCGTAACCTGGGATGTGGCAGGTACCAATGCCAATGGCATCAATACCTCGGCAGTCAATATACTTTTGTCTACCGATGGAGGCAAAAATTTCAACACGGTGCTCAAATCAAATACCCCTAACGACGGTTCTGAAACAGTCGTTGTTCCGCAAACAGGTGCCACAAAATGTTTTGTAATGGTTGAGGCGGCTAACAATATTTATTACGCTGTGAACGCCAAATCCTTTTCGATCGGGAATTTTGTTGAGACCTGTACAGATTATGTCTCAGCAGATATTCCAAAAAATATTCCTGATAACAACCTCAGTGGCGTAACTTCCGGTTTGACGATTAGCGATAACATCAATATAGAAAGTGTTAGTGTCTCGGTCAGGATCAACCACCCTTTTGCCGCCGACCTGACCTTGTTTCTTACCAATCCACAGGGGAAAACCGTAAAATTGCTGCAGAACGAGTGCTTTAATCTGGGAGGGAATATTGATGCCGTGTTCAGCGATACCGGAACTGAATTGATTTGTGGTTCGAGCAATCTGGTCATCTCGGGGAATATAAAACCGGAGGAAAGTTTATCTGTTTTTAACGGTGGAAATTCATTGGGAACCTGGCAACTAAAAGTTGTTGATAATGGGGCGGCGGATGTAGGAACGATTGAATCCTGGGGGATAAAGATCTGTTCTTCCAAAGAAGTAGTAGGGATAGAAGATTCGAGCTTAACGGATTTTGTCCTTTACCCGAACCCGGCAAATACTTATTTTACGGTTGAATTCACCTCTGATGAACCCGGAGATGTGGGTATTTCTTTATATGACTTGCTCGGCAGACAAATACTATATAAAAATTACCCAAACACCCGGCTGAAATTTAAAGAAAGTATAGTCTTAACGAGTATAAATAAGGGGATCTATCTGCTTCGGGTCACAAATGGAAAGGCAATTTCTTCACAAAAACTGGTAGTGGATTAGTTTTTATGATTATCGAAATATTACTGCACAAATTTATTTTTTTTAATATTTTTTTTATTTTTTTTTATCAGTATGGTAAAAAAGTGTATTTTTCGCCAATTTAACTACACAAAATTCCATTTATGAGATTAGTCTTATTAACTTTTTTAGGATTTTTTACCTGTACTTTCATGTTGGCACAGACAACAATAACAGGTAATGTTTCGGATATTGACACGAAGGAACCCATACCCGGCGCAAGTATCAGGGTGCAGGGCACTACTTCGGGAGCAAGCTCAGAATTTGACGGATCATTTACTTTAATTACCAATGCCGCACTCCCGGTCAAACTGGAAGTCACCATGGTTGGCTATGACAAGGAAATAATTGAGGTAAAAAATAATGCATCTGTTACCATAGCGCTGCATGAAAGCCATAACGCTCTTGATGAGATCGTTGTCTCGGCCTCCAGAACTCCTGAGCGAATTTTTGAATCGCCGGTAACGGTTGAACGCATGTCGTTGAGAGATATACAAAATACAGCCTCGCCTGATTTTTATGATGGACTTGAAAATCTGAAAGGGGTGGATATCAATGTAAACAGTTTGACTTTTAAAGCGATCAATACACGGGGTTTTGCCACCTTTGCCAATACCCGTTTTATGCAATTGGTAGATGGCATGGACAACTCAGCTCCGGCGCTTAACTTTCCACTTGGAAATTTGCTGGGTATGAATGAACTGGATATTTACAGTGTTGAATTATTGCCCGGTGCGGCTTCTGCGTTATACGGTGCCAATGCGTTCAACGGTATATTGTTCATGACCAGTAAAAATCCTTTTGAGTTTCCGGGGATCAGCGCTTATGTAAAACCGGGAATTACAGTACAGGATGCTGCGGGGACTAACTTCTTAATGGATATGGGTGTTCGGGCAGCGGGTAAATTTTCTGATAAGTTTGCGGCAAAGTTGAATATTTCCTATTTAAAGGGAACAGATTGGGCTGCAGATAATTATGACGACAAACTCTTCAGGGGTTTAACCAGAAATGATCCTGATTATGACGGAACGAATGTTTATGGTGACGAAGTATCTACCAATATCAGAGCAGCTTCAGGGGGTCTGGGTATAATTCCTAATGTTAACGTGAGCAGAACAGGATATAATGAAATGGATCTGACAGATTATACAGCGCAGACAATTAAGGCTGACGCCGGATTGTACTGGAGACCCATGGGTGATGACCTTGAAGTGGCATTTGTAGCGAAGTACGGATATGGAACAACCATTTACCAGGGTACAAACAGATACAACATCTCAAATTTCGATTTGCAGCAGTTCAAACTGGAAATCAGAAATAATAACTTCTTTGTAAGAGGTTATATGACTGAGGATGATGCCGGAGACTCATACGACATGGTGTTTACAGGAATTAACATCAACAGAAAATGGAAGTCTGACACACAATGGTTTGGCCAATATATTCAAACCTATGCAGGTGCTACTTTAGGTGGGGCAACCGATGATCAGGCGCATGCTGCGGCCCGTGCTGCTGCAGATACCGGCAGGTGGTTACCTGATTCTCAGGAATTCAAAGATGCTTTTAAAGAAGTTACCAGTGACTCGAATCTGGCTACCGGTTCAAAATTTGTCGACAATTCCAAGATTTACCATGCAGATGCCAATTACAATTTTACACACTTATGGGATTGGGCTCAGATTCAGGCAGGAGGATCTTACCGTACTTATGAACTGAATTCTTCCGGTACGATCTACACCGATTATGACGGGCCTATCGATTATTCAGAATATGGTGTTTATACCCAGATTCAAAAGAACCTGCTGGCAGAAGACAGACTCAAGGTAACAGCTTCCTTGCGTTATGATAAATCTGAATTGTTCGACGGATTCTTTTCTCCAAGATTGTCTTTGGCTTATACCGCCGGCGCAATGAAGGAGCATAATATCAGGGCTTCAGTACA
>JBFYPZ010000005.1:0-32726 GCA_041303035.1 Flavobacteriaceae bacterium
GGAGGGCGTACTACATTAAAACTTTCCAACTTTTCAACTTTCAACTATCTCCATCTGCGATGGATTTGCTTTTTTTATAATGATAAACTAATTTCCATGACTGGATTAGCTATGCTGATCCAAATTGCTCCGAAGTCAGAATGAAAACCAATCCATCTGCGATGGATTTGCTTTTTTTATAATGATAAACTAATTTCCATGACTGGATTAGCTTCGCTGATCCATAGTGCTCCGAAGTCAAAATGAAAACCAATCCATCTGCGATGGATTTGCTTTTTTTATTTCCACAATCTTATGCAAATAAATTTGCAACGATTGTTCCAATAAAAAAACCAACGCTTTGCGTTGGTTTTCATTTATTCGTGACCTCGACTGGATTCAAACCAGTAACCTTCTGAGCCGTAATCAGATGCGCTATTCAATTGCGCCACGAGGCCATACTATTTTTTCAACTCCTGATTTCGAAAAATCAGCTGCGCTTTCTCCCGATATCTATCGGGATGCGCCACGAGGCGTATTTTAGGGCTGCAAATATATTGCAATTTAAAGAAAAGAAAAAATAAATCTTTGGCTTAGTCTTTCATTTCTTTTTCAAAAGCAGCCAAAATTGGCTTGGCATTTTTGAGATCTTCTTCAAAAATAAAGAGTTCTACCTGATTTGGAGAACCTCCGTAAAAACCTGAACGCAAACCTGACTGAAAATTATTGCGTACAAGGGAGGGTATCTGCTGGTCATCCAGATCCAGTTGCAACCGCTGAATCTCGATCAGCGATCCAACAAATAGCTTTACATGTGTTGATTTATTGTCCATAATAATAGTTTTATATAAATTTAAGCAATTTAATCCAAACTATTTCTGGTAACATAATACCTCCAGGCAATAATTGCCATCTGCCATTTGGCAGCCTTATTCATTTCAAGTTGTTTCTTGCCAAAACTCGGAAATACGGCTTTATTTATTCTTGCCAGGATTTTAAAAAAAGCTTTTTTCATTGTTCAAATGTAGAAAATACAAAAAATAAAAAGCCATTTTTTAAAAGCTTTCTTTGTGAAGGCCGCTAAAAAATGGCTGTAGATTGATTAAAGTACGCTTATTTCCTGGTAGTGATCATGATCACGCCATTTTTCCCTTTTTCACCGTATTTTTCAACAGCCTTCGGGCCTTTGTACACTTCCATTTTTTCTATGGTCTCCGGTTTGATATCTTTCATGGTTTTATCTGAGGCTTCTTTACCGTCTATGTACAACAACGGTTTTTCACCATCTTCAGATATAAATACCATCTTCTTGTCGGTCATAATATCTGTATGTATCATAACATCCTTTTCTGGCTTACCCTCTTTTTCAATAATTATTTTATAACTTTCTCCATCGTCTTCGGTAAAAGTTTTCACCTTAATTGTTTTTAACTTTGTGGAATCACCTTTTTCACCTACCCATAACATATCGTCGCCCGGAACTTGTTTGATCACGATGGTCTTATTTTTAACTTTATCGCCGTTTACCAGGCCGGTAACCATGATCTCATCAGACATCAAATCGAATGCCTCAGTGCTGTCAGCAGAAATGAAGATCACTTTTTTATTATCCTCATTTTTCATGCTTACATGTTCCTTGTTGCCATTTTTTGTGACGAAAACAAAATCGCCATTCTCCATATTTCTCATGTTGCCGATGGTAAGTTTACCGGCATTGTCAAAACTGATCTCGATGGGATTAATTGGCTCGGTACCGCTTTGAGAGAGATTGGCCTTATTTCCTGTTTTGGAGCTTACACTTATTTCAATGGAGGTAATTTCCTTGGCTGCATTTTGCTTCAATTTTCCGTATTTCATGGTAATGCCCCTGGCCTGCAATCTGGCTTTGAGAGATTCCAGATCTGATTTTTGAAAGTCTTTGGTAATAACCTCAGCTTCAAGGTCTTGATCTAAGGTAATAATCTGTTGCCGGGATTTGGTCTGTGCGACGGTCTCGGTATTGAATGTGAAGATAAAGGTGGCTAAAACCGGAACGATAGCCAAAAATTTCCATTGATTCATTTTATTGGATCTTGATTTGTGTAACATGGTGATTCTTGTTTTTATAAGTGATTGATAAAAATTTGATGTGAGTTCGAACTGAGGGTGGGTATTCATGGATTTTAATAACAAATAGGGGTAGCTTTCTATCTTTTTGGTTTTTTTAACCGTGTTTTCGTCGGCTATAAACTCGAGGTTCTTTTGAACTTCTTTCTGGTAAAGCCAGGCCAGGGGGTTAAACCAGAACAGGATCGCAATGAGCTTTGAGAACAGAATATCGAGGCTGTGGTTTTGATTCACATGAATCTGCTCATGGGAAATGATCTGATCCAGTTCCTCTTTTTCAAAAGTATGCTGTCCCAAGACGATGTATTTGAAAAAGGAAAATGGAGAAGTGTCCGTATTCGCCAAAACAAGAATATGGTCAGAATTTCTTTGCTTGGGATAGATATAAATAAATCGCAAAACAGAAAAGATCTGAAACAGAAAACGCAACATGAAAAAGATAAGGCCGGTAAAGTACAGGTAAAGCAGGACTTCCATAACAGTAAAGGCAGGTTGTTCTGTAATTGCTTGATATTCAGCTTGGCTGTATTGCAGAACCGGGATTGGCTCAACCTGAATGTATTCTTTAATCGTAACCAGGGGCAGCGTCAGGGATAAAACAATGCCTGTCAGGAAAAAGGTACGTATGGCGACAAAAAACGTTTCATGCTGAACGAAAAGTTTGTAGAACAAGTAAAATATGCTTAACAGAGCCGTTGATTTTAAGAGATATTCCAAATACATAAACCTTATTTTTTATTGTTTTCGATGATGCTGATGATCTCCTTTAATTCCTTCACACTGATCTTTTCTTCCTGGGCAAAGAAAGAGACCACATTTTTATAAGAGTTCTCAAAATAATTCTGAATGGTCTTTTGCATAAAACCCTTTTTATAGTCTTCCTTGGATATTTTGGCATAATACTGGTGGGTCTTGCCAAAACTGTTGTGCCCAACCACACCTTTATCCTCCATATTCCTGATGATCGTCGAGATCGTATTATAATGCGGTTTTGGCTTTGGCAGTTCGGCTACCACATCTTTAACAAAAGCTTTTTCGAGTTGCCAGATAACCTGTAAGATTTCCTCTTCTTTATTTGTTAGTTTTTCCATATCAGATATTTTGTCAGGCAAATATAAACTAAAAATATAGTTATAAAACTAGAGTTGTAGTTGATTTTAACAAATTTTTAATAAAGAACAAGCGAAAACTGTCTTGGGATTGAGTCGGATTATATAATTCTTGCACTCCTGCGTTCATACAGATCTGATTCCTTGTTCAATGGGGATGTCTTTTTACCTTAAGCAGGAATTGGGACTTTAACCAGTCATAAATAGTTCTGATTTTAATTTCATGATCTGATTCCAATGATGAATCTTAATAATATAAATTTTTTATAGAATATTCATTAAATTATTGTGCCATCCAAAAAAAATAGGGTACAATTATTTCATAATCCAAATGTTTTTTGTTTGTCCCTAAAAAAAGAGGGGTATACCCTTGTTTATATGTATATTTTTATATTTTTGCATCATAATTTTTGAAAAAACAAAATATGACTACATTCAGATTTCATGTCTTAAAAGATGTTCTCACAAGAACTCCGGTGAAGTTTTCAGAAACAGAAAAACGTTCTGAGATCTTTGGTATTAATGTGTTTGGCGAAAAAACCATGCGTCAGTATCTGACCAAGGAAGCCTATTTAGGAGTAACCAGTGCTATCAAATACGGCACCAAGATCGATAGGAAAATAGCGGATCAGGTAGCAGCGCTTATGAAGGAGTGGGCTATGTCAAAAGGGGTTACACATTATACCCATTGGTTTCAGCCTCTTACCGGCGGCACAGCTGAAAAACATGATGCCTTTTTTGAGACGATAGGTGATGGTCTGGCTATTGAGAGATTCGGTGGCAATGAACTGGTACAACAGGAACCCGATGCATCGAGTTTTCCGAGCGGTGGTATCAGAAATACGTTTGAAGCGAGGGGCTATACCGCATGGGACCCAACTTCTCCTGCATTTATTTTCCGCACCACACTATGTATACCAACTATATTTGTTTCCTATACAGGAGAGGCACTCGACAATAAAACACCACTGCTAAGAGCTTTACAGGCGGTTGACAAACACGCAACTGCTGTGGCAAGGTATTTTGACAAGAATGTAACCAAGGTAAATGCGTCTTTGGGCTGGGAACAGGAATATTTCCTGATTGATAAGGCACTGGCCAATTCGCGTCCGGACCTGGTCATGACGGGCAGAACCTTATTAGGCCATGCACCTGCTAAAGGCCAGCAGTTAGATGATCATTACTTTGGAAGTATTCCAAGCAGGGCCTTGCATTTCATGAAAGAACTGGAATATGAGTGTACAAAATTGGGTATACCGGTAAAAACCAGACACAATGAAGTTGCGCCAAACCAGTTTGAGCTGGCACCTATTTATGAAGAGGCCAACCTGGCAGTTGACCACAACTCTTTGCTGATGGATATCATGGGCCGCGTAGCCTCAAAGCATAATTTCAAAGTCCTGTTGCACGAGAAACCATTTGCCGGAATCAATGGTTCCGGTAAACATAACAACTGGTCTTTGAGTACAGATACAGGAGTTAATTTGTTGGGCCCGGGAAAAACGCCTATGCGCAATTTGCAGTTTCTGACATTTTTTATCAATACCATCAAGGCGATCAAAGAGTATGAAGAATTGATGCGTGCCGGTGTCGCTTCTGCCAACAACGATCACCGTTTGGGTGCAAATGAGGCTCCTCCCGCCATTATGTCGGTCTTTATCGGTGCCCAGCTGACAGATGTTTTAAATGAATTGCAGGATGTAACCGACGGCAAGTTGTCTCCGGAAGAAAAAACAGAGCTAAAACTGAATGTCGTTGGAAAAATACCGGAAATCTTACTGGATAATACTGACAGAAACAGGACCTCACCCTTTGCCTTTACCGGTAATAAATTTGAATTCAGGGCGGTTGGCTCTTCGGCGAACTGCGCCATTCCTATGACCGTTTTAAATTCTATAGTTGCAAAACAATTGAGTGAATTTAAAAAAGAAGTGGATGCACTGATTGAAGAAAGAGATCTTAAAAAGGACGAAGCTATTTTTAATGTGTTGCGGGAATATATCAAGTCATCAAAAGACATTATTTTCGGAGGAAATGGTTATAGCCAGGAATGGGCAGACGAAGCTGAAAGAAGGGGTCTGAGCAATCACAAGACCACTCCGGTTGCATTGAAAGCTGACATAGCCGAAAAAACGATATCACTTTACGAAGAATTGGAAGTAATGAACAGAATTGAAATCGTGGCACGTCACGAAATCAAACTTGAGGAATACGCCAAAAAAATTCAGATAGAATCCAGGGTACTCGGAGATATTTCTTTGAACCATATTATTCCGACAGCAATTAATTACCAGAACATCCTGATCAAAAATGTTACCGGCTTAAAAGATGTATTTGGAGAAGAATTCAAATCTGTAGGTAAAGAACAGCTGGATCTTATAAAAAATATTTCCAAGCACATCAGTGTGATCACAAGGAGTGTGAACGAAATGGTGGAAGAACGTAAAAAAGCAAATGTACTAGAGCATGCTGAAGAAATGGCAATTGCTTATTGCGATAAGGTAAAACCTTTCTTTGACATCATCCGATATCATTGTGATAAACTGGAATTGATGGTTGATGATGAGTTGTGGCCATTGACCAAATACCGCGAAATGTTATTTACGAGATAAAACAATAGTTTATCAATCTGCTAAAATCCTGTCAGCATATCTGTCAGGATTTTTTTTGGAAGGGTATAGCCAAGGTAAATTTTGTCTCATTTGAAAGAATTTGATCCTGAGCACAAATTTTAGCACAATATTTGATAGTGACTGAAGTTACAGTATAAAATGTGATTAAGTGTTTATTTTGCAAAAAAAATAAAATATGGGTTTTTTTAATTTTTTTGGTGGAAACTCGATTTCTACCTCAGTTATTGAAGAGTATTTAGAAAAAGGTGCAGTGGTTATTGATGTGAGAACTGCCCCTGAATTTTATGAAGGCCATGTGGAGGGGTCAAAAAATATCCCGCTGGATACCGTTCAGAACAGACTGGCTGAAATCAAGAAAATAGGTAAGCCTGTAATAGCCTGTTGCCGCAGCGGAGCAAGAAGCGGTACTGCAGCAAGTTTCTTAAAACAGAATGGTATTGATGCCATAAACGGCGGACCCTGGCAAGATGTTGCCGCCTGCAAAAAATAACAGGCATTAGCTTAAGTTATAATCAAAGAAGTCACTTGCTGGCTTCTTTTTTTTTGAATTCCATGTGCGGAAACCGATTCAAAAGCTGATCAATCTTTACTGATAAGTTTTTTAAAAATACCTGATGTTCCTCTGAATCTTCATTGAATGGGAGGTGATCCAGTGATCTTTGAATGGCATCTACCTCGGTCAGTATCGGGTAGATGGACTGGTCGATCCAGGCTTTTCTGAAATGCTCCCAGATATAATCAATGGCAACCTGGTTGGGATGGATCATGTCTGCATTGTAAAAACGGTAATCCCTGAGATCGTCCATCATCATTTCATAAGAAGGGAAATACTGTGTCTGCATCGATTTGCAGACCCCGTGAATCGCTGTCAGCAAATGTGCTTTGCTCACAGAATTTTCGATAAAACCATCTTTCAGATGCCTGACCGGGCTCAGTGTAAATACAATTTCCTGACCCGGATTAAAGTCCCTTATATTTAAAACGATTCTTGTCAAACTACCCGTGATCTCATCAACGGATAACAAGGTCTTTTCAAATTCTCTCTGCGGAATTTTATGACAGTTGGCAACAGTGGTCTTATTTTGATAAGTGTAAATCCAGGCTGAACCCAGGGTAATTATCAAATGGGTACAGCGTTTCAGGAACGCATTTCCCACTTCAACAGACCGGTTGATTTCCTTGAGCAGTTCCGATTTATTTGTTCCCGAAAAGCAGGAATGATGATTCAGACTAAGCCAGATTCCATCGCGGCAGATCAGGTCCTCTCCTGTATATCTCTTTTTTTTGGTACAGTCTGCTATCGCAGCCTCAATGGCAAGTGGATTGAACAGAATGCCATGTGAATTACTGAAATGGGGTAATTGAAAATAGGCAATCTTTTTTGCGATGTTCTCAGAAAAACAAGAGCCGAACAAAGCAACACCGGAATTGAAATCTATCGGTTTTTCAGCAGGGTTTACACGAATTGCTGTCCGGAATTCCATTCAGGGCTTTATTAGTTCCTTTGCGGCTTTAAGGGCATCCTTGATTCCTTCCGGACGCTTTCCTCCCGCTGTAGCGAAAAAATCTTGTCCACCCCCGCTGCCCTCAATGAATTTACCCAGATCCTTCACGATGCTTCCCGCACGCAACTGCTTGTTTTTTACAGCATTTTTTGAGATGTACAAGGTCAAAAAGGCCTTGCCGCCGTCAACTGAACCGTTGATATAGAATAGATCCTCAACAGCATCTCCAAGCTCAAAGGCCAGATTTTTAATTGTTGAAGCATCCATGTCAATGGTGGTAGCCAGGAATTGTATGCCGTTGATTTCACTTATCTGGGTGAGCAATTCTTTTTTTAAGGATTGGGCTTTTTCATGCAACAACCTGTCGATCTCCTTTTTCAGCGAAGTATTCTCTTCCTGCAGATTTTGCACAGATTGAACCATGTTCACCGGGTTTTTAAGGGTACCTTTTAATTGTTTGAGTTCCTCATCCTGAGAAACAAAGTATTCCTTGGCAAAATCGGAGGTAATGGCTTCAATTCTTCTAATACCGGCTGCAATGGCACTTTCAGAAAGTATCTTAAAGAACCAGAGTTCCCCGGTGTTTTTTACGTGTGTTCCACCACAAAGCTCATGTGATTTCCCAAACTTTATCGATCGGACAGTATCTCCGTATTTTTCTCCGAACAACATCATAGCCCCTTCTTTGGCGGCCAGCTCCATGGGCAGATTTCTTCTCTCTTCCAGTTCAATCTTTTCATTGATACGTGCAATTACAAATTTTTCTACCTCATTTAATTCTTCGTCGGTCATTTTGGAAAAATGAGAAAAATCAAAACGAAGGTTTCTGGCATGAACGGCCGAACCTTTTTGAGTGACATGTTCTCCGAGTATCGTTCTGAGGGCCTGGTGCAGCAAATGCGTGGCTGTGTGGTTACAGGCAGTATTAAAGCGCGATCTGCCTTCGACTACAGCCCGGAAGGACTGGTGTATCTCCTCAGGCAGATTTTTTGTAAAATGTAAGATCAGGTTGTTTTCTTTCTTGGTATCCAGAATATAGATAACATTGCCATTTGCCGATTCCAGGAAGCCTCTGTCGCCAACCTGTCCGCCCCCTTCAGGGTAAAAAGGAGTAAGATTAAAGACCAGCTGGTACATGACACCATCCTTCTTGCTGGTGACCTTACGGTACCTGGCTATCTTAACCTGCGCTTCCAGGTAGTCATAACCAATAAATTCCTCATCATTATCGTCGAGGAGAATTACCCAATCCCCCGCATCTATGGTCGCTGCCGACCTCGAGCGTTCCTTTTGTTTTTCCATTTCACGTGCAAAGGCCTGTTCATCAAACATGAGATTTTTTTCGCGCAGGATCAGTGCTGTCAGGTCAATAGGGAAACCGTAGGTATCATAAAGTTCGAAACATTTTTCACCTGAGACCAGTTTGTTCGTATTGTTTTTGATGATATGGTCGAGCAGGTTCAGGCCTTGTTCCAGTGTTTTTAAGAAGGCATTTTCTTCTTCTTTGATGACGATCTCTATCAGGTGTTTTTGGGAAAGTATTTCAGGAAACGCTTTACCCATCTGTTCTGCGAGCACATTGGTAAGTTTGTAAATAAAGGGTTCCTTTTTATTCAGAAAAGTGTACCCGTAGCGAATGGCTCTTCTGAGTATCCTTCTGATCACATATCCGGCACCGTTATTGGACGGCAGTTGTCCGTCAGCAATAGAAAAAGCGACCGCCCTCACATGATCCGCGATCACCCGGGTGGCTATATCCATTTTCAGGTCTTTACCGTAGCTTGTATTGGTTATGGTCTCTATTTCTCTGATCAGGGGCTGGAAGACATCCGTATCGTAGTTTGATTGTTTGTGCTGCAAAACCATACACAAACGCTCAAATCCCATACCGGTATCCACGTGCTTGGCAGGAAGTCTTTCAAGAGTTCCATCCGCCTTGCGGTTGAATTCCATAAAAACGAGATTCCAAATTTCCACTACCTGCGGGTGGTCGTTATTGACCAGGTCTTTGCCTGAAATCTTTTTCTTTTCTTCTTCTGAGCGTATGTCAACATGGATTTCGCTGCAGGGCCCGCAGGGTCCCTGTGAACCCATTTCCCAAAAATTATCTTTTTTATTACCGTTGATGATCCTGTCCTTGTCGATTAACCGCGCCCAGTGGTCATAAGCTTCCTGGTCAAAAGCCAGATTTTCATCTTCATTTCCTTCAAAAACGGTTACATATAAATTTCTTTTATCTATTTTAAAGACTTCGGTGAGCAATTCCCAGGCCCAATCGATTGCGTCCTTTTTAAAATAATCACCAAAACTCCAGTTCCCCAGCATTTCAAACATGGTATGGTGGTAAGTATCGATTCCCACTTCTTCAAGGTCATTGTGCTTTCCGGATACACGCAGGCATTTCTGTGTATCAGCTATTCTGAGGACCTCTATTTTCTTCTGGCCCAGAAAGTAGTCCTTGAACTGGTTCATACCGGCATTGGTAAACATCAAAGTAGGATCATTTTTGATCACGATGGGTGCGGATTCTACTATTTTATGAGATTTAGAAGCAAAAAAGTCTAAAAATTTTTCCCGGATTTCTGAAGAGGTCATAAACTATTGTAATTAATAATTTTACTGTATCGATTAAAAAAAAATCGTAATTTTGCTAATCTGGCTATTTCTAATCTTTGTATTCGTACAAAAATAGTACATTTAAAAATTATGGCGAAGGTAAAATATTATTACGATTCAGATACTTTATCGTATAAAAAAATAGAGAACCGGAAACGGGATCGGTTTCGCCGTTTGCTCTTATTTTTACTGGCCTCAGCTTTATTTGGATTTATCATCATGGCCATTTTATTGCAATATATCGAATCTCCCAAAGAGAAGGTGATGCGCAGAGAACTGGAAAATCTCACCCTTAATTATGAATTGCTGAACAAAAGAATGAAACAATCTCAGGAGATCCTGGCTGATCTGCAGGTTAGGGATAACAATATTTACAGGGTCTACTTTGAGGCAAACCCAATTCCTGATGAACAGAGGAAGGCAGGTTTTGGAGGTGTTAACAGATATAAATCTCTGGAAGGATTCGAATACAGCAATCTGATTGCCGATGCCACAAAACGCATGGACATATTGTATAAGCAGATCTATATCCAGTCTAAATCACTGGACGAGATCTCTGTTTATGCCAAAGACAAAGAAAAATTGCTCGCTGCAATGCCGGCAATACAACCCATTAACAATGAAGACCTGACGCGTATGGCCTCGGGCTATGGCTGGCGTTTGGATCCCTTTACCAAAGAACGGAAGTTTCACAAGGGGATGGATTTCACCGCACCTGAAACGACTCCTGTTTTTGCCACAGGTAACGGCGTGGTTCACAGGGCAGACAATCTTGCATCAGGCTATGGCAATCACGTAAGAATAGATCACGGCTTTGAATATATGACCATTTATGCGCATTTATCAAAGATTACAGCCAGAGTTGGCCAAAGGGTAAAGCGCGGTGATATTATTGGAATGGTTGGAAGCACCGGCAGGTCCCAGGCACCGCATTTACACTATGAGGTCTGGTATAAGGACGAGGCGGTAAACCCGATTAATTTTTATTACGGTGATCTGTCACCCGAAGCATTTCAGGAAATGTTGATAAAATCTACTCAGGTAGGACAATCTTTTGATTAATGATTATAGAGTTGCCGGATAAACGATATTACAAAATTGGTGAAGTAGCCGAAGCTTTTGAGGTGAATACTTCCCTGATTCGCTTTTGGGAGAATGAATTTGATATTCTGAAACCAAAGAAGAATAAAAAAGGGAACAGGTTATTTACGCCGGAAGACGTAAAAAACCTGCAGCTTATTTTCCATTTGGTAAAGGAAAAAGGGTATACCTTAGAAGGGGCAAAAAACAAGTTAAAGGAAAAGCCGGAAAAGGCTTCTTCGAATCATGAGATTATATTAAAATTACAGTCAATTAAAGAAGAATTATTAAAGATTAAAAACCAACTATAAACACTATTTAAAATTATTTATTATGAAAAAATTTATTCCCTTAATTATTATTATTGTTATACTGATTGGACTCTTTCAATGGGGTGTTGGATTGAACAATACCATGGTTGAAAAACAGCAGAACGCCAAAAAACAATGGTCTAATGTTGAAAGTGCTTACCAGCGAAGAGCTGACCTGATCCCGAATCTGGTCAATACGGTTAAAGGGTATGCAAGTCATGAAAAGGAGACTTTGGAAGGTGTTATTCAGGCCCGTGCCAATGCAACCAAAACTACTATTGACCCAACCAATGTTACGCCGGAGCAAATGGCTGCATTTCAGGAGTCTCAAAACACTTTGACTGGCGCTCTAAGCCGTTTGATGGTGGTTGCGGAAAGATACCCGGACCTGAAAGCAAACCAAAACTTTTTGGAATTGCAGAGTCAGCTGGAAGGAACAGAAAACCGCATCAATGTGGAAAGAAACCGTTATAATGAAGTTGCGACAGACTACAATATCTATGTAAAAAAGTTTCCGGCCAGCCTGGTAGCCAATATTTTGAATTTTGATCCGCTGGTATTGTTTGAAGCAGCTGCCGGTAGCGAGAAAGCGCCTACTGTGGACTTTAATTAATCCACATCATTTGCAAATAAAGTTTAGCCAAAGTCGACCGCTTTGGCTAATTTTTTCCATTAAAATCTGAAATTATGAGCAAGGTAGAAGATTTTTTAACCAAAGCAGAAGAGGATCTTATTGTAGCGGCCATCAGGGATGCTGAAAAACAGACTTCCGGAGAAATTCGTGTGCATATTGAGAACACCAATGCCAAAAAATGTATGGAAAGAGCCGAGGAAGTTTTTTATTTTTTGGGAATGGATAACACCGAAGACAAGAACGGAGTTTTATTTTATGTGGATGTTGAAAACAAGCAGTTTGCTGTTATTGGTGATACGGGAATTGATAAGGTGGTGCCAGAACATTTTTGGGAAAGTGTAAGAGACAGGGTTACAGGCGAGTTTTCCAAAGGTAATTATGCGGATGGTTTGGTACTGGGCATTATTGAAGCAGGTCAAAAACTGCAGGAGTATTTTCCTTATGACCATACCGATACCAACGAGCTTTCTAATGAGATCTCAAAGGGATAAAACCCTGTCAAGAATTTATTTTTTAATCTATGCCTGATTTTTTTTTATTGACCGTTAAGGAGGTTGACAGGATTAGTCCTTCAGCTGTTTCTGTGCTTTTTGATGTGCCCTCAGAACTGAAAGAGGACTTCAAATTTATACCCGGGCAATATATTGACATTAATAAAGAGCTGAACGGAGAAGAGCTGAGAAGGGCTTATTCCATTTGTTCTTCACTTCAAAGCGATGCCTTGCGCATAGGAATAAAGGAAATGGACGAGGGTAGGTTCTCAGTTTATGCAAACAGAAAACTCATGGCAGGTGACCGTTTAAATGTGAGCAAGCCAAAAGGAAACTTTTTGCTGCAACCTCAGAAAACTAAAAAGAAAAATTATCTGGCCATAGCAACCGGCAGTGGCATAACACCCATTTTATCGATGGCACAGTCGGTTATGGAATCAGAACCGGACAGCAAGTTCGTGCTTTTGTACGGGAACAGGAATGAAGAAGATACCATGTTCAAAACTGAGCTGGATTCCCTTCAAAAATCCTTTTCCGATCGGTTTTTACTGCATTATACCTTCAGCCGGCAAAGTGTGGAGAATTGCTATTCCGGCCGGATTGATGAAGCACTGATAGATTCGGTATTATCAGCGTACAGCCCGATGTTTCATGTCGATGAAATTTTTTTATGCGGGCAGGAGGGAATGATCGATATAGCCAAAGCATATTTTAAAAAGCAGGGTTTTAAATCAGAACAGGTTCATTTTGAATTGTTTTTTACAGAAGAACCAAAGAAGGAAATGGAAAATTTATCCGGTGAAACAGAGGTCACAGTGATTTTGGATGACGAGTCCACAATTTTTAAAATGGACCGCAAAGATACTGTACTCGCAGCAGCTCTCAAGAAGGGACTGGATGCGCCCTATTCCTGTCAGGGAGGCATATGCAGCAGCTGTCTTGCAAAACTGACCACAGGGAAGGTAAAAATGGATAACAACCGGATCTTAAGTCAGGAAGAGCTTGATGAAGGCCTTATTTTAACCTGTCAGTCGCATCCTTTATCTGATAAAATAACTATTAATTACGATATTGTGTAACAGTGATCCATGCTGAATGAAACTTTAAACGCAATTTTATTGGGGTTCGGCCTTGCCTTTATGGTAGGTCCGGTTTTTTTTACGCTGATCGAAACAAGCATCTCCAAAGGTGTCAGGGCGGCTATCGTATTTGATCTGGGTGTTTTCCTTGCTGATATAACTTTTATAATCATTGCTTATTTCGGCAGTGTTGGATTGTTTAACCAGATTCAGTCTGATCAGCGTTTTTTCTGGTTTGGCGGCATCATCCTCATTGTATTTGGTATTTATACGATCTATAAAAAAAAGAAAGTAGCAGGCATAGAAAATTCAGAGTTAAAGGTTCCGGAGAACAATAAGTATCTTCAGCTCTTTTTAAAAGGTTTCTTTTTAAATTTTATCAATGTGGGTGTACTTGCCTTTTGGTTTGCAGTCGTGATCGCGGTAAGTTCAAATTTCCAGCTGAACGAAAGAAAAATAATTCAGCATTTTGCTATCGTCATGGTCACGATTTTTCTTGTTGATCTTGTAAAAATTGTTGTGGCCAAACAGTTAAAGTCCCGGCTTACCCCCGCCGTATTGAACAAAATTCAGATTACGCTGGGCGTATTTTTTATAATCTTTGGTTTGGGTTTGATCGTTAAACAATTTGTTGCGATCTGACTTGGAAAATCAATTGAAATTGATCTTCAGGTCATATTTCTTAATGACACTGTCAAAAAGTTCCAGTTTATTTTGAGCCTTCAGGTTGTTGTAGATATAGCCGATCTTACTTGCGGCATCCGTCCTGTAAGGAGATTTCTGCTTGTTATAAAGGATATAGGAATGAACTAAATTGTCCAGTCCGGACTCCAGTTCTCCGCTGGTATATTCTATAAGTCCAAGACCATAATATCCTTCAGGATCCTCAGGATATAAACTGATATAGGTTTTGTAAGATTTAATTGCTTTTTCAGGATTGTTCTGCAGGTTAAATACAACGGCCGAGTTGATAAGTGCCAGTTTCCCTTTGGGGTTAATTTCAAGTGACCTGCCATAGGCCTGAAGGGCCTCGCCCAACTGATTATTGTTTCGGTATGAAACTCCGAGGTTATCCCAGGCATATGCAAATTCAGGGTCGAGTTCAGTTGCTTTTTTAAATTTTGAAATGGCTTTTGTATAGTCCTTGTCCTCAAGGTAATCCATTCCGTCGTCATAGGCAAGTTGGGCCAGTATATTTTCGGAATTTGCATGTTCAAGTCCCGGGTCAACTGTAAAAGAAATGGATTTAAGTGAGGAGCAGTTCTTGATCAGTTCATTTTCGACGGCAGTATACATCCTTGAATCGATGGCCGTGTTGTAAGAACTGTTGCTGGAGGCTATATCTTTTGCGCCGGATTTGGTAATACTGTTTTGTATGCAGTCATTGATCTGTCTGTTCTTGTGTTCCGCAGTTTTTTCAATCTGAGTTATACAATTACAGGCATCTTCTGACATTTTTTTAAGCTCAGTCTCCTGCGCCTGGCTATATCCGTTAATGAAGGAGAGAAGTAGTAAGAGTGTAATCAGTTTTCCCATAGCAATACTTTTATTTTGATTTTTATGGGTCTGCCGAAAAACCCGTTTACAAACCGGTACTTCCAAAACCACCAGCGCCTCTCGAGGTGTCTTCCAGTACCGTAACTTCATTCCACTCGACTACTGCATGTTCGGCAATTACCAGTTGTGCAATCCGGTCGCCATCCTGTACAGTAAAGGGCTGATTCGATAAATTGACCAGAATCACCCCAATTTCACCCCTGTAATCCGCGTCAATGGTACCCGGGGTATTCAGTACAGTTACTCCATACTTGGCTGCCAGGCCACTTCTTGGCCTGACCTGCGCTTCAAATCCTACAGGCAAAGCGATAAACAAACCGGTTTTTACCACACTCCGTTCCAGGGGTAATAGCACGATGGGTTCATCTATATCCGCTCTCAGGTCCATTCCGGCCGAACCGGCTGTCTGATAGGTCGGGGTAACATGTTTAGATCTGTTTATTATATTAACTTTCATTTTTTAAAAATATTTTGTATTTCTTTTTTTTCGTTGAAATAAATCAAAAGACTGTAGGCAAATAAAAAGACTACAGAGATGATGTAATTATTTCTGAAGAGCTTAAACGACAAGACTGAAAGAACAAAGGAGACACCAATATAAAGGATCATTTTTTTGTTTTCATAGGGAATGGGATAGTATTTTTTTCCGTACAGATAGGACAAAATGGTTATAAGTCCATAGGCGAGCAGGGTTGCCCAGGCCGAGGCCATATAGCCGATGACCGGAATAAACAGGATGTTAAAAATGATCGTAATAGCTGCGGCTATAAGGGAAAATACCATGCCGTACCTGGTTTTATCGGTCAGTTTATACCAGATGGCCAGATTATAGGAAATTCCGAGGAACAGGTCGGCAAAGAGTATGATCGGCACTATGGAAAGTCCCTGGAAATAGATCTCGTTACCGAGCAGCAGGGAAGCAAAAAGGTCGATGAATAACACGATAATGAGCAGGAATACGGTGCCTATTGCGGTAAACCAGGTCATGATGCGGGCATAGGTCTCTTTGGCATTGCTGTCCTGGGCCTTGTTAAAGAAAAAGGGCTCGGCTCCAAGTCTGAATGCCATGGTAAAGAGTACCATGAACACACCCAGTTTATAACAGGCTGCATAAATTCCCATTTGTTCTTTTCCCAGGTATTTCTGAAGTAGAATTTTATCGAGATTTTCATTGGTAACAAAGGCGAGACTCGTAATGAGAATGGGTAGTCCGTAGGCCAGCATTTTTTTTAGCAGGGCTTTATCGAATTCGAACCTGAATTTGAGGATGATCGGGATCAGGATCAAAAATGTGATCAGACTTGCAATTAAATTGGCGATAAAGATAAAAACCACCAGTGAATGCTCCCGGTACAATTCACTGATAAAACCTGATTCAGTCCCTCCGGCAAGCTGTGATTTTGGAAGAAGGATAAGAAAGTAATAATTCAAAAACGCATAAATACAAATATTCAATATTTTAATTGCAGCGAATTTTACCGGTTGATTGTTTACTCTTAAATATGCAAAGGGGATGACAACCAGCGTATCAAAAAAGAGAACCAGAATAAGTATTTGCAGGTAGAGTACATGAGCAAAACCAAAATAATCACTGATGGCCTGGCTGTAATAAAAACCAACACCTAAAAATATCAGGGTAACAAAAAGAATAGAAATAAAAGATGTGGAAATTACCCTGCCTTTTTCTTTTTCTTTGGTAAAGAAACGAAAAAAAGCAGTTTCCATTCCAAAAGTGAGCAGGGCATTCAGGTAGGCAGCATAAACAAAAAATATCGTGTTTTCAGCGTACTTGTCAGAACTCAGGGAATGCGTATGCAATTTTACCAGGATTACGTTGATGGCTCTGGGCAATACGGCTGCAAAACCGTATATGATGGTATCTTTAAAAAAGCGTTTTAGATTACTCAAAGCCTGAATTTAGTTGAACAAAAATAGCGGATAGTTTTTACTAAAGTATAAAATTTTGATAAGTCTGTATATATAATTATTAAGAGCTTTCAGGCAATAAAAAAACCCTTACCGGGAAAGGCAAGGGTTTTTATAATTTATTGGTAAGGTAAATCAGGCTTCCATTTTTTCAATAGAAACATAAGATTTATTGTCCTTTCTCTTGGAGAATTTTACGATACCGTCTACCTGAGCGTGGAGTGTATGATCTTTACCCATGTAAACATTTTCTCCCGGATGGTGCTTGGTGCCTCTTTGACGCACAAGTATGTTTCCGGCAATGGCACCCTGGCCACCGAATATTTTAACACCTAAACGTTTTGATTCTGAATCTCTACCGTTCTTTGAACTACCGACACCTTTTTTATGAGCCATGATTTATAGTTTTTGAAAGTTATATAAAGGGATTATTAAACGATCCCGCCTTTTACGTCTTCTTGCCATTTAGCCAGTTCATCCCATTTTCCATCAGCGGCCATTTGAGCTTGTAAGGGCCATGAATCCGGTACTTTGGTTGCAAATTCAGGTCCGGCAGCTTCTAAAATTGCTTTTAATTTTACAGGATCTGCTTTGGAAAGTTTCTTGAATGAATCGATACCGGCTTCAATAAATAAAGCTTCGATTTTCGGACCGATACCTTCAACTTTTTTCAGATCGTCAGCTTTTTTGGCTGTTTTTTTAACTGCTTTTTCAACCGGTTTTTCTTCTGCTACAACGGCGGCTGCTTTTTTAGGGCTTCCGCTTACAGAAATACTTTCGATCATAATTTCAGATAAAAACTGACGGTGTCCGTTTTTCTTCTTATAACCTTTTCTTCGTTTTTTCTTAAAAACGAGTACTTTGTCACCTTTGAGGTGCTTCAGGATTTTTGCAGAAACTTCTGCTCCTGCTATAGCTGGGGCGCCAATGGTCACTTTGCCGTCATCTACCAGTAAAACCTGATCAAAAGAAACTTTTGAACCTTCTTCCTGTTGTAAACGATTTACAAAAACCTTTTGGTCTTTTTTCACTTTAAATTGTTGCCCTGCTATCTCTACAATTGCATACATAATTTATGTGTTTTTCGCTTAAAATTATTTCATCCCTATTTTATTCAGGATTTTGAGGGTGCAAATATACATCTTTTTCTTAATTACAAAAAATCTTTTTTCAGATTCAATGGCACTTAATTACCTGAATTAGCTGTGTTCGGATTTGCTTACAATTTCACCTGCCTTTGTTGCTGAGATAGATCCCTAAAAAGATAATACTTGCTGCAATCAACTGAAATACAGAAATTTTTTCTCCATCAAGTATTCCAAAGATCACTGCCACCAATGGAATAAGGTAAGTAACCGAACTGGTAAAAACGGGTGATGATATACTTACAAGTTTATAGAATATCACATTGGCGAAGGCGGTGCATATCACTGCCAGAACCAAAACATAAAACAAAGATTGTTTGGCGGCAGCATCGGATTCATGCAGTGAGAAATCTGAAGTCCATAATATAATGGAGGCAGGAATAAATGAAATGACAAAATTGCTCAGCGTAATGGTAATTGGCTTAAGTTCCTGTAAATACCTTTTTACTATATTTATATTGAGGCCATATCCTGCTGTTGCAAGAAGGATCAGTAGTGCATAGTAATAATTCTGATCGGGATTGATCTGGGCTCCTTTGAAAATTAGAAATCCGGCGCCAACCAATCCCAGGAGTATGCCAAAGAACTGTTTATTTATAAAGGGGGCGCCAAAAAGTATTACCCCCAGAATAAAAGTATTGAGCGGTGTTAAAGAGTTCAGCAGTGAGGCGATAGAACTATCAATATGCCGGATGGCATAAACAAACAAGAAGGCCGGAAAAAAAGTCCCTGAGAAGGAGGATATCAGTAAATACGGCCATTGTTTTTTTGTTATTGTTCCCAGGTACTTATAGGAGATGCTGGCAAGAACAATACCGGCAATAAGTATTCGAAGTGCTCCTACCTGCAAAGGACTTAAACCTATGAGTGCTTTTTTCATCAAAATAAACGAACTCCCCCAGATCAGGGAGAGCAGGATCAGATAGAACCACCTCAGTTGTTTTTCAGTCATTTAATATGTTCATAATTAGACCCTGTAAAAATCGCTTTATTAATTTAATTTATTAATTTTGGATTGAATAAAAACAAGATTATGCATAGATTTTTTCACATTCTTTTATTTCTGGTTTTACTGACTTCCTGTAAAGATGAAAAAGGTCAGAATATCCCCGAAAGCACAAAGGAGCAGGAACTTGCAACGGATCTGAAAAAGGTAGATGTTGCGATAGAAGGAATGACTTGTGAAATTGGTTGCGCAAAACTGATTGAATCGAAGCTGGCGAAGGCAGAAGGAGTCATTTTTGTGAAGGTAGATTTTGAAAAAAAAATGGGCAGGATCGAATATGATGCCAAAAGGATAGATGAAAAAGAACTGGCAAATATCATTACCGGTGCAGGAGGAGGTGATCTTTATAAAGTGGCCGGGATTTATTCGGTTCAGTAGGCTCGTTAGCGACAAATAATTTATTATCCTTAAATACTTATCAAATTAATTTTAAACTATAAAACTATGAACTCATTAAGAATGTTTTTTGTAGCAGTTTTTGTATCTGCTGCAATGATTGGTTGTAAAGAAACCAAAAAAGGTATGGAAAACGACATCGACAATGCGGTTGAAGTAGCCGGTGAGGCGGCGGATGAGGTTGTTGACGCCACTGAGGCTGCCGGTGAAGTTGTGGACCAAGTGGTTGATTCTGTTGCTGTGATAGCCAAAGATGTAAATGCGGCTGTAGCAGCACCTGTTTTTAACGCAAGTTTTCCAAAGGATGCAACTCTGGCAAGTGAAGTAAATTCCGGATTGCAAACAATGGTAAACGAGCATCCTGCAATGGCAAAACACTTTAAAAGTGCTTATGCGTATGCTTATTTCCCAAAGATCACCAAAGGTGGACTTGGAGTAGGGGGTGCAGGTGGTAAAGGTTTGGTAGTTGAACAGGGTTCAGTTATTGGAAGTTCTTCGCTGATGCAAGCTACCATTGGTTTACAAGCCGGTGGACAAACTTACTCAGAGCTAATATTATTTGAAAATAAGGCAGCGCTTGACAGATTTACAAATGAAAAATTTAAATTGTCGGCAGGCGCATCTGCAGTTGCACTTAAAAAAGGTACCGGAGCAGAAATGGCTTATCAGGATGGTGTTTCAATTTTCACCAGAGCAATAGGCGGTGTGATGGCTGAAGCTTCCGTTGGAACACAAAAATTCAAATTCCACGCTAAGTAAATTTGATTTTGATGAAATTTTACAACTTCAGATCGCAAGACCTGAAGTTTTTTTATGAATTTTCCGGTTTGACCCGTGGAAAGAAATAATTTAATAGCCTTACAAGCTCAATTATTAGTTGATTTTAAGAAATATTTAAGAAAATTTTTTTTTTTCAAAATAATGTGTACATTTGCAGCGTAATTTCACAAAAAAATAAATATTTAAAACTATGAAACTATTAAAAGGTATTTTAACGATTGCATTTGTTGGTTTAATCGCTGTTTCTTGTAAAGAAACTAAAACAGAAGAAGCTGTAGACGCTGCTACTGAAACTGCTACTGAAGTAGTTGAAGAAACTGTAGAAACTACTACTGAAGTAGTTGAGGCTACTGCTGAAGTTGTTGATTCAGTTAAAGCTGAAGTTAAAGAAGCAGTAAAATAATTCTGTTGAATTAACAATCGCAATTAAAGAGATTTAGAATCTCGTTAAAAGCAAAAAAAAACGGAAGCTACCTTTGGGTAGCTTTTTTTATTTTGCTTGTTTTGGTTTTTTGAGTCCAAAGAAAAGAAATAGCAGACTGATATAGAAAAGCAAACCGACCAATTGGTGAGTTACACCAAAAAAGACAGGAATAGAAGCTCCCCGAATATAGAATAAGGTAGCTATACCCAGTATTACCTGAAGGTTTATAAGAACGAAACTCCACGTTAGCCAGGTTTTTTCAATTTTTTCCGGCGCTTTGCGGATATTAAAAAACAGATAATAGGTAACTATAAGCAGAACGTAAGCCAATATGCGGTGCAAAAACTGGATCAATGCCGGAGCAAACAGATAACTGTCGTAATTGGTCAGGTTGTGCCAGGTCCAATTTTCCGGATCTAAAAGTACGTCGGGAATAAAGGCGCCGTTCATATCGGGCCAGGTAGGATAATAAAGTCCTGCGCGCATACCGGACATCATTCCGGCAACAATCAATTGTAAAAAAGTTAAAACAAGTAGCTGCTTTGCAAGATTCCGACAACTGCTCTCAGTATCAACTGTTAGTCTCGTATTGGCTATCGTCCAAACCATGGCGCTTATAGTCAATACTGCAAGCATAAAATGCAGGGTTAGTTTATAAGCATTTACCCAGGGTCTGTTTACAAGACCGCTTGCCACCATGATCCATCCTGCGGAAGCTGTAAGGGCAGTCAGCAGAATAACTACAGCCAGTCTTTTTATTAATGAACGATCGATTTTTTTGGTTGATACGAAATACAGAAAGGGTATCAGAAAAACAAATCCAAGTGATCTGGCCCACAAGCGATGGAAGTATTCCCAGAAATAGATAAATTTAAAATCATCCAGAGCAAAGTCGCTGTTGATCTTTTGAAACTGCGGTGTTTCCTTGTAAAGGTCAAAGGCCTCTTCCCAGTCATTTTGATCCAGGGGCGGAATGGTACCGGTTATGATCTCCCATTTGGTGATCGACAGTCCTGAACCGGTCAGTCTTGTTATTCCACCTATAATTACCTGACCAATCAGCATGACCAACCCGATAATTAACCAGATACGAACACTTCGGTTGTATAAATATTTATTTTCCAATACTTTTTTCATTCATTATCCCATTTGGCAGTTTCCATCAAATGCTGGATATCTTTTTCCAGGTAGGAGACTGCCGGTACAATTGAGTCATAATTGGGTGCCACATTAAAGTACACTGCCCCTGTAATAAAATGCCGGGTGCTGTCGGTCAGATGAAATTGAAGGGGGGAGGCTGCATTCCCGGTAACTTTGTATAGAGAACCATAAATTTTATTGATTTTATCCTCGTAGGGAATCGAGCTTATACCGTCAGCTTTGATGGTATGGTTGAAAGTGAGTTTTTCGGCCTCCAAAAAAAGCTCTTTCAAATTATTTTGTACAGGCCTGTAGGTGATATTGATACTTGCCCTTAAACCGGGATAGTTCAGGTTTACCCAGCATTTATCATTGAGTTGCACCTTTGCTGCTGTGGAATAGTCAAAGGTGAAGGGACAACCGGATGACAGTGTCTTGTATTTTACTTCTGGATATTCCAGTCGGAGCTGGGCTTTCGGTTTGGGAACCGGATCTTCTTTACACGCTGTGAACAGGATAGCAATAAAAAAGAAAATCAGTGGGTTTGTAAATTTTTGTTGTATCATTTATTTATTCTTTTCGACGGGTAAGGTCAGCTTTATTTGCTTAATTCTTTTGTTGTCAACGGATTCAATGCTGAACAGAAAATTTCCGACACTGATTTTTTCCTGTAATTTTGGATACCGGCCGGTTATTTCAAGCATCATACCTGCCAGTGTTTCTGCTTCGTTCATATAGGGTTCAAAGAAATAATGGTTTATTTTGGTAATTTTAAAAAAATCCTTTAACGAAATTTTCCCCTCGAATAAATAATTGAAGTCATCAATTTTTGTGTACAGCAGATCCTGTTCATCGAATTCATCGCTTATATCTCCAACAATCTCTTCAATGACATCTTCAAGGGTAATGATACCTGAAGTACCTCCGTATTCATCTACCACGATGGCCAGATGATTTTTCATTTCCTGAAACTCCTTTAAAAGATCGTCGAGCTTTTTGTTTTCAGGTATGAAAAATGCCTTTCGGATCAGGGTTTGCCAGTTAAACGTTTTTTTGTTCAGATGTGGAATGAGATCCTTGATATACAAAATACCCACAATATTGTCGAGGTTTTCTTCATAAACAGGAACTCTTGAGTGTCCGTTATTGATGATCTTATTCAGTATTTCCGAAAAATCATCTTCTATTGAAATGGCGAATATATCCATTCTCGGACACATCACTTCAGAGGTCTCGGTATTTCCGAAATTGACAATGCCATTCAGGATATTCTTTTCTTCTTTGGTGGTAGCACTTTTTGAAGTAAGTGCCAGGGCTTCGGAGAGTGAACCTATGTTAAAATCTGAATTTTTCCTATTCAGCCTGCGCTCAAAAATACGCGATATATTGATTATTGGCAGACTTAAAAAAGCCAATGCGGAATTCAAAAATTTAAATGGTTTGGCCAAATAACCAGCCAATGACAAGGCATTCCTGTTGGCATAAACCCTTGGTATCACCTCACCAAACAGCAGGAGCAGAAAGGTTACCAAGACAATCTGCAAAAAGAATTTCAGCCCGGCGGATTGAATTCCGCCGAAGAAATAATCCCCGTAATAAGCAAAGATGAGAATGAACAAGATGTTGATGAAATTATTGAAAATCTGAATGGCAGTCAATAATTTGGCTGGATTGTTCAGGAGTTCCACAACGATCTTTTGATTTCTGTTTTGGTTTTTCTGATCATGCAAAACAGATTTAGACAAAGAGAAAAATGCAACTTCTCCGGCTGAAATAAGAGCGGACAACATGAGTAACCCAATAAGAATAAGGATTATGATTACTACCGGCCAGTCAATATTTTCAATAAACAGTAAATGCGTCGGCTCAGGGTCCAATACAGACTTATTTTAGTTTATACTTCTGATCTGTTAAAATGGTAAATCGTCATCTAAGGGTTCAGGCATTTGGATCTCGCTGTGAGTTTCCGTTGGCAAAGCAGCTGCCTGGCTTCCCATACTGCCGGACGAGTTTGATAAATCCTTCTTTGTTGTTAAAAAGGTGAGATCGGCGGCATGGATCTCGGTGGCATATTTTTTTAATCCATCCTGATCGTAAGACCGGGTCTTAATTCTGCCTTCCACGTAAATTCTGTCACCCTTACTCAAATATTTTTCGCAGAGTTCAGCCAATTTATTGCGCACTACAATATTGTGCCATTCTGTATTGGTGGTTTTTTCACCCGTCTGCTTGTTTGTAAAAGTTTCATTGGTAGCCAGAGGAAAACGCGCCAAACAATTCCCTTTTTCAAAATAATGCATCTTGACATCATCACCTAAATGACCAATGAGCATTACCTTATTTAACGAATTTGCCATATCACATATTAATTACCAAAGATAAAACAAATTTATGAAGATTTAAAAGCTTTCAGAAAGTTGTTGATGACAACCGGCACAGCAAAATTGGCTACATGATCCCACTCAACTGTATTTTTAAGAGGGGTTTTGGTGGGTATGATCCAAAAATTCGTCATTATGGTCTGGTGGGTCAGCTTGTGTGTAACCGGCTTGTTGTTAAATTGATAGATGTCGGGGACTTCATCGAGTTGGAATTGCTGTAATAACGCTGATTGCAAAATCCCCTCCTGACCCATTTCTTTTTGAGACTCGAGCAGTGGAAACTGGTACAGATTTTGCCAGATGTCTTTTTCTTTCCTTTTTTCGAGATAAGTTTGTGTTTCGTTTATATCCAGTACCAGGTAGTTAAAAAAACGCGTCCGCACTTTTTGTTTCCCTATTTTCACCGGAAAGTCTTCCATGTTCTTGTTTTTTAAGGCCAAACAGGTATGCTGCAAAGGGCACCTTTCGCAGCGGTAATTTTTTGGTGTGCAAACAAGGGCGCCCAGCTCCATGATCGCTTCATTGTGCATTCCCGGTTGTTGCCGGGATAATATTGTGTTCGCCAGTTCACTGAATTCTTTTTTTCCTTGAGAGGAATCGACAGGTATTTCCATGTTAAAATACCGCGATAACACCCTGTAAACATTGCCATCGACAACGGCGTGTGGAAGATTGAAGCATATGGAGGCCAGTGCGGCAGCCGTGTATTCTCCAACTCCTTTCAATTGTATTAAATCGGTAAAATTTTCCGGAAATTTTCCTTTATATTCTTTAACAAGGTGTCTGGCCGTGGCGTGCAGATTTCTGGCTCTCGAATAATAGCCCAGACCCTGCCAGACTTTGAGCACCTCATCTTCAGAGGCTGCAGCCAGATCAAAAATAGTGGGAAAATGCAACTGAAAACGCAAAAAATAGTCTGTGCCCTGAGCAATCCGGGTTTGCTGCATGATCACCTCGGATAACCAGATCAGGTAGGGATCTTTGGTTCTACGCCAGGGCAGATCCCTTTGATTCTCTAAATACCACGTTATTAATTGATTAGAAAATTCCATACCATTTTTAATCGCGACAAGCGAATGCAAATATATCTCATTAAATTTTAAGGATTTAGCTTTTTAAAATTGATTAATTATTATATCTTTGCCGCCCTATTACAGAATATAATAATTTAATAATTTATAAATAATGACTAAAGCAGAGATAGTTGCCAGCATTTCAGAAAATTCAGGCATAGAAAAAGCAGATGTATTAAGAGTGGTTGAAGATTTAATGGGAGAAATTAAAGATTCGCTAAGCAAGGGAGAAAATGTATATCTTAGAGGATTCGGAAGTTTTATTGTAAAGGAAAGAGCCGAAAAAACAGGTAGGAATATTTCTAAAAATACCACCATTAAGATACCTGCACACTATATTCCCGCGTTTAAGCCTGCAAAAGTTTTTGTAGAAAACGTGAAGAGTAATGTTGCGGTAAAATAATAACCAATAAATCTTGTTAACATGCCAAGCGGAAAAAAAAGAAAGCGCAGTAAGATCTCCACACACAAGCGTAAAAAAAGAAGCAGACAAAATCGTCATAAGAAGAAAAAATAAGCAGATAGGGTAAGCCCTATCTGTTTATTTTACGATATATTAAGGTAAGTTCTTTGAAATAGAAGTTTAAAACTTCGAACGGTAAACATAATCATAGCGTATTTAGTTAAACATCTGAGGCAGAAAGTTATTGAAACTTTTTGCTGAGGGAATAAAATTATACAGAGTGAAAACAGAATTAATAATAAGATCGAATTCCTCAGATATTGATTTTGCCCTTTTGAAAGATGGAAAATTGGTAGAATTACACAATGAGACAAACGACAATAAATTTTCGGTTGGGGATATTTTTCTTGCAAGGGTAAAGAAAACCTTGTCGGGCCTCAATGCGGCATTTGTTGACGTAAAAAGCGAAAAAGATGCATTTTTGCATTACCAGGACCTCGGTCCGCAATTGTTGTCCTTGTCAAAGTTCACCAAACAGGTAAATACCGGGAAATTAAAAGATTACACTTTAAAAAACTTTAGTTTTGATAAAGATATAGATAAAAATGGAAAGATTGATGATGTCATAAAAGCCGGCCAGGATTTATTGGTTCAGGTGGTAAAAGAGCCTATTTCTACAAAAGGCCCTCGTATCAGTTCCGAACTTTCAATCGCCGGGCGATATATGGTACTCATGCCATTTTCCAACAGAATATCCGTATCTCAGAAAATCGTAAGCAATAAAGAAAAAGACCGCCTGAAAAAGCTGGCAAAAAGTATAGTTCCAAAAGGATTTGGGGTTATATTAAGAACAGTGGCGCAGGATATTACAGTAGCTGAGCTCGATCAGGATCTGCAGTATACCATGCAAAGGTGGGTCAATCTTTGCAAACAGATTTCACAGGCCAAAGCGCCCCAAAAGGTACTATCCGAAATGAACAGAGCGTCCTCGATTCTCAGGGACATATTCAATGATTCATTTACGAGCATAGTTACCAATGATGAAAATATGTATGAAGAGGTTAAAGAGTACCTCAGTAGTATTGCTCCTGAAAAGGAATCTCTTGCTAAACTTCATAGAACCAATGTGCCAATTTTTGATCATTATGGCATTGAAAAGCAGATTAAAGCGCTTTTTGGAAGAACGGTTTCTATGAAAAGGGGTGCCTATCTGGTGATAGAGCACACAGAAGCATTGCATGTAATAGACGTGAATAGTGGTAACCGGTCCAACAAGGCCGATTCTCAATCTGAAACAGCCCTGGAGGTAAATATGATCGCCGCCACCGAAATTGCCAGACAATTGCAACTGAGAGACATGGGTGGTATAATCGTGGTTGATTTTATTGACATGCATTCCAATGATCACAAAAGAATTCTTTTTGATCATTTAAGAGATGAAATGAAAAATAACCGTACCAAACACAAGATTTTACCTCCGAGTAAATTTGGTTTGGTGCAGATAACCCGTCAAAGGGTTCGACAAGAACGCAATATTGAAACTAAAGAATTAGTTCCTGAAAATAATGGAGAGGTAGATGCTCCGATTCTTTTAAAGGAAAAAATTGAGGAGGATCTCGAAAAACTGATCAAAGACGGGCAACAGGGAATAACCCTGCATGCTCATTCCTTTGTTGCAGCCTATTTTACCACAGGCCTGCAGTCCATTCGGTTCAAATGGTTCCTGAAATACAAAAAGTGGATCAAAATAATTCCCCGTGATGCTTTTCCATATTTGCATTACCAGTTCCTGAATAAGGATGGTAAAGTAATAGGTTGAATCATATTCTAAAACCTGCTGATCTTTCGGCAGGTTTTTCTATTTATACAACAACAACTTTTTGTTGATTACAGTAAAATCATCAAGGATTATCTGTGAGATCAGCACACCGTTTACCAGTTTTTCCTTCTTCACCCTTATACCTTTTTCATTTACATGGCTTTCCAGAATTGTTCTGCCAAGCATATCAAAGATCTTTACCGACAGAATATCCCGACCATTTTTTGATATAAATTCAAAGGAGTCGGCATCTTCGCTAACCAATAAGTTCCCATCCATATTTTCAGAAACCTCCCGGTCAAAAGGATTCTTTTGTCCGGTAATATGCAGTACAAATCTGTCATCAAAAATTCCTTTTTTGTCGATTGAAAAATCGTAAGCCCCCTCCTTCAGATCATGGGTTTTGTTGTTGAGTTTGTCCAGCAGCAAAACATCTTTCTCTTTTAGGACACCTTCAAAATGATCTATGCTTATTCTTAAATTTGTTGCTTCTGCGATGTCTGATCTCAGGCCGAGGGCTATCTTTTGTTCCTCCTTTATTGTATTTGTGCCCTGGATCGTATACCGATTTCCGGCAGCAAGAGAATAAAAAGAAGTATAGGCACTGGTTTGTAAAGAAACGGCATCAAAGTTACTGTCGTAATCAGGACCGGCATCTTCAAAAAATCCGATAAGTATTTGCTTGAAAACACCTTGCTCGTTGCTCAGATTCAGCCAGATCCTGTCCTTTTCTTCACCCTTTTTTACCGGCTTATCTGTTTTAAAAAAGTTGTTTTCTGGTTCAATTGCTCGCATAGAATTATCGAGAATTACCGTGCCATTTTTTAAGGTATTTACAAAGAGCCCCTGACAGGAGGACAGGTATTTTGAAGGTATTTTTCCATCCGGATGTGCCTTGATCCCTCCGGTTCCCACAACATAGGTTGCATAATCGTCTGAGCTGTATTTGTTACCGGTTTTTGGGCTGTGATGTGTCCAAAAGTAAAAGGCTCCTGAGAGCAAATCTTTGTTCCTGGGATTCTGAAGGAGCAGCTCAAGATCGATGGCAGAGGGATAGGGATTTCCGATGAAATTCCAGTTGTTATTACCTATGGTATCCTTGCTGCTCGTATGAACGGGAATTTCAATGCTACCATTATTCGGACTTCCTGAGAACACGACGGTTTGTATCTCCTGAAAGGGAAGCTTCGCGGAGGCCATGGCCGTATAGCCCATACCGGGTACCATAGTTCCGCTGGTATTTTGCCAGGCCTGCGGGTCGTCGTCATCATAATTGTCCTTGTTGTTGTCATTAAATTCGTTTGTATTAAACCGGAAAAAAGAATTTTGCGGAGATTCCTTAAAAACATCCGGCAGAACAGCCCCGGTAACCGGCGAGGACCAGTAGGTATAATCGTACATTTTTAAGGGCTCTGTGTTTTTATGAATGTTCAATATCCCCTGAAGCACAATTCTTCCGTCATTCTCATGCATCAGCAGGCTTGCCTCATTTTCAATATGCAAAGCTCCGTTTACTGTGAGATCCTTTTGAATGGCGAGATACCCGTTTTTATTAATAGAAACTGTTTTTTCAGAATCTATGGTCATTGAACAACAGTCCAAATTACCCCTCGTACCGGTATTGTAATTATCTTTAATCAGCGCATGCCGATAGAGATCAGGTATTCCGTTTTGCCAGGCTCCGTGCTCAAATACAGCGGGACCTGTGAAATGTTGGCCGATCCTCAGATTAAAACCGATTTGTGCCTGATTTACCTGTTCAACAGGAAATACCAGCCAGTCATTGGGATCAAAATAGGTTTTAGGTCCGACTTCTTCACAACCGTATTTGCGAACAAAACACTGCTGTTCCGACCATTGATTTGCTGATCCGATCATATCTGTTCTGTTTTCCCAGCAGGTTTCTGCATCTTTTGTTGAAATGACCAGTATGTCGTTTCCGGTAAAACTGCAAACAGTGCTGATCAGCTCATTTTGATTGATGGCATAGGCCGGTTCGGTTATGTTGAGCGAGGCCCGGTATACTGCGGTTTGACCCGGTTCCAAAGCCGGGATATTTGTTTTTACTGACGGTCGTTTTCCAAATGGATCCATCGCCAGGTCATCTCTGAACAGAGCCAGATAATAGGTATTGGCAGGTGTCCGGATCGTGCTGGTATTTGTGATTTCGATCCATTTGTTGTTTCCTGCTCCCTGGTAGTATTGTGAGATCAGCAGGGGGCCGTTACCCGGCCCCGAAACTTCGGCCAGGATTTTAAAATTAAACGGATTTTCAGAGGAATCATTATTTTGTATGATTACTTCGGCAGCATGAGGACCCGGTATATCTGATTGAAAAGTAATTGTAAAGCTGGTACTTTCGGCAGGTGAAATCACAGATTTCGGCATGTTGCTTACCGTAAAATTGATGCTTGTACCCTGTACCAGTGTGAGTTCGCTTAAAATAAGATCAGCGATACCTGTGTTGGTGATGAGAAAGGATTTCTCTATACTCCGGTCGGGAAGTGTCATACCCAAATAGGTATTGTTTTGAGCTGAAACGGAAGCCTGTCCATCCGGTATGTTCATCTGGTTTCCGGTCAGTTCTATTTCAGGGATGGGTCCCTGGCATGCGGATTGTTGCTTATTCAGGTCGCCGATTGTTTCAAGGCCATATATGTCCCATTCAGCGGCATTGTACTCGCTTGTTGGATGGCTGATAAAGCTTTTTCTTCTGAGGGTGACATTTTCGGCAAAAACGAGGGATTCACCTATTTGACCGATTAGATCGATCACTTGCTGATTCTGGCGAAGCGCAATTTTATCGTTACCGGTAAAATCCATCACAGCAGAAGTGGTTGAAAGATTTGCCTGTATGTGCAGATTTTCTGTTCCATCCTCGATCAGAAAAGTGCTGTAAGCCGGTAGGATACCATTTAGTGCTAAAGTGGCACCGGGTTCGGTATTTTCATTTCTGAATATGACCAGATCAAAATTACTGAGGTTCACGCCTTCATTGCTCGGGTTATAAATTTCAAGGTAGTTGTTGCGGTGGTTTGTTGAAGAAGTCCCTTCCGCATATTCTGAGATGAGCAGCTTGCTGCATGGTGCTATGTCTGTTCCTGTAACCAAGACGTTATCTATCCCGGCATATTGTTCATTTCCATTTTGTCTGACCCTGATGTGCAATCTTAATTTTTGGGTTTTATTTGGAATCTTCAGGCTTACTTTTTGCCAACCGTTTGTGTTGAAATAGCCATCGGGGACAAAGAGTTCCACCTCTTCCTGGGGCTGATTGTCGAGAATAAGCAAATAATTGATCCTGTCGGTTGAGTTGAAGTTAACGACATTAATTTCAAAAGATAACTCGACATCATGAAAAAGGCTTAGATCGACTTCCGGAAACTGGATGGATTCAAAATCACTGCTGCCGCAATCCCCGTATAAATCTTCAATACCCCAGAACTGATTTCCGTCACTGGGCAGCAGGGTTCTTAAAGAGCTGCGGTAGTTCCAGGTATCACCTCCGGAAGTACAGGGATCTGTAGAAAATTGTAAAGGCATCCAGGTATCGCCCAAAGCTTCAAAACTTTGTTTTGCTATTACAGTTTGAGCCAGGGAGAACCGGGTAGCTAAAAGTAATAGGATCAGTGGGATGTAATTTTTAGTCATACCGTCATGTTTAATTTGATTAAAGTTTATTTTTGGATATACACTTTTAATGGCATGAGAGAAAAAAAGTTAACATATACGCTTGAAGAAGCGACAAGATTGCTCGAGGGGTATTGTGTTTACCAGGACCGCTGCCATGCTGAGGTGGAGCAAAAACTGAGAAGTATGCATATGATCCCGGCAGCGATAGAAAAAATTACCCTGCATCTTTTAGAAAATAATTTTTTAAATGAGGAACGGTATTCGAAAAGTTTTGCCCGTGGAAAGTATAAAATTAAAAAATGGGGGAGAAGAAAAATTGAAAGAGAACTGAGTATGAATGGAATTTCTTCTTACAATATCAGAACCGCTTTATTGGAGATAGACGAAGAAACATATCAGGCTAATTTACTTGCACTCACTGATAAAAAGTTTGCTGAATTAGGGGGAAAGAAATCGCCGGACAACAGAAGGAAATTGTTTTCCTATCTCTTGCAAAAAGGGTATGAGAGTGATCTGATCTACGAGGTGCTTTCAAAATTTGGGGTTGATGAAAATTGATCGATTTATCCGTATTTTTGATCTTTTTAATTTATATTTGCAGGCCTAAACAGTAAGAAAATGAGTATACAAACAGAAGTTAACGAGCAGATCAAAACTGCGATGAAAGCGAAAGATACTGTTTCTTTGGAAGCTTTAAGGGCGCTTAAATCTGCCTTTCTGTTGGCGAATACAAGCGGAGCCAATATAAGTATGTCTGAAGCCGAGGAATTAAAGATCGTGCAGAAACTGGTTAAGCAGAGGCAGGACAGCGCCTCGATTTACAGTGAACAGGGAAGAATGGATCTGGCTGAACCCGAATTGGCCCAGGCCAGGGTTTTGGAACAGTTTTTGCCGAAACAAATGAGTGAAGCGGAACTCACCAGTGCCATTCAGACAATCATCAACAGTTCCGGTGCCAGTTCTATAAAAGATATGGGCAAAGTGATGGGTATCGCCTCAAAGGATCTGGCTGGTAAGGCAGATGGGAAAAGTATATCGGAAGTGGTAAAGAAATTGCTCGCCGGATAAAGGATAGAGCCTGCCTGCGACAGGCAAGGATAAAGGCAAAAGTGCTCGCGAAAGGATTTACACGCGTAGCCCCGCGATGCTTCGCGGGGAGATGAAGAGGTAGGGAAAAAGTTCAAGGTTCAAGGTTCAAAGTTCAAGGTTCAAAGGCAAGAATTAATAGTAAAAGAAAAACACATTTATAATTGATCAAAAAGAAATACTGGCTCCGTAGTTCAATTGAATAGAATATCAGATTTCGGCTCTGAGGGTTGCAGGTTTGAGTCCTGCCGGGGTCACTTATAAATGAAAAACCAATGCGCAGCATTGGTTTTTTTATTGGAACAATCGTTGCAAATTCATTTGCATAAGATTGTGGAAATAAAAAAATCAGATCCATCGCAGATGGATTGGTTTTACATTTTGACTACGGAGCCCAAAGGAACAGCGAAGCTA
>JBFYPZ010000006.1:0-30220 GCA_041303035.1 Flavobacteriaceae bacterium
AAAATAGTTAATATTCCGTTCAAAGTGTCCTGGCCTAAATAAATTTGACATTGAATCATTTTAGAGAAATAGAGCAAAAATTATTTGATTTCATCAAAAAATACCATACCAATGAAATCATCAGAGGATCCATTTTATTTGTTTCCTTTGGCTTGCTCTATTTCTTTTTTACCCTTTTTATTGAATATTTTTTATGGCTGAAACCCGGACTTAGAACACTTTTATTCTGGGCATTCGTTCTCGTTGAATTTTTTCTCCTGCTTCGTTTTTTGATTCTTCCCTCCCTTAAATTATTGGGATTCAGGGGCGGACTCTCTGAAGCACAGGCGGCAAAAATAATCGGGGTACATTTCGCGGAAGTGGATGATAAATTATTGAACATCATTCAGTTAAAGAATGAAAAGGAACCTACTGAGTTGATTTTGGCGAGCATCGAGCAAAAGTCTGGTGAAATTCAGCTCATTCCTTTTAAAAGGGCTGTAAATTTTAAAGAGAACAGAAAATATTTAAAGTATCTGATCATTCCACTCATTATTGCGGTTTTCCCCTTTCTCACCGGGAATAAAAATCTGTTTTCAGGCAGTTTTGACAGGGTAGTCCATCACAGGCAAAGCTTCCAACCGCCAGCACCTTTTTATTTTAAATTGTCAAACAGTGATCTTCGGGTAATCGAAGGAAAGAGATTGGAGCTCAAAGCAGAGATTATCGGCGATATCATACCCGAAGAGGTCACTGTGAATGTTGAGGGAAATACCTATTTTATGCAAAAAGAGAGCGAAAGCAGGTTTGTTTATGTCTTTGAATCTGTAACTGAGCCGTTCTCTTTTGACCTCAGAGCCAACCGCGAAGTTTCTGAATCTTTCGATGTTACAGTTGTTAGAACACCAATTATTACTGATTTTGAGATGGAGATCAATTATCCGGCATACACAGGGTTAAAGCGCGAAGCCCTTGCGAATACAGGAAATGCCACCGTTGTTGAAGGAAGCATTATCTCGTGGAAATTAAGAACGAAATCAACGGAACAGCTTCAATTTATTCAAGACCAGGAAACCCGTGAATTTGATAAGAAAGAAGAAGATCTTTTTATTTATAAGAAGGGCATATTGGAAAGTATAAGCTACAGGATCAGCAGCTCGAATAAGGAATTAAAGGGATTTGAAAATTTAGACTACCGCTTAGAGGTTATTAAAGATGCCTTACCCGAAATTCAGGTTAAATCAGATATAGACAGTATATCCAGAGGAGAGGCCTCTTTTTTCGGTACGATCAGCGACGATTATGGCTTGACAAAACTGGAAGTACAGTACAGACCCACAAATCAGGATGCGTTTTCAAAGCAGCTCATTGAAATCGAAAAGGGAACCCTCCAGAATTTCTTTTATTCTTTTCCCAATGATCTGCAGCTTTTACCTGAAAAGACCTATGAAATCGTGTTTGTGGTTTACGACAACAATGCTGTGCGCGGCAGCAGATCAAACAGAACAGGAAGCTTCTTTTATAATCAGTTGTCAGCGGAAGAGGAAGCACGCGAAATACTCAAGGAACAGGAAGACAATTTGAGGGAATTACAGCAAAACCAAAAAGGTAACAAACAAACAAATCAATCCCTGGAAAACCTGGACAAAAATCTAAGAACTCAGGAAGGACTGAACTGGAATAACAGGAAAGAAATAGAAAATTATCTGGAAAGACAGATGCAGTATCAAAAAGTGTTGGAGAAGAATACGGATAAGATTTTAGACAATCTCGAGGACCTTAAGATAGAAAATGAAGATAAAAATTTGAAAGATCAAAAGGAGGAGCTAAAGAACAGGCTTGAGGAAATAAAGGATTTGGAAGAAAAGCAGCGATTGCTTGATGAATTGAAGGCCTTAACAGAGAAACTGGAAAAGGAGGGACTCTTAGAGAACCTTGAAAAGCTGAATTCTTTAAATGAGCAGCAGGAGAAATCACTGGAGAGAATAGTAGAGATGACCAAGCGCTTTTATGTTGAGAAAAAGTACACGGATATTCAAAGGAAATTGGAAAACATGGCAAAAGAGCAAGAGTCTTTAAGCAATGATCCGGCTGAAAACAATGCGGAGAGCCAGCAAAAGTTGAATGAAAAGTTTGATGAGATCAGAAAGGAGCTTCAGCAGATTGATAAAGACAACAAAAACTTAAAAACTCCTTTGGATCTGCCGGCTACCAAAACAGAAGAGCAGGAGATCAAGAGCAGTATGGAAGAGGCAAAAGAGGAGCTGGAAAAAGATTCAGAGGCCAATATGAAGAGCGCCAAACAAAATCAAAAAGAGGCAGCCAATAAAATGAAAAAAATGGCTCAGAAAATGGATCGGGGCATGATGGAAATGCAGATGGAAATGATCGATGAAAACATCGAAGATCTTGAGCGTATTTTAAATAATCTTCTGGTATTTTCTTTTGACCAGGAAGCACTGATGGTTTCTTTGGAGCAGGCTCAGGAGAACAGTGCGGATTTTCCGGAAAAACTCAAAAAGCAACAGATCCTGAAAGAGTATTTTGAACATATAGATGACAGTCTGTATACCTTATCCTTAAGGGTAGTTCAAATTACAGGGCAGGTACAGAAGCAGGTAGCCGGTGCCCACTATAATATTGACAAGTCGCTCGAACAGTTGTCTGATGCAAAAGTCCGTGAAGCAATGGTTAATCAGCAATACACCATGACTGCCGCTAACGACCTGGCGGACCTGCTGAGCAATATTTTGAATGATCTGAAAAATGCACAAAGCTCAGGCGGGAAGGGAAAATCAAAAGAATCGATTTCTTTACCGGACATTATACAAAAACAGAAGGAATTGCTTGATAAAATGGAGGGTGAGCTGAAAAGACAAACGGGAATGGAAAAGAATAAAGAGATGATGAGTGAGGCGCAGTATAAAATTTTTCAGGAACAAAGTCGGTTGCGAAAAGAACTGAACGATTTAATAAAGCAGGAAGGAATGCAAGCTGATGACATAAAGAAAATAGACAAGGAAATGGATGAGCTGGAGCGGATGTTATTGGAGAAAGGTATTGATAAGCAAACCCTGGACAAAATGCGATCCTTTAATTATGAACTGTTAAAACTTGAACAGGCAACCGAAAAACAAGGGAATGACGAAAAGAGAAAGGCGAACAGCAACCGGAAGGTTTTTACAGTTCCTGATCTTAAACGCGAGGAGCAGATGTTGAAATATTTGAATACAAATGATGTGCTGATCAGGCAAAGTTTACCTTTACAGCCATTCTACCAAACAAAAGTAAAGGAGTATTTTAAAGAAGAATAGCATGGTAAGATTTTTTTTCGAGAACAAGTTCGCTTTAAAGAACAGGAGGGCCATTAAGCTCTGGTTGGATCAGGTAGCAAAAAACGAGAAAAAGTCTATTGAAGGGGTAAATTATATCTTCTGTGATGATGATTATCTATTGGAAAAGAACATGAAGTATCTGAAACACAATACGTTAACGGATATTATCAGTTTTGATTACAGCCTGGGAGATGCACTTTTGGGAGATGTATTTATCAGTACAGAAAGGGTAGCGGAAAATGCTGTTACGCTTGGGGTGGAACAGACAAAGGAATTACACCGTGTTATGGTTCACGGACTTCTTCATTATTGTGGGTATAAAGATAAAACCTTGAAGGAAAAAGAATTAATGAGAATGAAAGAGGATTATTATTTATCTTTGCGGACTTTTTAAGCAGGGTATCAATGTTCCACGTGGAACAAAATCAGGAAAAGATGCAATTGAATGATATTATTTATGATGTGATTGTTGTGGGAGGTGGCCATGCGGGTAGCGAGGCAGCGGCCGCCGCCGCTAATTTAGGGGCCAGAACACTTTTGATCACCATGAATTTACAGAATATAGCTCAGATGAGCTGTAATCCGGCTATGGGCGGTATTGCAAAAGGGCAGATTGTTAGAGAGATCGATGCTTTGGGTGGATATAGCGGCATCATAACCGACAAGACAGCCATACAGTTCAAGATGCTCAATAAATCCAAGGGTCCCGCCATGTGGAGTCCGAGAGCGCAAAGTGACCGGATGCGTTTTGCGATGGCCTGGCGTTGTCAGCTGGAAAGTATACAAAATCTGGATATGTTTCAGGACTCGGTAAATGGTATAATTATAGAAAATGAAGAAGTTAAAGGGGTAAGAACAAATTTAGGGCTTTCAATAAAAGGCAGGGCTGTAGTTATAACGGCCGGAACGTTTTTGAACGGAAGAATGTATATTGGGAAGAAAACGTTTGGTGGTGGAAGGGCTGGGGATACAGCCTCTACCGGAATCACCGAAGATTTGGTAAGATTTGGTTTTGAAGCGGGGCGAATGAAAACCGGAACGCCACCAAGGGTTGACGGAAGATCTTTGGATTTCAGTAAGATGATCGAGCAACCGGGCGATGAAATTCCGGGAAAATTTTCTTTTTCAAAAGAAACAGTTCCCCTGACTAAACAGTTGTCGTGCTATATGACTTATACCTCTCAGGAAGTCCATGATATCCTGCGGGAAGGTTTTTTGGAATCACCTATGTTTACAGGCAGAATACAAGGCGTGGGCCCGCGCTATTGCCCTTCTATTGAGGATAAAATAGATCGTTTTTCTACAAAGGACAGGCATCAGATTTTCGTTGAGCCGGAAGGCTGGGACACACATGAAATTTATGTGAACGGCTTTTCTACAAGTTTGCCTTATGAAATACAAGCTAAAGCATTGAAGCAGATCGCCGGATTTGAGCATGTAAGTATTCTGCGTTTTGGATATGCGATCGAGTACGATTATTTCCCTCCAACACAGCTCAAACATACCCTGGAAACCAAATTGATCGGGAATTTGTATTTTGCCGGACAGATCAACGGCACCACAGGATACGAAGAAGCTGCTGCCCAGGGACTGATGGCCGGAATCAATGCGGTACTTAAATTGAATGGAAGTCCGGATTTTGTGTTACAAAGAGATGAAGCTTACATAGGAGTTTTAATAGATGACCTGATCACAAAAGGGACGGAAGAGCCATACAGAATGTTCACTTCACGGGCAGAATTCAGAACCTTGCTGAGAGAAGATAATGCCGATATTCGCTTGACACCAAAGGGACATGCAATTGGTTTGGCCAGCGATGAAAGACTGGAGCGGGTTAGACAAAAGCAGCTGGAAACAGATCAGCTTATTGATTTTTTTCAGAAGACCAGCATTAGCCCCGGGGAAATTAATGAGCTCTTACTCGAAAAGGAAAGTGCGCCGGTATCCCAGTCCATGAAACTCTATAAAATTGTTTCAAGACCCCAACTTGCTTTTCGTGATTTGCTGGGGATTGAAAAGGTGAAAAAATTTGTTCAGGAAAACGGGATCGATGAAGAGATCATGGAACAAGCCGAGATACATATTAAATATGCGGGATATATTGAAAAGGAAAGAAACAATGCAGATAAAGTTAATCGTTTGGAAAGCATTCGGATTCCTGACAATTTTGAATACCATAAGATAAAATCGATGTCCTTTGAGGCCAGGGAGAAGTTGTCCAAAATACGGCCGGTATCCATTTCACAAGCCGCAAGAATATCAGGAGTTTCACCCAGTGATATTTCTGTGTTACTGGTCTATATGGGCAGATAGAATATCACCAGTCTTGTTTCACGTGAAACATTCTAAGTAAAAATTAATACAAATTTTATGGATGAAATTACTAAATCGCCTCTGAACAGCCAGTCCCTGGAAGTACTTTTTCAATGCAAGGATTACGCCGTTTCACAGGAAGAATTTTCTATTTTACAGGATAAAGAAGCAGAGTTACTTATTACCAGCCCCCAGCCGACAGGGGGTAATCTACATAAGTATTATGAAAGTGCTGACTATATTTCTCATACCGACTCCAAAAAAACGGTGATAGATCAGATGTATCAATGGGTAAAGAGAAGAGCCCTTAATTCCAAAGTAAATTTGATTGATCGCCTGGCACAAGAAAAGGGGAATCTGATGGACATAGGTTGCGGAACCGGTGATTTTCTGGTGGCATGCAAAAAGAACGGTTGGAATACAACCGGGATAGAACCAAGTGAAAAAGCAAGAAAACTTGGATTGGAGAAACTGGAAAGCAGTTCAGGTCAAAATACCAACGGAAGTATATTTCAGGATATAAAAGAATACCGAAATACTGTCGAAAAGGATAAAGTAGAAACGAAATTTGATGTTATTACCCTTTGGCACGTGCTGGAACATGTTCCGGTTATAACAGAATATGTAAAAGAACTCCATAACCTGCTTGCTGATAACGGTACTCTGGTTTTGGCCGTTCCGAATCATAAGTCATATGATGCAAAAATCTATGGGAAATTTTGGGCGGCATATGATGTACCCCGTCATCTGTGGCATTTTTCAAAAAGATCGATATCATTGCTTTTTTCCCAGGTACAAATGGAAATTATAGAAATAAGGCCCATGAAGTGGGATGCCTTTTACGTGAGCCTTCTTTCAGAAAAATACAAAAATGGCAAGGTCAATTATTTGCTGGCTTTTTATAACGGTTTGGTCTCAAACCGGAATGGCAAGGCGACAGGCGAGTATTCCTCTTTAATTTATGTGTTAAAAAAGAAAAAACACATTTAAATGCGATTTAAGCGCATTTTATGTTTTTATAGACCCGAAATAACCTTTTTGAAAAGATATGTAAAATTAGGGCTGCATTTTTGATTAAAATTAATAGACAAATACAATGATATTATTTTTATCAATAAAGTTTTCTTATAATGGATATTCGGAGGAAATGCTATATATTTTATTTTTTTTGGTTTTTTACATGCTTCAATTTCTTACATTTGCCAGCGATAACAAAAAATAGAAAAAAATGAAAAAATTATTGGGAGTAATTCTTGTTTTACTTTTATTGACTTCATGCACTCAGCAAAAAATTGCTTATGTTGACATTCAGGAAGTGGTTAAAGAATTTAATGGTGCAAAGGATGCAGAAAAGAGTATGCAAACTGAATCACAGAATATGTCAGCATCTTTAGATAAAATGGCTGCAGAATTCCAGGCAAATGTACAGGATTATCAAAAAAACATGGCAACCTTAAGCCCTGCGGCCAAAGCCCAGAGAGAACAGGTGCTGGGTGAGCAACAACAACAAATGCAGCAAATGCAGCAAACCGCTCAGCAACAAATCCAGGCCATGGGCCAGCAAAAGATGGATGATGTTTTCAAGCAGGTTGATGAATACATCAAGAAGTATGCTCAGGAAAACGGTTATTCATTTATCCTTGGAACAACCCGCCAGACAAATGCCATTCTTTACGGTGAGGAAAAAGCAGATATAACCGCTAAGGTCATTGAAAGCCTGAATGCACAATATGTCTCAGGCTCGGCAGTTACCGAAGCAGCAGCTGAAACTCCAAAGCCTGCAACTGAAGAAAAAAAATAATCGTTCTTACTGATTGAAGCAGGAAAGCAGTATTTTTATTACAAAACATGCAAAAATGTCCGGTTTTTTAGCCGGACATTTTTATTTTTTATAAACGAATTTAATTTTTTGCATAATTAAATTTCCATATCTGCGTTATTAACATAGTGTTAATTACTTTTTCTCCCCCCGTGAATTTGAAAGAAGGCTTGACTATTTGCAATCTTTCATCCAATTAACAAAGAATAAAGTATTTAAAAACAACAATATAGCAATGAATGTGTTTATGAAAAAGTTATTTTTTGGCCTGCTTTTAATTTGTAATATCACAACATTACTGGCACAATCCGAGGGGAAATACCAAATTAAGTTTTTAGAAGTTAACCAGGAAGACTCCGACTTTGCAGTGGCGATGCTTGAAAACAACAAACTCGTCTTTTCTACTTCAGGTAAGTCAAGTGCTTCAGGTGAAAAAAATTCCAATGAAAAAAGAAATTTATTTATTGGTGATATTGACCTGAACGGAGAGATTCAAAATATCAAACCCGTAAGCAAAGAAATCAACAGCAAATACAATACCTCAGGCCTTGCATTTTCTGCAGATCAAAAAACAGTTTATTTCAGCAGGTACAAAAAATCAAAAAACAGTTCCAAACAAAAACAGAACCGCATTGAGCTGTTCCGCGCAAAAGTTGATTCCGCCGGTAATTGGTCAGAGATTGAGGAGATAACTTTTGGTGATGACAAATACACCTACGGTTATCCAACATTGAACAAAGAGAACAACAAACTGTTTTTTGTTTCAGATATGTTGCCTTCATCCGGAGGAACAGACATTTTTGTTGTTGACCTACTTGAAGATGGTTCTTTTGGCAAGCCGAAGAATTTGGGAAAGACCATCAATACGGAAGGAATGGAGACTACACCATATATAAATTCCAATAACGTACTTTTTTTTGCAAGTGACAAAAAAGGGGGAAAAGGCGGCCTTGATATTTACGCAGCAGAAGTTTTTAATAATGAGGCTTCTGAAGCATATCATCTGGAAGAACCCATCAACAGCATCAATGATGATTTTGCATATATCATAAATGAGGAAACAAGCACGGGATTCTTTTCATCAAACCGGCTACAGGGAAATCAAAATGTTGATTTGTACTCATTTACATTAAAAAAAGATCAAAGAACGGAAAACTGTTTTATCACAGTTGAGGGTAGAATCAAAGACAAGGAGACTCAGGCTCTGTTAAAAGGAGCCAATGTTGAATTGTACGATCTTAAAAATGAACTGATACAATCGATCTCTACAGAAAATGATGGTTTCTACTCCTTTAAGGTTCCATGCAGCCAGGAATACAATTTGGTTGGAAACTCTGCAAATTATAAAGAAGAAAAACAAAGGTTGGAGATCCTTGAGAATAATTACCATAAAACGCTGCATTCCAATCTCAATATGACCAGGTTAGAGAAGAATCGTATCGATGAGAGCAAAGACCTGTCCAAGATCCTGAATATGGCACCGATTTACTTCGACTTCGACAAGGTAACGATCAGAACAGACGCAAAATCTGAATTGGATAAGATTGTGAAGATCATGATGGAAAATCCGGCAATCATCGTAGAAGCAAATGCACATACAGACTCATGGGGTCCGGCCTCCTATAACAAGTTGCTATCACAAAGAAGGGCACAGGCAACTGTTGATTACATTGTTTCCAAGGGAATTGACCCGTCAAGGATCACAGGTAAAGGATATGGTGAAGAAAGATTGCTCAATAATTGTGAAGATCCTGCAAAATGCTCAAGATCTGAGAATCAGTTGAACAGAAGAACAGAATTTGTAATTGCAAATTCCGGGGCCTCGATCAAATTGAAAATTAATAAGGAAACAGCTGCTGAGAAAGGGACTTCCCTGGCAAACCGGGAAACAGAAAAACGAACTGTTCCAAAAGAACAAGTGCACATACAGGCAGTTAAAAATCCGTATAACAATAAGTTAGAAACAAATAAACCGGTAACAGCCTCCACAGCCTCCATTGAAGCGCTAAAATTGAATAAAGAAACCAAAAAGGAATTGCCGGTTGCAATAGAAAATAAAGAAATAAAAGGTGAGCCGGTAGTTGCTGCAATAGTTAAAGAGGAAAACATCAAGGCTGAGGAAAGAGAACTCACAAAAAACCAGGAAGCACCGGCTAAACAGTCTTCTGTAAAACCGGTCGCAAAAACTGAAGTCCCGAAAGAGGCAACAAAAGTGGATGTGGTAATGGAAGGTCCAAAAGCAGAGGTGGCAGCAAGTGCTCCAAAACCGGAAAAGAAAACCGCGATCACTCAGGGAACTGTAGCTCATACTGCTCCGGCCCCAACGGCAACCCTCTTGGAGCCTGTTAAGGAAACAACGATAAATAAAAGCGTACCGGCAAAAAAGGTAACAGTAACTTCTGCCAGCGCGGAGCCCAACAAGACCAATAATAAAGCGGATATTTATATAAACAGCCAAAAACACAAAGTAATTGCGGATCTCACAGCTTTAGAGGCAAAGTATGAAGCCGACATATTATCCAATCCCTCGATTGCCTCTGCATTGACCAGAGAGAAACTGAAAGTGGCAGAACTGAAAGAAGAAGTTTCCGGTAATGAGGGTGTTGGCTACTCGAACATCATAAGTTATAACAACGAGATCATCTCATTCAATAAAACCCATCAGCGTTTGCTTGAAAATGTGAATAAGAAAAGCCCAGTGGTCAATGACAATATTATTGTACTCTCTGAAAGTACAAACAGAAATGCGGTAGAAGAAAAGGCAAAAAGTACTGTAAATGCCTATATGGAAGAACAAAAAGCCCTGACCATTGTTCAGCTGGAGGAGATAGAGAAGAAGTTCAGACATATTAAAAACATGAAACCAAAATATACCGATCAATGTGTTGTTCAAATCAATAAGATTTCAAGCTATAAGGAAGCCGTAAAAAACAATGCTAATCCGGAATGGGCGAATATTATTGAATACAAAAAAACGGTAAAGGAATTCGACAGTGTGCACAAACAATTGCTCAATGAAGCGAATGGCAACAAAGGGCTCTCTTCTGGTAAAAACAGTGATAGCGAACAGGATAAAGCAACCCTGGTAACCAACTGAGTAAAGAAGAATTACCCTATAAAAAGTATAAACCTAAAAACCAAGATTATTTAATCCCCCGCTAAGGGAAAATTGCGCTATTGAAAAAGAGTTGGTTTTGTTTTGGTAAGTCTCAAACACGCGAGTGTTTGAGGCTTTTTTGTTTCTTAATTTTTAGAAGATAAACGTTTTATAATATCTTTGAGAAAAATTAAAAAATGCCCGGAAGATCAATGTATAAGCTTATTTTTCTTCACTTCTTTATGTATTTCTTCAGCACCGGCTGTTTTTCACAAACAGACTACAGTGATTTATGGGAAGATTTTTATTCTTACAACAATATCAGGGACTTTACAGTAGTAAACGGAAGAATCTACGCAGCGTCGGATAATGCCGTATTTATCTATGATGAAGCCAATAAAACAACCCGGAAATTCTCCTCTGTGCAAGGGCTTTCCGGCAAACAAACCTCGAGTATATACTACAGTGAAAATGCAAAAAGCTTTGTTGTGGGATACGAATCAGGACTCATAGAAATTATTGATGACAAGGGGAATATTGAAATTGCAAATGATATTGAAAGATTAGAGATCACCGGTCAGAAACAGATCAATCACATTGCAGAAGACAAAGAATATATCTATTTATCCACTCCATTTGGAATCGTGCAGTACAACCTTGAAAAGAGAAGGTTCGGAGACACCTATTACATCGGGAATGGTTCAACCGCCGTTTTTGTTAACCAGACGGCAATTTTCGGAAACCAGATATTTGCCGCCACCAGGAATGGTATTTATTCAGCAGAAATAGATAACCCCGCATTGGTCGATTTTAATAATTGGAGCCAGCCTTCGGGAGATTTTGTTGGCGATTTTAAGGCCATTACTGTTTTTCAGGAGAACCTGTATACCTCCAGAGAAAATGTTCTTTTTGAGATGGCCGGCATTAACCTCATTACAATTGGTTCCTTTGAGAGTACAATCGTAGATCTGAAATCCTCTGCAGATTACCTCACCCTTTCACAAGTCAAGAAAGCGCTTGTATTGGATAACAATTTACAAATTGTAGCGCAGGAAACAAATACTTCCCAATTCGCCTTTAATTTGAATACCGCAGCTGCACAAGGCAACAAAATTTACCTGGGCACCAGCCAGTACGGAATTTTAAAGAAAGATACGGGAACACAGATTTATGAGGAAATTCATCCCGAGGGACCACTTTCAAATGAAGTATTTTCAATTACAGCCGGAAACAAACAGCTCTGGGTCGTTTATGGCGGATACGACCCGGCTTTTACTCCACTTAATAAACGAGCCGGATACACACATTTTAACGGGGAGGAAAAGCGCTGGATCAATACAGACTTTAACAGTAGTTTCCCTGCCCTTGATCTTGTACATATAACTTTTGACCCGAATCATGAAAATAAAGTTTATATCAGTTCATGGAACAGTGGCATACTGGTCGTTGAAAATGATCAGCCGCTTATCTTGCTCAACGACACAAACAGCGGTCTGGAAGATCTTTATCCACCGGGAAACCCGAATACCAGTATCCGTATCAATGGAACAGCCTTTGATCCGCAAAACAATTTCTGGGTTGCCAATGCCTGGGTTGACAACAGACTAAAAAAATTGAGTTCCGGCGGAACATGGAGCAGTTTTAATTTAAGTTCCATCATGACAAATGAAAGTTATGGATTGACTGAACTTGTACTGGACAGAAGTAACAGTGTTTGGATAGGTTCCAGAAGAAATGGCGCCCTGGTTTATCAGGAAAACGGCGACAAAAAAAAGGCCCTCACCACCGAAGCAACGAAAGGATCCTTGCCCGATGCAAATGTAAAGTCACTGGTGGTTGACAGAAATAACAGGGTTTGGATCGGCACCCTGAAGGGCCTTGTGGTGTACTATGATCCCGGTAACTTATTCAATGAAACCATCTACGATGCAGAACCCGTGGTTATTGTTGATGACGGAATACCAAAAAAATTGCTTGGCGACCAGCCTGTCAACACGATCGCTATTGATGGGGCAGACAACAAGTGGTTTGGCACAGATACAGGCGGAGCCATAAACACCAATGGCAGCGGACAAAAAACCCTGCATATCTTTAACAAAGACAATTCTCCGCTGCCTTCCAACAGGATTTTAAAAATTTCAATCGACAACCTTACCGGTAAGGTATATTTTGCCACAGATAAGGGGATCGTGGCTTTTAACAACAACATCGCTCCTTATGGGGAATCATTAACAAGTGTTTATGCATTTCCAAATCCGGTTAAAAAGGAGCACAATACAGTCACTATTGACGGAAGAAATGGTTCTCATCTGCCCAGGGGCACCAATGTTAAAATATTGGATACTTCCGGAAAGCTCGTTTTTGAAACAAATGTCCAGGAAAATCAGGAAGCTTTTGGAGGAAAAGTCGTTTGGAATAAAAGAAACCTCGCCGGACACCCGGTATCGTCCGGTATTTATTTGGTTTTACTGACCCTGCCGGACACTTCGGAATCGGCGATCACAAAAATTGCCATAATCAACTGAGATGCTCGTAAATACAAAAGCAATCGTTTTATCTGCAATTAAATACGGGGAATCAGACCTGATCATAAAATGCTATACCGAAGATGGTATAAGGTCATATATGATCAAAAGGATCTTGAAATCAAGGAACGGCAAATTGAATATTGCCTATTTTCAACCCTTAAATCAGCTACAGCTTACAGCCAAACACAACAATAAAGGAACTTTGAACAGTATTCTTGAAGTCCATGTAGCCTATGTTTATACCTCCATACCCAAAGACTTAAAAAAACAGGCTATAGTCATGTTCCTTGCAGAAACCCTGAATAGTGCAATAAAAGAAGAAACAAAAAACGAAGATCTTTTAAATTTTTTAAGTACAGCCCTGCAATGGCTGGATACCCACGACAGAACAGCCAATTTTCATCTGATCTTTTTATTGAAACTGACCAGGCATCTGGGATTTTATCCTGAAACACAAAACATACACAAACCCTGTTTTAGCCTGGAAGAAGGGATTTTTAAGGACCTTCCCGCAAAAAATGAATGCCTTACAGGCGAGAATCTTACTTTGTTTAAATCACTTATCGGCACAAATTTTGATGTAACAGATGAGTTGAATATCAATTCAAATTCCAGGCATGTTATGTTGGATATGATCTTGTCATATTATTCATTACACCTGCCAGGTTTCAAAAAGCCCAGATCGTTAGCGATTTTAAAGGAATTATTCAGAGAAAAATGAAAAAAATCCTGTTTCTGTTATTGCTTGTTACCGGACAAATTTCTTTTTCCCAACATTGCCTTGTTATTGATGACAATTCAGGATTACCTGTTTCCAATGTGCTTATAACCAATGAAAGCAAATCCCATACGGTACTTACAGATATTGATGGAAGTGCAGACATCTCATCCTTTGATGAGATGGATATACTGAGCTTCACGCACATAAACTATGTGGAAACAGAAATCCTTAAAAGACATCTTTTAAATAGTGATCAAAAAGTATACTTGCAGTTTAAAACAGAATTCCTGAGCGAAATTTTTCTTTCAGCTACCAAAAGGCCCGAAGATAAAAGAAGAATTGCAGAGCAAATCGCCGTTTTTTCTCAAAACGACATACAGGATTTTTCTCCCCAATCCTCAGCGGATATGCTGGCTGAAATACCCGGAATCAAAGTTCAGAAAACACAATTTGGTGGAGGAAGCCCTGTAATGAGGGGAATGGAAGCTAACAGGGTACTCCTGGTGGTTGATGGGGTTAGAATGAACAATGCCATCTACAGAAAGGGTCATATTCAAAATTCAATAACCGTTTCTCCGAATATTTTAGAACGCACTGAAGTTATTTTTGGTCCTTCATCGGTGATTTATGGTTCGGATGCCTTGGGTGGAGTGATTCATTATTATACCCGAAAACCGTTGACCAGCGAGAAAAACGATGTTCATGTTGATTTTATGTCTCGTTTCAGTTCAGTGAACAATGAAAAAACGCTGTATGCGGGAATAGAATTGCAATCCAGAAAAATTGCCTCCTTTACCGCCATTTCAAGCAGCGATTTTGGAGATCTTAAAATGGGGGATAACAGAAATCACGGTTTTGAGGATTGGGGAAAGCAGTATTTGTTTTCCAACAATACAGACCATTTTTATAACCCCGAGCCCGTAGTAAATTCAGATCCCGAAACACAAAGAAATATTGGGTACAAACAACTGGACCTTTTACAAAAACTAAATATTCCTTTGAGCCCTTCCGCGGATTTATTGTTCAACCTGCAATACAGTAACTCTTCTGATATACCCCGGTTTGACCGACTCAGTGAGTACGATGACGAAACACTTAAATACGCTGAATGGTATTACCAGCCGCAAAAAAGATTTTTGTTTTCAACCCAGTTGTTGCTAAACCCGGGCACACCGGTAATGGGAAACGGCACCATTACCCTGGCTTTTCAGGACATAGACGAATCTTCTACCGAAAGAAAATTCAGTGATCTTAACAGATCCTCTGAGTTTACGAATGTAAAGGTGTATAGTTTAAATGCAGATTTTAATACCTCAGTTAGAGAAAACAGGATCTTTTCTTATGGATTGGAGTTTAATTATAACGATGTAAAATCAGAATCTGTTGGAGAAACCCTTTTGGTCGAAGGCAACGAAGTATTGGGAGTTGCGGCCAATTATCCTGTACCGACAAGATATCCTGACGGAGGAAATGACTATATAAGTGCTTCTCTATACGGAAATTACCGGCAGGATCTTTCAAGTAAGGCTGTTCTTAACACCGGAATCAGGTTGACCAATACGAACATGAATTTGAAATGGGTAGATACAACCTTTTTTAAATTGCCCTACGAGGAAGCACATCTCAGAAACAATGCCATTACCCTAACCATAGGATACGTTTTAAAACCGAATGAAGACTGGCAGATCAACAGTGTATTTTCATCCGGATTTCGATCACCCAATATAGATGATGTAGGAAAAGTAAGGGATAAAAGGGGAGTTGTTTCAGTACCCAATATTAATTTAAAACCTGAGTATGCTTATAACCTCGAATTCAGTATTAATAAATATTTTGATGAGAAAAAATATCTGTTGAGTGCCGTGGCATATTATACTTTGTTGGAAGACTACATTTACAGAGCACCTTTCGAAATTAACGGAGAAGATACCATCATCTACAATGGGGAAGAAATGACCATGACAGCCAATGTTAATATGGATCAGGCTTATGTGATGGGCAGCACCATCACGGCCAGGGGAAATTTCACAAACACCCTGAATGGATATGCGTCATTGACATTTACAAAAGGCAAGTCCTATGATACGGATGTTCCCTTATCTTCAATTCCTCCAACTTTTGGAAATGTTGGTTTCGGTTATAACAAAAACAAACTGGCTACCGGTTTGAATTTTAAATTTAACACCAAAAAAAGCCTGGAGGATTATAACCTGGAGGAAGGTATTGACAACATTGAAGAGACCCCGTTCATCGAAGAAACACAGAAATATTACGGATCACCCTCCTGGACAAGCCTGGATTTTTTTGCCAGATACCGGATATTAAAACAAGTGAACCTGCAGTTTGGGCTCGACAATATCTTTGATCAGCATTACAAGGAATTTGCTTCATCCATCAGTGCTCCCGGAAGAAATTACGCATTTACAGTTACAGCAAATTTCTAAAACATTATTGGCCCCTGGATTGTTAAGCCTCAAACGAAAACAGTATTTTTGTTGTATAAAACCGGCATAAATTTGAACAATTTACCTGTTGATTTTCAAAAACACCTCGATCAGAAGTTTCCCTTTCTAAGGAACAGTAAAATTCTTTTGGCGGCTTCCGGCGGACTTGACAGCACCGTTTTAGGGCATCTTTTGAAGCTGCACAGGCTAAATTTTGAGGTGGCACATGTCAATTTCGGGCTGCGAAGCAGAGATTCTGAAATGGATGAACAATTTACTAAGTCACTCGCCGGATCCTGGAATGTTCCCTTTCACAGTATTTCTTTTGACACAGAGACCTACGCTCAGGAAAAAGGAATTTCGGTTCAAATGGCCGCAAGGGATCTTCGCTACGAATGGTTTTCAAAAATATGTGAAGAAAACGGGATCGATTTTATTTTTACAGCCCATCATGCCGATGATAATCTGGAAACTTTTTTGATTCACTTTTTAAGGGGTTCGGGCTTGGACGGCCTGTGCGGAATTCCCGAAAGAAACGACAATATTATCAGACCCCTGTTACCATTTTCAAAAAAGTCTCTTGATGAATTCGCCAGAGAGAATAATTGGGAATGGAGGGAAGACTCCTCCAATGCAGAGACAAAATACCAACGCAATAAAATCCGCCACCAGATCATTCCATTGCTCAAAGAAATCAACCCGGCTGTTTTAAATGCTTTTCAAAACACATTAAACCACCTGAATCAATCCAGGGATCTGGTAGATACTCAAATAAATTCCATTATTTGCTTAGTTAAAACCAATGGAAAGGAAACAGAAGCAAAATATGATATTTCAAAAATCAGCGCACTTGATAATCCCAAAGCCTATTTGTACGAATTCTTTAAGGATTACGGATTTACTGACTGGGAGAGCGTTTATGATCTTCTGTCTGCACAATCTGGAAAACGTGTTTTTTCAAAAACACATTATCTTTTAAATAACAGGGGTTTTTTGTGCCTGGGAAAAAATGAGGAAAAGAACGATATTCAGTATTTTATCAATGCGGATACAGAAGTATTTTTTTATGAAGGAGCTTGTATACGTTTTAAAAAGTTCGGGATTACCAATACCGAACAGGAAGAAACGGAGAAAAATCCTGAAAAAAATGTGATCTTTGTCGACAGCGACAGCATAGCATACCCCCTTGTATTAAGACACTGGAAAAAAGGGGATTATTTTTATCCGCTCGGTTTGGGCGGCAAAAAAAAGATCAGTAAATATTTTAAGGACCTTAAACTATCATTGACAGAAAAACAAGATATTTGGCTCCTTTGTTCCGATGACAAAGTGGTTTGGGTACTCGGAAAAAGACAGGATGATCGGTTTAAAATAAAAGCAGCAACTAAGAACATATTAAAAATAAGTATAAAGAAATGAAACAAATAAAGATCGCTCTGTTTTACCTTGCTTTACTATTTTTAGTAAATGCAGCAAACGGCCAAATACTAAAGCCTGTAAAATGGACAACCTCAGTTAATAAAATAAGCGGACAGGAATATGAATTGGTAATAAAAGCCAGAATCGATGATCACTGGCACTTGTATTCTCAGCAAGTACCCGAAGGAGGACCCATTCCGACCACATTTTATTTCAAGGATTCATTAAAAACCTACCAGTTTATCGGTAAAACTCAGGAAGGAAAAGGAATAGAATCCTTCGATAACGTATTCCAGATGAATATCAAATATTTTGAGAAGGAAAGCGTATTTAAGCAAAAAGTCCGCATACTGAACCCCAATGTTAAAACAATTGGCGGAATGGTTGAGTTTATGGCTTGCGATGACAAAAGTTGTCTGCCACCAACCGAAGTTGATCTGACTTTTAATATCGGGGCGGTTTCTGATAAAAGTACAGAGCTCATCAGTGTTCTTCCTGAAACAGATACAGTTCAGGCAGAAAAACCTGTGGAAGTTGCCGTCACAGATGCTGTTGTGGAACAGAAATCTGTGGAAATGATTCCGGTCCCGAAAAAAGAGAAGCAGGGTTTGTGGGGCCTGTTTTTTCTTTCCTTCCTAGCCGGATTTGCAGCCCTGTTAACACCTTGTGTTTTCCCCATGATCCCGATGACGGTCAGCTTTTTTACAAAACAGAGCAAGAATCGGACGACAGGAATAAGAAACGCAATCCTGTTTGGTCTGGCCATCATTGTTATTTATGTTTTATTGGGTTCTGTTGTTACACCCCTGGTTGGCGGAGCGGATTCTTTAAATGCTCTGGCCACCAACGTTTGGTTTAATATCATTTTCTTTCTGTTACTGGTTGTTTTCGCAGTCTCCTTTCTGGGGGCATTTGAGATCACATTACCGAGCAGCTGGAGCACAAAGGTTGATTCTCAGGCAGATCGGGGTGGCCTGATCGGTATATTTTTTATGGCACTGGCCCTGGCAATTGTTTCGTTCTCCTGTACGGGTCCAATAGTGGGAACTGCGCTGGTTGCGGCAGCAACAAAGGGTGGAATTGCACCGGTTATCAGCATGTTTGGTTTTTCGCTGGCTATAGCCCTTCCCTTTAGTCTGTTCGCTGCTTTTCCCGGATGGATGAATTCTTTGCCGAAGTCAGGGGGCTGGTTAAATACGGTAAAAGTTGTGCTTGGATTTTTGGAACTGGCTCTGGCCTTTAAGTTTTTGTCCAATGCAGATTTGGTTTTACAAACCCACCTGCTTGAAAGAGAGGTTTTTCTGGCAATCTGGATCACAATTTTTGGAGCCCTTGCCTTCTATTTGTTCGGAAAAATAAAACTTCCGCACGACGGAAATTTAGCGCACCTTTCTGTTGGCAGACTTACTTTTGGCCTTGTAGTACTCGCTTTCACAATTTATATGATCCCGGGTCTATGGGGAGCACCTTTAAAATTGATCAGTGGCTTTCCTCCGCCTATGCAATACAGTGAATCTCCCAATGGTGTTGGGTATGTGAATCTCAATGCCGGGAATTCCCAGGGGGAACATTTTCTTCCTGAAGGCGCTCACCTCGGGCCACACGGACTGGTTGCATTTTTGGATTACGACAAGGGAATGGCCTATGCAAAAAAGGTAAACAAGCCGGTTTTGCTCGATTTTACCGGCCATGCCTGTGTAAATTGCAGAAAGATGGAGGAAAAAGTCTGGTCGGATCCTGCGGTACTGAGTGTCTTAAAAAATGAAGTGGTTCTTATTTCATTATACGTTGATGACAAGAGGGAATTGCCAAAAGAAGAACAGTATTTTTCTGAAATTACAGGTAAGAATATCAGAAGTATTGGTAATAAGTGGAGTGAATTTCAAATAAAGAAATACCAGGCCAATGCCCAGCCCTATTATGTTTTATTAAACCACAAGGGCGATAATTTAAATGAGCACACTGCTTATAATCCCAATATTAATGATTACCTAACATGGCTTAAAGAAGGAATTAATAATTTTAAAACCCCTTAAGGGAATACGGAAATATGATTTCCTGTAAAGAAAATGAAAAAACTCTTTTTACTTATTCTTTTCACAAGCCAGGTTCAGGGTCAAAATAGTCTGCCGTATAAAAATGGCGAATTACTAACCTATAAGGTCACTTATGGATTGATGCATGCAGGATTTACCACATTGGCAGTTGAAAATGCCAAAATCAATAATAAGCAGGGATTGCATGTAATAGGCAAAGGATGGTCTGTGGGTATTATGGACCTTTTATTTCCGGTAAGAGACAATTATGAGTCTTATTTCGATGCGAACTCATTAAAACCACAGCGCTTTATTAGAATTATAAAAGAAGGAGGGCATACAAAGAATAAAGAAACATTGTTTGACTTTAAGGATTTAAAAGCAACTGTAATCAATTATAAAAAGCAAACCAAAAAAGACTATCCAATACATAACGATGTGAAGGATATGATGATGGCTGTGTATTATTTCCGAAGTCTGGATTTCAACAAATTGGAAACAGGTGAAATTATTTCAATTGATCTGTTTTTTGATGAAGAGATACATTCCATGAAAATTATTATTAAAGGCCGTGAACGGATCCATACTAAATTTGGCTATATAAATACCCTGGTGATCATGCCCTTGGTTCAACAGGGAAGAGTTTTTAAAGAAAATGAAAGTGTAACAATTTGGTTTTCTGATGACCAAAACAAAATTCCGGTAAAATTGAAAGCTTCGATTTTGGTGGGAAGTATTAAAATGGATTTGGAGGAATATAAAGGATTATCATACGACTTTCGAGCCAGTTTTAACTAAATTTTTTGTTTTATGGCATTATAAAATATTTAGCTTTGCACAAAACAAGAAGGATGTTAAAAAAAATTGTGGTTGCAGGGCTGATGATTTTATCTGTATACGCCTGTAAAAAAGATGCAGCGCCTGAACTTACCGCCGATATTGCCGAAAAAACGACCCCAATCATTGAAGAATTCGGGTATATACTTAACGATTATTTTGTAATTAAAGACACCATAAAAACAGGCGAAACCTTTGGCGAAATTTTATCGAGATACAAACTGAGCGGAATAGAAATACACAATATTGCAGCCTCTGCAATGGACACGTTCAATATTAAAAAACTGGTAGTTGGCAGACCCTATACCATACTTGCAAAAAAAGATACTACACAAAAAGCACAGGTCTTTATTTACCAACCGAATCAAATTGAATATTTGATCATAGATTTTAAAGATACCATTCAAACCACCTTTGGTAAAAAAGAAGTGCGGATTGAGACCAAAACGGCTTCGGGAGTGATCAGTTCCTCCCTGTCTGAAGCCATGAATGAAGAAGGGCTTAACTATATTCTTGCCCATGAAATGAGCGATATTTATGCCTGGAGCATTGACTTTTTTCATCTTCAGAAGGGAGATAATTTTAAATTGATCTACGATGAAAAATTTATAGATGATACAGTATCCGTAGGAGTCGGAAACATCAGGGCAGCATATTTTGAACACAAAGGGAAACCTACCTATGCCTTTCATTTTATGACAGATTCCATCAATAACCGCAGTGATTATTACGATGACAATGCCAAATTTCTCCGCAGACAATTTTTAAAGGCACCACTTGAGTTCAGCCGTATTTCTTCCAGATATAACCTTACCCGAAGAATTAAGCTTTATGGGTATCGGGTAAGACCCCACTTAGGCACCGATTTTGCCGCGCCTGTTGGAACACCGATCAAAAGTACAGCCAATGGAACCGTCATAGCCTCGGAATACAATCGGGGCAACGGAAATTACGTGAAAGTTAAGCATAACGCTACCTATACTACCCAATATTTACATATGAGCAAAAGAAAAGTACGGGTAGGTCAGTCGGTAAGACAGGGAGATGTCATCGGTTATGTTGGAATGACCGGCAATACATCAGGGCCGCACGTTTGTTACCGGTTTTGGAAAAACGGGAAACAGATAGATCCCCTTAAGGAAAAATTTCCTGAGGCAGAACCGATACGAGACGATCTCAAAGAGCAATATTTTGCCTTTATCAAACCCCTGAAAACCCAGCTCGAAAAAATTCCTTCGAGAAAGATCGGGCCGGAAGAAAAAGAATTATAAAATAAGAAAGTAAAAAAACAAAAAAATGGCTTTAGAAAATGTCAACCCAACCCAAACCAAAGCATGGAAAAGTCTGACACAACATGTTGAACAGATCAGGGAGGTACAAATGAAATCTTTATTTCAGAAACAAAAGGACAGGAAAGAAAAAATGCGCCTTACCTTTGAAGAGATCTCTCTTGATTATTCCAGGAACCGCTTAACGGAAGAAACACTTGACTATTTGTTCGGCCTGGCAAAAGAGTCAAAATTAAATGATGCCATAGAAAAATATTTTGGTGGTGATATCATCAACCAGACAGAAAACAGGGCTGTGCTGCACACGGTGCTCAGAAATCAGAAGAATGAGCCGGTTTATGTTGACGGAAAAGATGTAATGCCTGAAGTTCGTTCGACATTGTCGAATATAAAATCCTTTTCAGATAAGGTCATCAATGGAGAATTAAAAGGATATACCGGAAAACCATTTACCGATGTGGTCAATATTGGTATCGGGGGCTCTGATCTCGGGCCGAGAATGGTTGTTGAGGGCCTGCAGTTCTATAAAAATCACCTGAAAACTCATTTTGTTTCCAATATTGATGGGGATCATGTTTATGAAACATTGAAAAAATTAAATCCGGAAACAACCTTGTTCGTAATTGTTTCTAAAACCTTTACTACCCAGGAAACGCTGACCAATGCATTGACCATACAGGATTGGTTTTTAAAAAGCGCAAAACAAAGTGATATCAAATATAATTTTGTGGCAGTTTCAACCAATTTGCAAAAAGTTAAGGATTTTGGAATTGCAGAGGAAAATATCTTTACCATGTGGGATTGGGTTGGGGGCAGGTATTCTCTTTGGAGTGCCGTAGGTATCTCTATAAGCCTGGCTATCGGTTACGAGCGCTTTGAAAGTTTCCTGAAAGGAGCTTATGCTATGGATGAGCACTTCAGAAAAAGCCCTTTCGAGAAAAATTTACCAATAACCCTGGCCCTGATCAGTGTTTGGTATAACAATTTTTTTGGAACTGAGTCTGAAGTGGTTATTCCCTACACCCAGTATCTGGAAAATTTTGCTCCCTTTTTACAGCAGTTGTCCATGGAAAGCAATGGAAAATCAGTTGACAGGGATGGAGAAAAGGTGACTTACCAAACCGGAAATATCATTTGGGGCAATACAGGAAGCAATGTGCAGCACGCTTTTATGCAACTTATTCATCAGGGAACTAAACTCATTCCTGTCGATTTTATTGGTTTTGAAGAATCTTTGTACGGCAATCAGGACCACCATAAAAAACTAATGGCAAATTTTTATGCGCAGGCCGAAGCTCTGTATGCAGGAAAGACCAGAGACGAGGTTTACCTAGATATGAAAATAAACAATACGCTCGACAAAGTGAACCAGTTGCTTCCGTTTAAGGTTTTTGAAGGCAACAAACCCTCGAATACTTTTCTTATTAAAAAATTAACTCCTTATAATTTTGGTGCACTCATTGCCATGTATGAACACAAAACCTTTGTTCAGGGAGTGATCTGGAATATATACAGTTTTGACCAGTTTGGGGTTGAATTGGGCAAGGAACTAGCAAATAAAATTCTGTCGGAATAAGATTTGATTTTTGTTAACGTTTTCTTAATGCAAAAAATGAATAATTTAATAAAAGAGTCATTTTTTGTTGTATTTTTGCGCCGAATTTAACTCAAATCAATTATTATGAAAAAATTTCAATTATTTTGGGTTTTTGCATTGTTGCTGATCAGCTCGGTTTCTATTGCACAAACTACAATTGAAGGTAAAATTTCAGATCAAACCGGACCCTTACCGGGGGCGAGTATCCTCGAAAAGGGTACAACTAATGGTACTGCATCTGATTTCGACGGTAATTTTTCTCTTTCAGTAAAGAACGGGAAAGGTGTATTAGAAGTTTCCATGGTTGGAATGGGGAAAAGGGATATTCCTTTTACCGCTCAGGGAGAAACAATTAATCTTGGCACAATAACACTTAGTGCAGACGAGAATGTACTTGAGGAGGTAGTAGTTACCGGCACAATAGATATTGCTAAGGACAGGGAAACGCCTGTAGCTGTATCTACTATAAAAGCTATTGACATTCAAAACAAACTGGGAAATAATGAATTTCCTGAAATTTTGGCAAGCACACCCTCTGTTTATGTAACCAAGCAAGGAGGAGGCTTTGGAGACTCACGAATCAATATTCGTGGATTTGATCAGCGCAATACAGCAGTTATGATCAATGGCCAACCGGTAAATGATATGGAAAACGGCTGGGTGTACTGGTCGAACTGGGCAGGATTATCTGACGTAACTACTGCTATGCAGGTACAACGCGGTCTGGGATCTTCCAAATTAGCGATTTCTTCAGTAGGTGGAACTATAAACGTGGTTACACAAACTTCAGCAGCGCGGGAGGGAGGTATTCTGGCATCAACCTTCGGAAACGATGGCTACATGAAATTCCTGGCCTCTTACAATACCGGACTTTTGGAAAGCGGATTATCTGCCAGCGTTTTGTTTAGCAATACCTCAGGTGACGGATATATTGACGGAACAAAATTTCAGGGTTCAAACTACTTCATTGGTTTGGGATATAAGATTAATGAAAAACACGACCTGCAATTCATCTTTACAGGTGCGCCACAATGGCACCACCAAAAAAGTCAGGCACCTTCAATTGCTGACCACCAAAAATACCAACCGGGAGGCATTGATTTGGAAGCCACAAAACCAAACAGGAAATACAACAGTGACTGGGGTTATCTTGATGGAAAAGAATACAGTATGGTAAGAAACTTTTACCACAAACCTGTAATGTCTTTAAACTGGGAGTGGGTAATGTCTGATGCTTCAAGATTATCAACAGTATTATATGCTTCATGGGGCCGCGGAGGTGGTACAGGAGAAATAGGAGAAATAAACGACAAAAGAAGTTTTGCGCTCCCAAAAACCGACAGAGGTTTGATCAGGTTCGATGATATAAAAGCCTGGAACTCCGGACAAAATGTTCCTGATTTTGGCAAAAACAGAACAACTTTTGATGGTGCTTTCTATAATACAGGTAATTCCGGACACCCTGCTTCACTGGGTGGAGGTGGAGGAAGGGGAAGTGATAATGGTATATCAAGAAGGGCTTCCATGAATTCACATAACTGGTATGGCAGTATTATCAACTTTAACCACGAGATCAATGAGAATTTCACCTTTGATGTGGGATTGGATCTTAGAACCTACGAAGGGCTGCATTACAGGGTAGTGAATAGTGATTTAGGGGCAGATGGTTATATTGACTATGATGATATCAATGATCCTACCGGAAACGTAATCACTCAGGAAGATTTTGTAAGTGCAAGTCCAAGCTGGAATCCATGGGAGGATATAGACGGTCAGGAGAAAATCGATTATAACAACGATGGTTTGGTAAACTGGATCGGAGTATTCGGACAACTGGAATACAAAAATGACAATATTTCTGCTTTTGTACAAGGGTCTTTTTCAAATCAGGGATTTGAAAGAATTGATTATTTCATGTATACTCCTGAGGAGCAAAAATCAGGCAATGAGAATATTACCGGAGGAAATATAAAAGGCGGTATCAACTACAACATCAATGAGAATCACAACGTGTTTTTTAATACAGGGTACTATTCAAAACAACCTTTATTTGATGCCGTCTTTATTAATTTCAGCAATACAGTAAATCCGGATCTTACCAATGAAAAAATATTTGGACTTGAATTGGGCTACGGTTACCGAAGTGCAAAATTGAGTGCAAATGCGAACCTTTACAGAACCTCATGGGCTGACAGGTTTGAATCAAGAACGGTTACTATAAATCCTGGAACACCAGATGAATTCAGAGGTTCTGCCAATTACACGGGAATCACGCAGGTGCATACCGGTATTGAAGTAGATTTTATGTATAAAGTTTTGGATAACCTAAGCCTGCGCGGTATGGCCTCTTATGGACAATGGGAATACGACGGGAATGCCACAGCAGATCTTTTTGATGAAAGCCAGGCTTTTCAGGGTACTTCAACTTTATATTTGGATGGCGTGAAAGTGGGTGATGCTGCTCAGACTACTGCTGCCCTTGGCGCTGACTACAATTTTTATAAAGGCTTTACTTTGGGTGTAAACTGGAGGTATGCAGGTAATTTATATGCGAATATCAATGCTCCGGACTTTACCGTTGAAGGAGGTGAATCATTGGAATTGCCATCGTATAATCTTTTTGATGCCAGATTGACCTATAATTGGTTATTTGACAAAGGAAATGCTTTGGAATTTGCAGTTAATGTCGATAACATTTTTGATGAATTGTATATTTCAGAGTCAGATACAAATATTTTATCTAACGATACAAGTAAAGAATGGAAAGGTATTGATACCAGAAACCGTGTATTTTTCGGTTTCGGTACTACCTGGAATGCTTCTGTACGTTACAGATTTTAATTAGTAAAATTTTATATATTGAAAATCCCATTCTTTGATTTGAGAATGGGATTTTTTATTTGACAAAATCATTAAATTTGCTTTTCTAATTATTAAATAAACAGAATCATTATGATACAGATGTTGCATTCCGGTTGGGCTTATATTGCCTTACTTATTCTTATTGTTGCTGTCGTAAATGCAGCATTGGGTTTTTTTTCTAATAAATCGTTCAGAGAAAAAGACCTGAGAATCCCTCTTTTTACTTTAATTGTATTCCATTTACAGCTGATAATTGGCCTTATTGCCTATTACACTTCAAATTATTATGATACCATGCGCTCTGTAGGTATGGGAGAAGTGATGAAGCAGCCGGAACTGAGATTAATGCTGGTTGAGCACCCCATTATGATGATCCTGGCGATTATTTTAATTACCATGGGTTTTTCGAAACACAAAAAACAGCTGACAGATAAAGGGAGATTTAAAACGATCTTGTTGTATTACGGAATCGCATTGCTGCTGGTACTGAGCAGAATTCCCTGGGGAAATTGGTTCTCTTAAATCAGGTACAGACACTTTTCATATAGTTTGATGAAGGCTTTTAAGAAAATTGTATCTTATCCCCTGAGTGTATTGCATTACCTCATTTTCGGTCTGGCCATCGTTATATTTCACCCCATTCAATGGCTGGCTTTAAAAATAGGGTATCAGGCACATAAGAAATCCGTTGATTATCTCGTTTTTTTTCTCATGGCAAGTATTTATGTCCTGGGATACAAGATCAGATTTATCAATAAACAAAAGTTACCTGAAGGAGTACCTTTAATATTTGTTTCCAACCACCAGAGTTTAAATGATGTTACTGTTTTGGGCTGGTTTTTGCGAAAACACCACCCAAAGTATGTCTCCAAAATAGAACTGGGCCGGGGAATTCCGAGCATCTCATTTAACCTCAGACATGGAGGATCTGTGCTGATCGACCGAAAAGATGCGAAACAATCCATTGGCGCTATCATGAAATTTGGGGAATACCTGGAAAGAACAAAGAGATCGGCAATCATCTTTCCTGAAGGCACGAGAAGCAAGGATGGCGTTCCAAAGAGATTTTCTGAAAATGGTCTGAAAATGCTCGTAAAAAAAGCACCCTCAGGTTATGTGGTTCCTATTACCATTAACAATTCCTGGAAGACAGTGAGATACGGACATTTTCCGCTCGAAGTTTTTGTTGATCTGACCATTGAAGTTCATCAGCCGGTTAAAAACAGCGACCTGCCTTTTGATGCCCTGTTTTTAAAAGTGGAAAAGGATATAAAAGATTCTGTTATCGTTTGATTCAGCCAACAAAAAAGGCTATAGGTTTACGGTAAAATCATCTCTGTCATCCAGAAAGGAAAACTTATTTCGGACGGTATCGACCGCAGATTTTTCGAGCCGTACGGATTTTATTTTTTCTTCATGTTCTTCAAAAGAGAGCAAACATTCACCAAAAGGATCATAAACTGCTGAATGCCCCGGATAGTTCAGTTTGTTATTGTCATCACCAACTCTGTTCAGTCCGATAGTATAGCACAAATTTTCAATAGAACGCGCTTTTAAGAGCGTATCCCAGGCTTTTATCCTTGGGGAGGGCCAGTTGGCCACATAGATCAGAATATCGTAATTTTCGTCATTTCTTGCCCAAACCGGAAAGCGGAGATCATAACAGATCAGCGGACAAATTTTAAATCCTTTATAAGAGAATACCAGCCTTTTGGTTCCTTTTGCAAAGATTTTATCTTCACCGGCATACGAAAACAAATGCCGTTTATCATAATGTAAAAGGTGACCATCCGGAAAAGCTGCAATCAGTCGGTTGAAATATTTGTTGTCTTCACTGATTAAAACAGAACCCATCAACAGGCATTTCTTTTCCGATGCTTTTTCCAGCATCCAGTTTATGGTTTGTCCGTCCATTTTTTCTGCGATGCCTTCCTTTCCAACTGAAAACCCTGTGGAAAACATTTCCGGTAAAATGACAAGATCAGTATCTTTTTCCAGCCGATCTAATTTGGAATTTAATGAAGCCAAATTGGCTTTGGCATTTTCCCAGTAGGTACTTGTCTGCACCAGACTCACTTTAAGAACCCCGTTCATGGTTACCTATTTTATGCGGTTAATTATCTCTGCAGCCTGTTCCAGGGTCTCTTCCTTTTTGGCAAAGCAAAACCGCAAAACTTTTTGATCGAGTTTTTTTTCATAAAAAACGGAGACGGGAATTGAAGCAATCCCAAATTCTTTCGTAAGCCGGTCCGCGAACACTTCATCATTTTCACGGCTGATTTCCTCGTAATGAAGCAGTTGAAAATAGGTGCCCGAGGCTGGCTTGAACTTAAACAAAGAAGGGCTGATCAACTTTAAAAAATAATCGCGTTTTGACTGATAAAAATCCGGTAAGGCCAAATAGTGCGCGGGCTCTTTCAAATATTCAGCCAGGGCTACCTGCATGGGGTGGTTGACATTAAACACATTAAATTGATGCACTTTACGGAATTCGGTCATCAGCTCTTCGGGAGCGGCACAATAACCCATTTTCCAGCCTGTGTTGTGAAAGGTCTTACCAAAAGAAGCAACAATAAAACTATTTTTTGCAAGTTCCGGAAAGCGGGCAACACTCTGGTGTGTGTTTTTATCGAAAATGATGTGCTCGTACACTTCATCGCTTAAAACAATTATACCGGTATCTTTTACAATACTTTCCAATTCTTTCATGTCTGCTTCAGACAACAAAGATCCGGTTGGATTATGCGGTGAGTTGATAATGATCATTTTGGTTTTCTCTGAAACCTGAGCCTTTACATTTTCCCAGGGAACATGGTAATCAGGGGTGGATAAAACGATTTCCACAACTTTTCCTCCATTTAAAGAAATGGCCGGAGCATAGCAATCATAAGCCGGAGCAAAGATGATGACCTCATCTCCGGGATGCACAAAGGCGGTAATGATGGTAAAGATGGCCTGTGTTCCCCCAGCGGTTACGGTAATTTCTGTTTCCGGATCATAGGAATAATTGTATAATTGATGAATTTTATGAGCGATCGATTCCCTTAGGGAAAGCAATCCCTGCATGGGAGCGTATTGGTTAAAACCATCTTTCATGGCTTTGACTACCAGATCGATCAATACTTCAGAAGACTTAAAATCCGGAAATCCCTGAGATAAATTGATCGCATTGTGTGTTGCTGCCAGTTTGCTCATTTTGGCAAAAATACTTGTGGGTACATTTGGCAACTTAGAGGGCATATGTTTGCTGATACCTGACAAAAACCTTGATTTTAAAGATTTAGCTTATAACTTTCGTCCAAATGAGAATTGTCGGTAAAGTTCAGATTAAGGTCTCTGATAATACCATCCGATAAGGCATAAACCCAACCATGAACAGCCAGGAATCTTCCATTTTTCCATGCATTCTGTACAATACTTGTTTTGGCAAGATCGTAAACCTGTTCGATTACATTCAGCTCTACAAAACGATCGAATTTTTTTGTTTCATCTTTGATGGCATTCAGCTCTTCGGCATGAAATCTGTAAACATCCTTTAAATGACGGATCCAGTTATCAATTATGCCATAAGACTGATTCCCCATCGAAGCCTTAACACCTCCGCAGCCATAATGACCACAGACTATAATGTGTTGAACCTCAAGCACATTCACGGCATAATCCAATACAGAGAGCATATTCATATCAGAATGAATGACCATATTGGCAATGTTCCTGTGCACAAAAACCTCTCCGGCCTGTGCACCGATAATTTCATTTGCAGGCACCCTTGAGTCTGCGCAGCCAATCCAAAGCAACGGGGGTTTTTGACCTTTGGCCAATTTATCAAAAAAGTTTGGATCGGCGGATAATTTACTCTGCACCCAATTTTTGTTGTTGTCGAGCAGCTGCTTATAAAATTCGTATGACATAGGCTAAATCGTTTAATGAACTTTAAAAATACA
>JBFYPZ010000007.1:0-30051 GCA_041303035.1 Flavobacteriaceae bacterium
ATAAAAACAGACAAGAAAAAAATTTTGCTTCCTGCTCTTCGAAGTCTCCAGACTTTGAATAGTGGTACATATAACTATACAACAGCAATGGATATTAGTTCTTTAGTAGTGATTATAAAAACATCCGGGAATTTTATTCCTACAATTCCTTCAGATCCCGCACATCCATCCAGCCAATTTTGCCGTCGGCAATTTTGATCTTTCTCCAGTTGTCGAGGGTTTCAAGAATTTGCACTTTGGTGCCTTCATGAAGGGTGAAATTGAGTTCACTGTTCATGGTTGGCGCATTTTTAACACTTACCTGCGGCGCGAAAACAATGGCAAATTCAGCCTTTTCAACCAGCGTTTTGTTCTGATAAGCAAAGGTCACTGCAATGAAAACCAAAACGGCACAGACCAGACTGCTGATAAAAAACAGTTGTTTCCGGCTGGTAAAATCAGAAAAATGGTACAACAAAAATAAGACAGCAAATAAAACAGCAAATACCACAGCTATGGTTGCCCAGGTATTGTATGAATACCTCAAGACCACATTTTCGCGGTAATTATCCCCTATGCTTTTAGGCAATGGTTCAATATTGTCAATGGTCATTCTGTTTGCAAAATCGAGGTTGAACAAGACATCGTCGTCATTGGGTTTGATTTGCAAGGCTTTTTCGTAATAATAAACAGACTGTGCTACCTCATTCGTTTTGTAATAGGTATTGGCTATATTATAATACAGTTCATATGAAACGATACCCTTTTTCTCGATATCAGAATAAACCTGCAAAGCCTCGGCATACTTTTCACTTTGGTACAGTTTATTGGCCTGCACAAATAAACTGTCAACCGATTGCGCACTGAGTGTTGTAAAGGTTAAAAGGATCAACAAAATCCAGATCCTGTACAGGTTCCTTTTCATTTTTTTGGTATAGGTTACTTTAAACATAGTTAGTTTATGATAAGAAACGATCCAATTTTGCCAAAACACTTTTTGCCTTTTCGTATTCCTGCTCCATCATAACGTTGGTGGTCGGAGTATACCGGGCATAATTACAGTCGTCGAGTACGGTGATCAATTCATCAATAACTGTTTGTTCCACTTTTTTGTTCTGAAGCAATTCAGCCACTTTGTCTATGCTTATATCTGCTGTCTCAGCCTGCAATTTGCCTTTCAAATAATTGTGCAGCGCTCTTTCGAGGGCTTCGTAAAACGATTCTTTATTTCCGAGTTTTTTTCTGGCCTCTGATAAATATTTTCGCGCCAGCCTGTCGGCCTTTCTGCGTTTGTTGCCCACCACATCCTGGTCTCTCTCTTCTTTCTTGTTGCCCAGAAAGATCCCGACAGGAATGGCCAATAAAGGGGCGAGCAATAAAATGTAAAACAGTACAGAACCATAAAAATCTGTTTTTTCCTCTGCCGGTTTTAAGTCGGCTTTGGTTTTGATAAACCGGATGTTGGTCTCTTTACCAGGCACCGATTGCTTGGAGATAGCCCGGCTATCATCCTCGGTTAACTCCTTACCTTCCGGCGCGTCGATGATCAGCGGGTCTGACACAATGGTAAAATATTTTTCGGCTTTGGGATCGAAATAGGAAAAAGATACTTCAGGGATCTTGAATTTTCCTTTGAACTGAGGAACAATAGCGTACTGATCGTAAACCGTACCCTGTAATCCGGAAAGAGATACATTTATCTTTTCCTGGTGCTCAGGTTCAAATATTTCCAGGCCCACCGGTGAAACGAATTTAGGAAGTTCTATGAGTTTCAGGTTGCCATTTCCGGTAACTTCCACCTTGATATTGGTCGACTCATTAGCTTTCAAATTTGTTTTTCCAGCCGTAACATTAAACTTAAAACTACCCACAGCTCCTTTAAAGTCTATGGGTTTATTTTCCTCAGGAAGGGCTTTTACTTCAATAGTCCTGTTGCCCGTGGTTACGGTGAAGTTTGTTTCTTCAAACATCATATTTCCGAAAAAATCCCTTCTTCCCATAGGTGTTCCTGCTACTATTTCCATTTCCAGGGGATCGACCTGTAATTTACCTGCCCTGTTCGGAATTAATACCACCTTTTTTACCACTACAAAACGGTATGGTTCTCCCTGAAAAGTGCCGTCTTGTGCCTGCCAGTCAGATACTTCTATATTCTGTTTCCAGAATCCGTCAAATGCCGGACTCGAAGTTTCCCTGGTATTCTGCACATTGACCTTCCCGGTATTTACATAGAGTTTGTATATCACAGAAAAACTCTCACCTACATACGGATTGACATTTGAAACCTCCGCCACCAGGTGTACGTTTTGAGAAGCCAGATACCGCGGATCGTTGCTGTCTTTTGGTATGTTTACCGCATCCGTGACCTGAACCCTCACCGCATTGGACTTTATGATCTCGCCATCATAGGTGATGCTGGCAGAACCAATTAAAAAACTGCCTTTTGACAAAGGCTGAATAATATAGGTATAGGTTTGTTTAAAGGATGTTTTTCCGTTGATTGAGGAAAAACTGGTCGCCTGGCTTGGGCCGGCCAGCACGGTAAAATTTTCAAATCTCGGCGGTGTAAAATCGTCAGCTCCCTGCTTGTCAATGGTAAAATCCACCCGCAGGCGTTCATTCATACCCAGCGCGGTTTTGCTCACTGCGGCTTTAAACGTTACCTGAGCAAAACCAAACTGTACGGTAAAAAATAACAGGAAGATGGCTTTTAATTCTCTTCTCATTTACTTACTATTTGTTTTACCAATCTTTTTCGTTTTTCACTTTTTGTCCCTTTACCTCTTTGGCATTTACTTTTTTCTGGGTTTTGTTCTCTTCATTGTTCATGGCATCCAACAGCTGTTCCATTTGTTGCTGCGACAACTGGTTTGGATTGGGTTGTTTTGGCGGATCCTTTTTGTCCTGATCTTTTGGCTGATTCTGCTGGTCATTTTTGTCCTGATCCTGCTCTTCCTTGTCCTTATCCTGGTCTTTCTGGTCCTTGTCTTTGTCCTTTTGCTGATCCTGATTCTGATCTTTTTTCTGATCCTCCTTTTGGTCCTTGTCTTTGTCCTTTTTCTGATCGTCCTCATTTTGCTGCTGCTCGAGCAGTTTTTTGGTCAGGGCATAGTTATACCTGCTCTCCTCATCGCGCGGATTTTGCTTCAGTGCATTTTTATAAGCTTCCAGTGCTCTGGCATAATTCTTATCTCCGAAATAAGCATTTCCCATATTGTGATAAGCAGATGCTTTTGAGGGCTTTTCAGCAGCTACTTTGGCGGCAGTTTCATAATGCGGGATGGCTTCTTTAAACCGGTTTTGTTCCTGTATGGCATTGCCGGCATTAAAATTGGCTCTGGCGTAATTCGGGTTGGTTGCCAGAACTTTTTTATACTGTACCTCGGCATCTACAAAATTCTTTTTTTCATACAGGTCATTTCCATTCCTCACAAAGCGCCGCTCCTCAACTGTGCTTGGTGCGGCAACCAGATCCTTCGCCTTCTTTTGTTCCTGGCCAGAAAGCAGGAAAGGCAGCAACAGCAGTAACAAAACGATCTTATTCATTCCCTTTTTTTTCGTTAAACAGATTTAACTTCTTTATCCACTGGGTTCTTTTGTCGAGCAAAAAAGAATCCAGAACAAGTAAAATAAGTCCGATCCCTACAAACCATTGAAACTGGTCTTTATAATCGGAAAATTGTTTGGTTTCAAATTCCTTTTTATCCGCTTTGATAAGCAGGTCCTCAACAAAAGCCACTGTTTTACCGGTGTTATTCCCGTTGAGATAGCTGCCATTTCCATTTTCGGCTATACTTTCCAGTGTTTCTGGATGCATTTGGGTAATGACCACTTCATCCTTGTTATCTTTTTTATACCCCAGAAATTTCCCGTCGCTTTTGATCGGGATCGTGCCTCCCTTGATTGTCCCCACCCCAATGGTATAGGTTCTGATTCCCGCATCCAGCGCTTCTTTGGCAACATTGTCTGCATTACTTTCATGATCTTCGCCGTCAGAAACGATGAAAAGAAACCTGTTGGTTTGTGACTCATCATCAAAATACGTTTTGGCGAGCCTGAGGGCATCCGCAATGGCCGTTCCCTGTGATGAAACCATATCCGGATCAGCGTTTTGCAAAAACATTCTCGCCGCAGCATGATCTGTTGTTATGGGCAAAAGGGGGTAAGCGCTGCCGGCATAGATAATAATTCCAACCCTGTCGCCACCCAGTTTGTCAATGATCCTTGAAATGATCTGCTTTGATTTTTCGAGTCGGTTCGGAGCAATATCCTCGGCCAGCATACTTTTGGAAATATCCAGAGCGAATACGATGTCAACTCCCTGTCTTTTGATGGTTTGAAGCTGCGTACCTACCTTTGGATTGATCAGGGCGATTACCAGAAATGCCAGGGCCAGGGAGACTACAAGGAGTTTCAGAAAAGACTTAAATCCTGACCTGTCAGGACTTAATTTCTGCAACAATTTACTGTCAGCAAAACTGCGCTGTAATTTTCTCTTCCAAAAGAAATTGATGAGAAAAAGCACAACCAGCAGCAGTATTGCCGAGAGGTAGATTATATAAGATGGATCTTCAAGTTGATACATTCCCTGTTAATACGATTCGTTCAAATAAAACTTCTGTAAACTGTATACCTCAATAACATTTCCAAAAACACCAAAAATCCGGCAAAGAGCACAAAGGGTCTGAATTTTTCGTCGAAATTATAATATTTGAGCTCTTCTACCTTGGTTGTTTCCAGCTTGTTGATCTCGTCATAGATCTTACCAAGGGTTTCATTGTCTGTTGCCCTGAAATATTTGCCTTCTGTTTGTGCTGAGATATATTTCAGCAAGGCTTCATCAATTTCAACCGGTACATTTCTGAAAACCAGGTTACCTGCGGGGTCTTTGGCAACGGGGAATAAGGCAGTTCCATTTGTACCTATGCCGATTGTGTATACTTTTATACCGAGTTCTTTGGCCAGTTCAGCTGCCGTTCTGGGGTCGACAAATCCGGAGTTATTTACCCCATCTGTAAGCAAAATGATCACTTTGCTTTTGGCCTGGCTGTTTTTCAACCTGTTCACAGCAGAACCCAATCCCATTCCAATGGCCGTTCCGTCTTCCAGAGCTCCCCAGGTGATTTCCCGGATGGTATTTAATACGATTCTCTTATCGCTGGTGATCGGTGTTTTGGTATAGCTCTCTCCTGCGTATACAACAATTCCGATTCTGTCATTGGGCCGCTGGTTTACAAACCTCGAGGCCACTACTTTTAATGCCTCCAGACGGTTGGGCTTAAGATCCTTGGCCAGCATACTGGCAGATACATCCATGGCCATAACGATATCAATACCCCGTGTTGTTTTGGACTTTTTGCTGACCTCAACACTGCGTGGCCTGGCCAGGGCAATAATGAGCGATGCGATTGCCAAAAGCCGCAATACATTGAGCAGTGGTTTGAGTTTTGACAACAAACTTGGTTTCCCGAAGCCTTTTGTTCCGGAGATCTTCAGGCTGGCACTGTTTTTCTTCCGGGTATAATAAAACCAGAAGGCTATGACCGGCAGCAGACATAGCAACCACAAAAACTCAGGATTTAAAAACTCCAAATTACGCTCCATGATCCTTCTGTTTTTCTGCAGGTTGATTTAAAGGGTGCATCACTTCTATAATCCTTTCGGCATCCAGTCGGTGCAATTCTGTTTCATTCATCAGGGGGTGCGATTTTGCAAATTTTACGAGATCCGCTTCCTGCAACAATTTTTTCAATTTTATTAAGGTTTCCTTTGGTATGTTTAACTTACTAGAGGTGTTAAAATCCGAAATAGTTTCCATCAATTCTTCCGTGGTCGATTCCAGGGCAGGTATGTTCAGTTCTTTTTCTATAAAAGTTCGCACGATATCGGTGAGTTCCACATAATATAATTTAACCCTGTTCTGTTGTATCAGGTTCTTGCTGTCCAGTTCTTTGAGGCGTTGTTTTGCCTTTTCAAAAGGAGGAATGTCATCGATGATCTCCACAACTTCAGGCTTCTTTCGGTACTTAAAGTAGAGTATGATCCCGATGATCAACAAGAGAGCCAGCAGCCACCACAGGTATTTTAAAAAGTCCTCCAGCACATAGGGTTCCTTTTCAATTGGCTTGATGGGGTAAAGTTTTTGTTTGAGCGTGTCAACCTCCACATTGAGCACATCTATATAAACCGAATCGGTAAAAAAGGTTTTGTTGTTGATCAATACGGCCTGTTTTGGCAAGAGGTATCTGCCGCTGTCAAATGAAGTCAGCAGGTATCTCCTGAAAAGCTGGTTCTTCACAGAATCAATATCAAATGATTCAACCACCTCAAGTCTTTGCAGACTGTCTAACCTCAACTTTGGAAATGCCACCTCTTTTATGGAATCCATACCCAAAACGATCTTGTATTCGATCTGTTCCCCGATTCTGATTTTTGTTGTGTCTATTTCAACCTTTACCTGGGCGTACATGGTAAAAGTGAAGAACAGAAAGAAACTCAGGCCCAGCCAAATACGGTTCGGTCTTTTATCAGATAATTGCGCTATACCGCAAGTACTATGTTCAGTTCTTGTATTAATCTTCATGCCAAAAGCCTGTTTCCGGAAAAAATTTGCTCCATTTATCTGCCTTCATATCTAATTTCTTCGCTTAAAATACCCGAGTAATTTTTTTACATAACCCTCATCGACCCGGGTACTTATAGTTCCGGCTCCGCTTTTGCTGAAGACCGTCTCAAAATAATCGACATTCTCAAGATAATTTGCCTTGTAATTGTTTCTTATATTCCGGTTATTCGTGTTCACAAGGATCACATTCCCCGTTTCAACATCTTCCATAGGTACAATTCCTATTTTTGGCATTTCTACTTCGTATTTATCATAAATGCGTATTCCTGTAATATCATGCCTTTTCGAAGCAATTTTAAGCGGACTGTCATATTCGTCATCCATAAAATCTGACAAAAGAAAAACGATCGCCTTCTTTTTCATGACCTGTGACAAATACCGAAGGGCCATTGCAATGTCTGTTTTTTTACTTTTTGGCTGAAACTCGATCAACTCCCGTATGATTCTCAATACATGGCTCTTCCCTTTTTTGGGAGGAATAAATAACTCTATTTCATCTGAGAACAGCAATAAGCCTACTTTGTCATTGTTCTGAATAGCCGAAAACGCGAGCGTTGCGCTGATCTCGGTAATGATGTCTCTTTTAAACTGATCCGTTGTTCCAAAAAATTCTGAAGCACTCAGGTCTACCAGCAGCACCATGGTCAGTTCGCGCTCCTCCTCAAAAACCTTCACAAAGGGTTCATTATACCTGGCGGTTACATTCCAGTCAATGGAGCGTATATCATCACCAAACTGATACTGGCGAACCTCAGAAAAAGTCATACCTCGCCCCTTGAAGGAGCTGTGGTATTCACCTGAAAAGATATGATCAGACAAACGACGTGTCTTGATTTCAATCTTACGGACTTTTTTGAGAATTTCTTTGGTATCCACGAATCAATAAATATTTATAATTATTTTACAAAACCCGCACCATTAGGGTACTTCAATCTCGTTTACAACTTTATTGATGATATCCACAGAAGTCACATTTTCCGCTTCTGCCTCGTAGGTAATTCCAATTCTGTGTCTCAGCACATCGTGAACAACGGCACGTACATCTTCCGGAATTACATAACCCCGTCTCTTGATAAAGGCATAACATTTTGCAGCCATGGCCAAATTGATACTACCCCTTGGAGAAGCTCCGTAACTGATGAGGGGTGTTAATTCTGCCAAGCGGTAATCGGAGGGGTAACGTGTGGCGAAAACGAGGTCGAGTATGTATTTTTCGATCTTTTCATCCATATAAACCTCTCTCACCGATTCTCTGGCCCTTGCTATCTGCTCCAGCGATACCACTTCATTTATTTTTTCATTGGATCCTGAAAGGTTTTTCCGCATGATCTGTTGCTCGTCGTTGATCTTTGGATAATCGATCACCGTTTTAAGCATAAACCTGTCTACCTGTGCTTCAGGCAAGGGATAGGTTCCCTCTTGTTCAATCGGATTCTGGGTAGCCATCACCAGAAAAGGCTCAGGCAATTTAAAGGACTCGTCGCCAATGGTAACCTGGTGTTCCTGCATGGCTTCCAAAAGGGCTGACTGTACTTTTGCCGGTGCCCTGTTGATCTCATCTGCCAGAACAAAATTGGCGAAAATCGGTCCTTTTTTTATTGAGAAATCATTGACTTTCATGTTGTAGATCATGGTTCCGATCACATCGGCAGGCAAAAGATCCGGCGTAAACTGAATTCTGCTGAAGGAACCGTGTACAGCTTTAGACAAGGTATTGATAGCCAGTGTTTTTGCTAAACCGGGAACCCCTTCAAGCAAGATGTGCCCATTTCCAAGCAAGCCGATCAACAACCTTTCCAGCATGTGCTTCTGCCCAACTATCACCTTGTTTAGTTCTAAGTGCAGCAAATCCACAAAAGCGCTTTCTCTTTCAATTTTTTCGTTGATGGCACGGATATCAACATTCGTGTTATGTGTTTCCATTAAAATTATGAGATTTATATATTATTTATGCTCAGTTTTTTCAGTCAACAAAGCTAAGTCTTCGCAAAAAGTTTTGTTGTTAAATTTTGGTTAAATTGCCGCAAAAGTAGTGATTTAAAGCAATTACCACAAGATTGAAGAATAAAAAAGACCTGTTGATAAAAACAGGAAAAATCGGACAATTCTTATACGCCCCTAGGATTTTTTTCTGCCTGAAAAAAATGTTTAATATTGTTCCTGTGGATTGGGAAAATCCCGGGATTTTACATCTGCAATATACGACTGAAAAGCCTTGTGCATCTCGTCGTACAAATCGAGATATCTCCTCAGAAATCTGGGGTTAAACTCATGGGTCATTCCAAGCATGTCATGTGTAACCAAAACCTGACCGTCAACTCCGGCCCCTGCCCCGATACCAATTACGGGTATGGTTAAACTTTTTGCTATTTCTTCTGCGAGTATCGCAGGTACTTTTTCAAGCACAATACCAAAACAGCCCAGTTCCTGAAGCAGTTTTGCGTCTTCTTTTAATTTCAGGGCTTCTTCTTCTTCCCTGGCCCTCACCGTATAGGTACCAAACTTGTAGATGGATTGAGGTGTCAGTCCCAAATGCCCCATCACGGGTATACCCGCAGTTAAAATTCTGGAGATGGATTCTGCGATCTCCCCGCCTCCTTCTAATTTTACGGCATGTCCTCCCGATTCTTTCATGATCCGAATGGATGACTCCAAAGCATTTCTTGAATTCCCCTGATAAGAACCAAAAGGTAGATCTACTACCACCAGGCACCTGTCAACTGCCCTGACAACGGCAGAAGCGTGATAGATCATCTGATCCAGGGTTATGGGTAATGTTGTTTCATGGCCTGCCATGACATTCGAAGCTGAATCCCCAACCAGAATAATATCAATTCCTGCATGGTCAAGGATCTTGGCCATGGTATAGTCATAGCCTGTTAGCATGGCGATCTTTTCGCCATTGGCCTTCATATCTATCAAAGATTTGGTGGTGATCCGCTTGTATTCCTTCTTTTCCTTTGCCATGATTACTGATTATAATTTTCTAAAATTCGGCTTTCTCTTCAATCACCCCTCTTACCTGAATGAGCTTGGGAAAGACTTTTGTACCCAGATTCTTCAGCGGTTCATACAAGGCAGAATTATTTATTTTTTCTTCTGATACGAATGGAATCTTGCTGTTTAAAGCATCAAATACAAGCAGCACGATACTGATAATTATCGCCAACTTAAATAAGCCAAAAACCGCTCCTAAAATATTGTTCACGAATCCGAGGTGGATCTTTTCTGCCAGCTTGGTAAAAAATTTCCCTGCCAGTCCGATACCGAGAACCACCAGAAAAAAAGTTGCGGCAAAAGAGACCATCTGTACAACGGAAGGTTTTAAGTTTCCTACATCTGTCAGTATATTGGCTAAAAAATAGGAGAAATGCATGGATATGTATATCCCGACAATCAGTGAGGCCAAAGAGGCAACTTCAACTATTAAACCCTGAAAATAACCGGTGACCAGACCAAAGACCAATATGATGGCCAATATGATATCGAAGGTGTTCATAGATATTTATTTTATAGGTCAATAATACAAATTTCTTCCTGAAGATAAATTATAATCTTTTTATTTATTTCAAATCCCATGGCAATAAGTAACTTTCCATACTGCTCGATCTGGTTGATATATTTTTCCTCTTGTCTTCCGGTTTTGTAGTCTATTACGGTAACCCTGTTTCCTTCAAATACCAGCCTGTCCGGAATAAAAATCTCTTTCCCCTCATTGATGAGCTCTCTTTCCGTAATTACCTTTTTATCAGGTTCATAAAACATGTGCAAAGCCGGATTTTCAACAATGCTGTAAACCAACTGTTTTAATTCCTCCAGCTGCTCCTTTTTTAGAATTCCCCGGAACAGATACTGCTGAAAAACAGGTTCCACATCATTTTTGCAGATCACTTTTGCCAGGATCTCATGCACCAGATTGCCATAACTAATCGCTTCATGCTGCTTAAACTCTCCTTCAGAAATGGCTGTAGACGCAATGGTTATGTCGTGTTCCTGCCAGGAGGTACTAATAAAATCCCGTCCGGGTTCCCAAGGCAGGTCCTTCACTTCGGCTTTCTTTCCCTGGATCAATTCATCACTACCAAAGGTGTACAAATATTTTTCTTCCTCCAAAAAACCCTGTTTGCTCAGAAAGTCCTGCAAATAGCCAGACATGGACTTCAGGTCTCCTTTGGTCTCAGCCTCTCCGATGATATACAGTTGCTGTATGGCCCTGGTAAAAGCGACATAGATCAAATTAAAGTTATCCAGTTGCTGCTGCTCTGTGTGGCTTTGAACGATCCTTTCTCCCTCTGCTCCCGTGTACGTCAGTTCTTTTTTGTAAGGAAGGTAAAACCAGGGGAAATCATCCCTGTCCGCGAAATCTGTCAGATCATACCAGACCTTATCCGAATTACGGGTTTCACTGACCTGCAGGTCATAAGGAACAATAACGATCTCAAATTCCAGACCTTTGGCTTTGTGTATGGTCAGGATTTGTACTGCATCGCTGTTTTCAATGGACGGGATACTCCATTTTTCACTTTTTTCATCCCAGTAAACCAAAAAATCGGCAAGGCTTTGTGATCTGGTTTCAGAAAACTGCAAAATGAGATCGAGGAAGGACTGCACATAAACGTTGGTTTTGCTTATGAGTGCAAAACTTCTGATGATTTGCTCGGCCATGTCGTATAACGAGAGGTTCCATCGCAAAAACGTACTGTTCTTTAAACCGAAATCTTCAAGTCTTTCAAAGAGTGATACGGGTTCCAGATCGATCAGCCCGGCAATAAAATCATGTTTTTCCATTGAGATATTCCAGTGCCTGTGCAGGAAATACAAGAAGTCAAATTTTGCATTTTTGTCCTCAAAATTTGAAAGGTAGCGCATGACATTCAGCAAAAAATCGATCTTGCTGTCATTTTTTAACAAGAGGCTGTCAGCACTTTTGATCTGTATGCCCTGCCCGCTCAAATATTTTGCGATTACAGCTCCCTGTGTTGCTTTCCTCACCAGAATGCAAATCTTATTCAGCACTGTTTTCCCGCGCAGGTTTTCAATGATCTCAACAACTTTTTGCGGAATGATTTCATCCCTCATTTTGTTGTTCAGCCTGCCTTCCAAAAATTCGATCTGAACAAAGCCTCCACGAAGGGCATTGTTTTTTTGCCTGTTGCCGATCTGGTACAAAGTCCTGTGATCCGCATGATCGAACAGGGGTGCTATATGAGAAAAAAAACTGTTGTTGAATTGAATGATCTCGTGATAACTGCGGTAATTTGTATCCAGGTTAAAGACCTCTTTTTCTGTTTGAAAAGGGTTTTGTGCTTTTTCTGAGCCTCCATCATTATCTGCGAGCTGAATAAACTGTTCCGGCCTGCCCCCCCGCCATCGGTAAATGGATTGTTTGGCATCACCTACCAAAAGGAGTCCGGCCTCCTGAGAAGACAGGGCATTGTCGATGAGCGGTATCAGGTTATTCCATTGCAGCACTGAGGTGTCCTGCATCTCGTCAATAAAGTAATACTTGAATTTTTCTCCGATCTTTTCATAGATAAATGCAGCCGGCTGTTCTTTTAAGTGCTTATGTATCAGTTGATTGAATTCTGAAAGAAAATGTATGTTGTTCTCTTCCCTGATCTCGCTCAGTGCCTTGTTGATCTCGCTCAAAACAGCGAGAGAAGTAATACTTTTTAGTAATAGATCCTGCAAGAGAAAGCAACGGTAAAAATTTTCCGATTCGTAATACAGGCCTTCGAGTTTAGGCAAAATCTGTTCAATCTTTTGCTTGATCTTTTCCGGTTTACTCTTGGAATAGGTTTCCCCGTTTTCGATTCTCCTTTTTAATGCAGTTTCAAAAAATTTAAGATTTTTAAAGTCATCCCCGAGTTGAATAAAGTGTTTGGGAAGCATTGAACTAAAGAAATCATTGTGTTCCAGTCCTGCCGAAACGATCAGTTCCAGGCCTTCTTTACCAATTCTTTCATATTCCCCAGCGATTTCTTTAAGGCCTTTATAGAGTTGATTTCTGAAATTCAGAAAGTCTTTGACAGATTTATCCTGCAGCCCGTCCAGATAAGGCTGGTCATTTTCATTGTGAAGGATCTTAGCCATATCTTTCAGGTCACGGCCCACATCCCAGGAACGGTCCTGATCGGCCTGTTCCAGTGCAAAATCGAGCAGTACTTTTGTAATATCCTGGTCCAGGCCGACTTTCGAGATCACCTGTTCAATGGCTTCATTTATCCAGAGATTTTCTTCCAGTTCAATTTCAAAATTATTCGTCAGACCCAGCTCAATGGCAAAAGACCGCACGATGCGATGGGTAAAGGTATCAATGGTAACGATATTAAAAGCCGCATAGTTTTGTAAAATAGCATGCAGGATGTTTTGTGCTTTTGGCTGCACACTAATGGGATCAAGACCAGTCTCTTTACAGATCAGATCCGCCATATCATTTTTTTCACCACGGGCCATGGCTCTGATGTTATCCATAACCCTTTCCTTCATTTCATTGGCGGCCTTGTTGGTGAAAGTAATTGCCAGAATCTGCTGAAAAGCAGCATCATTATTTGTAGTAAGCAGTATTTTTATATAATCCTTTACCAGGGTAAAGGTCTTGCCGCTGCCTGCGGAGGCATTGTACAAGTGAAAATAAGGCTGTTCCTGCACAGATCTTGTATTGCTGAATGGTTAATGAAGTAAATTTAAGGTTTAAAAAGTAAAATTCTGAAAATATTTAGCCATAATAAATTAATTAAAGGTGGCTTTTAAAAAAAGAAGTATTTTTATTCTCTCAAATCCAGACTATGCTTTCCAAAAGAGCAAAATACGCCATAAAAACTTTAATCTATCTGTATTTAAACGAAGAAAACAGCCCGGTTTCAGCCAAATCAATTTCCGTAAATGAAAAGATCCCTTATAAATTTCTGGAAAATATATTGAGAGAATTGAAGCAGCACAAAATTTTAAAAAGTGAACGCGGTGCTGTGGGTGGATACCGCTTTTTTAAATCGCCGGAAACCATAAAGGTGGTCGATATCATGAGGATTATTGACGGACCAGTGGCTTTTATTCCTTGTGTTTCCGAAAATTTTTATGAAAAATGCGAGGAATGCCTTGATGAAGAAACCTGCCAGTTAAGGCGCTTATTTGCCGAACTACGAGACAAGATGCTTCCCGTGCTCGAAGAAACCATTGCGGACTTATCAAAAAAATAAATTTTCCAGAATAAATCTCTATTAAATTGATAGGAATTAAATCTTTTATATATTTGCACTCTATTCATATTAAAACGGTATGAATAGTATATATTAAAATCAACTATTTACTAAAAGGGCCTTTATCAAACCGCAACGACTTATTCATTTACAAATGGATGATTGAGATGCTGAAAAATCCGGAATACATTTTAAGATGGAAAACATTAAACTGCATCATATTTCGCTTGTTATTGTAGCTTTAAAGTTACTTTTAATTTCTATAGTGCTGATCAAGTATTTACCCATGGCATCTGCAGAAGAACTTACTTTTGACCAGACTTTTTTCTGGTTTATGCTGGCGGGGTTTTTGGCACAGATCGTTGATGGGGCCCTGGGAATGGCTTATGGTGTTACCTCCAATTCTGTTTTGCTGGGATTTGGATTATCGCCAAAACTCGCATCCGCTGCCGTGCATACCGCTGAAGTTTTTACAACAGGCGTGTCCGGACTGTCGCATATCCGCTTTGGCAATTTTAACAAGCTATTGTTTTTAAAGCTGATCGTGCCGGGGGTGCTGAGCGCTTCTTTAGGCGCATTTTTATTGGGCTCAATCGTTGACGGAGCCGCAATAAAGCCATATATCAATGTCTATCTGATTGTTTTGGGAGGAATGATTCTTTTAAAAGCCTTTAAGAAAAAGCCAATACAGGGAACTAATCTGAAAAATGCACCTGTGTATGCTTTGTTTGGAGGATTTTTGGATGCCATCGGAGGTGGTGGCTGGGGGCCTATAGTATCATCTAACTTAATCAGACAGGGAAATACACCCAGTACGGTAATAGGAACCGTAAATACAGCAGAATTTTTTGTGACCTATTTCACTGCCGGAATTCTGATCTATTTTACAGGCATACAAAGCTGGCAGATTATCCTGGGTCTTATTGTTGGAGGCACATTGGCAGCACCGGTCGGGGCGTATATTGCCAAAAGCTTACCCACCAAAACGATGATGATCGCCGTAGGTATTTTAATCATGCTCATCTCGGCTTATTCCCTGGTAAAAGTATTGTTCTGAAAACCAATTCAGAATTAGGTTTTTGCAAAAACTTAATGGCTGCTTCGAAGTCAGATAGTTTCAAAGAGCAAAAAATAGGTGCTCTGAAGTATTTTTGCTCCAAAGCTCATATAAAAAGGTTACCCAGGTTAAGACAAATTTCTAAACCCCTTCAAAATGCTCTGCCCCGGGTAACAGATCAGCCATTTTATGCGGGTTGTGGATCAGTACCGGAATATGCTGCGGACAAATCCAAAAGCTCAGCTCTTTGTAATCAAAATTAGTCAGTGGTATTTCATGGTGCGTCTTGCCACAAACGATACATTTCTTGTTTTCCATTGTTCATTTTATTTGTTAAGGCAAAAATAAACCTTCTGTTTTCTTTTAAAATGACATCGGTCAGTTTTTGGAAAATTAATCGAAAGACAGGGTAAAATCATTTTTTAGGGTCCCTAAAACTGTTCAATGTAACGGTATTCTATACATGCCCGGGTATTCATCGTGTATTTTATTTTTTTTCGGCTTGTTTTAAACAAAATATAAATTCGATACTTTTACATAAATATTGTATTGCGGTTACCCTCCGGCCTGGATTGTTTTAGCCGACCGGTCTATCAGGAAGAACTTGCGTTTAATGTATTCAATTTTGTTTTGAATTTCTAATTCTTCGAAAAAAATGAACATCCGTGATTGTGTCAAATCTTCAAGTAATAAAGTGTCTGCCGAAGCAAGCACCTTAAGTGCTTTTGTATGCGATAAAAAAAACTCCTTGGTTGACAGGCTCGAAAGTTTTGAAGATATTATCAACCTTGAAATTGGAGATACCGGCCTGATCCGGTCAAGAGCCATTGAACGGGAATTCAATATCCGCCAGCTTTATATCAAATACGAAGGTGATAATCCAACCGGAACTCAAAAGGACCGGATCGCCTTTGCCCAGGTGTATGACGCTATCCGCCGAAAATACGATATCGTTACGCTGGCTACCTGCGGGAATTATGGCGTAGCCATGGCCCTGGCTTCAAAACTGGCTGGTGTTCAATGCAAAATATTTATTCCGGAAAATTACCATGCCGAGCGAATCGGTGAAATGACCGCCCTCGATGCAGAAATCATCAGAAATCCGGGCAGCTACGAAGATGCCGTGGTACAAAGCAGCAAAGAGGCTGCAAAAAACCGCTGGTACGATGCCAATCCGGGTGGAACAAATACTCCCTTGCAGATCCTTTCCTACTCTCAGATAGCCAATGAGATCTACGAAGACCTTGGCGATGCACCAAAATATTGTGCTGTTCCTGTTTCTAACGGCACTTTGATTGCAGGTATATATCGTGGTTTTGTAAGCCTGTACAAAAGGGGGAAAACCTCAGTGATCCCTAAAATGATCGCCGCTTCTTCCACCCAGAAAAATCCGATCATACAATCATTTAAATTGGGCTTGTCCCATTGCGAAGACCTGGACCCAAAACTCATCAAGGAAACCAAATACAACGAACCCCTGATCAACTGGCACAGTTTTGACGGCGATGAAGCCTTGTATGCCATTGCCGAATCGAAAGGGAGGGCATATCATATCAGCGATAAAAACATGAAGGAAATGACTTCTTTTTTGCTGAAAAAAGAAGGGTACAGGGTGCTGCCTGCCTCAACCGCCGGATTGATAGGCGTCCTGCGCATGCACGAAGAGGAAGTCATGGAAGAAGGCAGGATCGTTGCCGTTTTAACAGCAAAATATTAAAAAATGAAAGGATTAATTACGATAGGTTTGCTGGTAATTTCCAATGTTTTTATGACGCTTGCCTGGTATGGACACCTTAAAATGGCTGAATACAAATGGTTTACCAAGTTGGGCCTTTTTGCTGTTATTTTGATCAGTTGGGGAATCGCCTTTTTTGAATATACAGCCCAGGTACCTGCCAATAAAATAGGTTTCAGGGGAAATGGCGGCCCCTTTACCCTGGTCCAGCTGAAGGTCATACAGGAAGTGATTACCCTGGTCATTTTTACGCTGTTTACTGTTATTTTCTTCAAAAATGAAACTTTAAAATGGAACCATTTTGTTGGTTTCATCCTGCTTATAGCTGCCGTTTATTTTATTTTTAAAAAGTAATTTATGGAAAAAAAGAGCATTGATGGTCCGGCCATCGTTTATTGTAAAAATGCCTTCAATACCCCTGAGGGGAAAACAGCGCACGGATTGGTCAGATTTACCGAGCGCTACGATGTGATCGGGGTGATCGATCCGAAATATGCCGGAAAGGATGCCGGTGAAGTTCTTGACGGAAAACCAAACGGGATAATCATTTACCCCGACTTTATTTCCGCCTTTACTGCACAAAAAAAATCAGGTCTTACCGCAAAAACTTTTGTGATTGGCCTGGCCCCTGACGGGGGCCGGTTGCCAAAAGATGCCAAAGCTGAAATTAAACTGGCTCTGGAAAATGGCCTAAACGTAGATTCCGGATTACACGATTTCCTGAGCAAGGATGCCGAACTTATGGAAATTGCAAAAGCAAATCACTGCAGGGTGAGGGATGTGCGCAAAACCCCGGACCGGGATGAACTTCATTTCTTTACAGGAGATATCGAAAAAGTAAAATGCCTGAAACTTGCCGTACTCGGAACAGATTCTGCCATTGGAAAAAGGACTACCGCCTGGCTTATTGTACATGGTTTCAGAAAGGCAGGATACAAGGCTGAGCTGATAGGGACCGGTCAAACGGCCTGGTTACAGGGGGCGAAATACTCCATGATCATGGACAGTTGTATCAACGATTTTGTTTCAGGAGAAATTGAAAATGCCGTGGTCAGTGCCTGGAAGAACGAGAAACCGGATGTGCTGGTCATCGAAGGACAAGGCAGCCTGATGAACCCTGCCTATCCCGGTGGATTTGAAATACTTGCAGCTGGCAGACCTGATTTTGTTGTGTTGCAACATGCTCCGAAAAGACTGGAATACGACGGTTTTCCCGGTTATCCGCTTCACAGCATCGAAGAACAGATCAATGCCATTCAAACCATTTCAGGCAAACCGGTAATTGCCATTACACTGAATCATGAACAAATGGAAAAAAATGAAATCAGGGAGGCTTGTGAGGAGCTAACACGGCAAACGGGTTTGCCTTGTTTTGATGTCCTTGAATTTGGTGCGGATGAATTGATTCGTCTTTTAAAAACCAGGTTGAAATAGGCCGGAACATAGTAACCGGCTCATTATTTTATAATTATTATGCTGCCTTATGCCAGCAATTTTGCTGAATAGATCCTGATGAAGATAAAAAAAATAAACTACGAACGGTATCATTTAAAACTAAAACAACCTTATACCATTGCCTATGAAACCATCGGCTTTTCCGTAAATTATATACTGCAAATTGAAACAGATGAACTTTTTACCGGTTTGGGCTGTGCCGCTCCTGACCTGGAGGTAACAGGAGAAACCGATGAACAGGTAGAATTTGCTATTCAAAATACCATCATTCCTTTTTTGCTGGGAAAAAATCCGCTGAATTATATACGGCTGCTGCATGAACTGAAACCCCTCCTGCCGCATCAGTCTTCAGCGCTGGCCATGGTGGATATGGCCCTTTTTGACCTTTTTGCGAAAAAATCCCAGGTTCCTCTATATAAATTTTTGGGCGGTTACAGAAAAAGCATACACACAAGTATCACGATCGGTATTTTGCCTTTGAAGGAGACAATCGAACAAATAATAGATTTCAGAAAAAATGGTTTTACCATCATCAAATTAAAAGGCGGAATTAACCTTGCGGAAGATGTAGAAAAAGTGATTCGCATCAATGAACTGTTTCCAGATCTCATCCTTCGTTTTGATGCAAATCAGGGGTATAGCCTGGCTGAAGCCTTGTCTTTTTTTCATCAGACCAAGCATGTAGGCATTCAAATTTTTGAGCAGCCAACAAAGATTCAATACAGTTATAAACTGGGCGAAATCACAAAAAATATTGCCATACCGGTAATGGCGGACGAGAGTCTGAAATCTTTAACAGATGCGTTTCATCTGGCAAAAAACGGACTGATCGATATGATCAATATAAAGCTAATGAAGGTTGGAGGAATTTTAGAGGCCAAACACATCAATTCCGTAGCCAAGTCCGCTCAGATTGAGGTGATGGTGGGCTGTCTGGACGAATGTGCTATTGGAATCTCAGCAGGCCTCCATTTCGCGCTGAGCAGGCCCAATGTGGAATATGCCGATCTCGACGGACATCTCGAATTTGAGAATGATCCGTTTAAGGATTTGTTCCGCCTTAAAAAAGGTGTATTGCGCCCAAATAATAAGCCTGGTTTGGGACTGGCTTCACTTTAAATTTCCTTTGATTTTTTTATTATCTTTAATGGGTTCCTGACTGAGAGGTATTTCTCTGAGTACAAATTTTATTTTTTGCCACAAGTGAAGTTATTAATTTAAAATCTGTTTTTATGAACCTGAAGATTTACTTCCCGTTGGTCCTTTTCGTTTTATTGCTTTTCAATTCTCCTCTTTTCAGTCAAAAAACCATGCTATTAAATGAAGAATTAAAAGCTAACAGCATTTCCTATCCCATTAAAAGAAAGGGAATGAATGCCGTTGGAAAATTTACTTATGGTCCTTACAGAACTGTCAACCCAAAAGGAGGAATGACAACGTCAACATCCGGTAATTTGTTTAAAAGTGATGTAAAGGCGGCTTCGAAAAGGAAATACAGTTATGACCTGGTTCAAAATGAAACAGATACTGTGAGTGCAGTTGTCACCGAAATAGGTTCTCTTGAGCTGGATGATAGAAAATCTTTTTTCTACAGAATGATCACCAATGTAGACATTCAGATCAATGACAATTTTTCAGTAGCAATTGGCGATCAGCCGGAGTATGAGATCGTAAAAAATTTGCAGCAGACCGATGCAAAATTTATAGAAAAATCTTCCGGAGACGCATGGCAATGTATTATTGTAATTCCTATGGATTCAAATTTGGAAGGCTACTTTTTTGGTGGTCTGATCTCATATCAGGACAAGGATATTACCATTTTAGAAGTCAAAAAAAATGATCAGAATAAAAACCAGGTTTTTATGGGTATTCCCATTGAATTTATCTATGGATATGAATTTTTCCAGGATGGCCGCATCATCGCCGCTTTGCAGACTTTTCCCATGAATAAACAGAATGTATGGTTCCGCACAGATCTTGACGATAAAACCCAGAAGATCATTGCTTCTGCCATTCCTGTGCTTATCTCAAAAAATATGACGGCAAATGATATAGATTACAAATATGGAGGAGACGAATAATTAGTAATTTTCTAATTTGAAATACCAAGTTTTTTAAAATCCTAAAATTCAAACTTTTTTTTGTAAATTTCACAAATACTACCGCTTAATCCCAGAGACAATGAATACAGTTAAAGCATATGCTGCGCTAAGCCAAGGTCAAAAACTAGCACCTTTTACCTATGAATTTCCTGCTCTTGAAAAAGAAGAAGTGGAGATAAAAGTCCATTATTGTGGTATTTGCCATTCTGATCTCAGTATGCTGAACAACCATTGGGGTATGACTCAATATCCCTTTGTTCCGGGTCATGAAATCGTTGGTGAAATTATAAAAGCCGGGGAGGGTGTTAAAAATGTAAAGGTAGGCGACCTCGTTGGTCTGGGTTGGTTCTCTGAGTCTTGTATGTCCTGCGATCAGTGTATGTCAGGTGCTCACCACTTGTGTGGCACCGTAGAACAAACAATCGTTGGCAGGCACGGTGGTTTTGCTGATAAAGTAAGATGTCACTGGTCCTGGGCAATCCCGCTACCTAAAGGAATTGACATGAGCAAGGCAGGTCCCCTTCTGTGCGGAGGTATCACTGTTTTTAATCCCATTTTGATGGCCGATGTAAAAGCTACTGACAGGGTTGGCGTTATTGGTATAGGTGGTTTGGGGCATATGGCAATAAAATTTTTGAATAAATGGGGTTGTGAAGTGACTGCATTCAGTTCCAATCCTGCAAAAGAAAAAGAAATACTGAAAATGGGAGCCCATAAGGTCGTTAACTCTTTGGACATGGAGGCCATGACGAAGATCAATGGCTCACTCGATTTTTTGTTAAATACAACCAATGTAGCCCTTGACTGGGCCGGCTATCTCAATGTTTTGGCTCCTAAAGGTACCCTGCATCAGGTGGGTGCTGTACTTGAACCGCTTCAGATACCTGCTTTTTCTTTGATCGTCGGCGAAAAAACAGTTTCAGGAAGTCCGCTGGGAAGTCCTGCCCTGACCAAAAAAATGCTTGATTTCTGCATCCGCCATACGATTTATCCGATAACCGAGGAATACCCGCTTTCTAAAGTGAATGAAGCTCTGGAACATCTGGAATCCGGAAAGGCAAGGTACAGGATCGTTCTTAAGGTTTAACCAAAAAACAAACGCCAGATCTGGGCAACCACAAAGGTCACAACAAATCCGAAAACAACCGGCATCAAAGAAGCAACCGCAGTCCATTTTAGACTGTTGGTCTCTTTATAGATGGTGTAAATCGTCGTACTGCACGGATTGTGAAGCAAGCTGAAAAGCATTAAATTAATGGCGGTTAACAGTGTCCAGCCTCCTGCCTGAAGCAGCTGGCCTGTTTCCATGGTCTCTAACTCAAACATGACTCCCGCACCTTCCCCGCCATGCATTCCGGTTACCAGAACCGTAAGCATCAGAATAGTGGGTATCACGATCTCGTTGGCCGGGATTGCGACGATATATGCCAACAAAATAACACCATTCAAACCGATCAGCCATCCAAAACCATCGAGCCATCCGATCAGCCAGGATGCGATGCTTTGTCCCTCAATGGAAATATTGGAGATCAACCAGATCACAGCTCCGGCAGGTGCGGCAAAAACAATGGCCCTCCACAAAACGATCAGCGTTCTGTCAATTAAAGAAGTATAGATCGTTTTCCAAAAGCGCGGCGGACGGTAAGGTGGTAATTCCAGACTGAAGGTAGATACTTCTCCTCTGAGTACAGTGCGCGATAATAACCACGAACTAAAGAACATAAAGAAGATTCCGAGCATAGCGATTCCGATTACGGCAGATACGGAGGCAAATCCGGATAAATAGGAAGGCACTACAGCACCAATAAAGATGGTGGCGATCATGATCTGGGTTGGCCAGCGACCATTGCAAAGAGAAAAATTGTTGGTGATGATGGCGATGAGCCTTTCCCTTGGACTGTCGATGATTCTGGTTGCTACCACCCCGGCAGCATTACAGCCAAAGCCCATGCTCATGGTAAGTGCCTGCTTTCCATGCGCACCAACTTTTTTGAAGAAATAATCCATATTGAAAGCCACACGAGGCAGGTAACCGAAATCTTCCAGCAGGGTAAAAAGCGGGAAAAAGATGGCCATGGGAGGCAACATCACCGCCACTACCCAGGCTACTGCCAGATATACGCCATCAATCAGAAAACCATCCAGCCACCAGGGCATACCCATACCTGAAGCAAACTTTTTTAGGATGGGATGAACATTGTCCAGCAATAGTTCTGCCAGCAAAGAGGAAGGGATATTTGATCCCACTATCGTGGTCCAGAGCACAACTGCCAGGATCAAAAACATAATGGGGAAACCCCATCTCTTGCTGGTGACGATCTGGTCTATCCTTGTATCAAACTTAAGGCTTCTTTTATTGTCGGGGTAAGTCACTGAATCGCCTGCAATTTTTGAAGCGTCGGCATAGATCCCTTCAATCAGGCCATCGTGAAACTCTTCGCCGATTTCCAGGCGGAGATCTCTTGAAAGATCAACTATCCGGTCAAAAGAATGTGGGTTTTTTTTAACTGACAAGTTCACCTGATTTTAATGCGTTAATAATATGCTGATCTCCCTCCAGCAGGCGAAAGGCTATCCACCTTTTATTCGGTAAACCGGGATAGGTCTTTTCTAATTCTGCTTCGAGGATTTTAACTGATCTCCGGATGTTATCCGGCACATTTTGTATGCGGTGCGGTTTGCAGGTGATTTCTCCCATGGCCAGCTGATAAACAGTTTGTATGAGCTCAGGAATACCCCTGTTATACCTCGCACTAGCCGGAACAACGGGTATTCCGAGATCTCTTGACAAGGTACGAACATCAATTTCTATCCTGTTCCTTTTGGCCTCATCCATTAAATTCAGGCACAATACAGAAGTATCCGTGATCTCAAGTACCTGCAAAACCAGATTCAGATTTCGCTCCAGACGGTTTGCGTCAGCAACGATTATGGTAACACTTGGCTTACCAAACAAAATAAAATTCCTGGCCACTTCCTCGTCCTGTGAGGTGGATAACAGGGAATAGGTGCCGGGAAGGTCCACCAGTTTAAACTTTTTATCGGCATAAGCGAAGGCCCCTTCCGCCCTGGCAACAGTTTTGCCCGGCCAGTTTCCTGTATGCTGACGCAAGCCGGTCAGCGCATTAAAAACCGTACTTTTGCCGGTATTCGGGTTGCCCGCGAGGGCCACAACGAAGTCGTGTGACGAAGTATCTTCCCCTAATTTTTTCAATCCTTTGGGATCGTACTGCGGACAAGCCTCACAGCTGCTATTGGCTTTCTGTTCCATTTTCGGATTTTTTTATCAAAATTTTTGAGGCCTGGTCATCGCGCAAAGCAATCGACGTGCCTTTGATCAGATAGGCTCTGGGATTCTTCATGGGTCCAGGCAGGTCAACACTTATTTCTGCCCCTCTTACAAAACCCAGATCGAGCAGCCTTCTTCTGCTTTCTCCCCTGCTCTCTTTTGATACTCCAACAATAACCGCCTTTTCTTTATCTTTTAAACCGGTTAAGCGAATGGTCTGTTCGTCAACATATTCATTTTCTTCTGAGGTATTTATGGTAATATTTGAAGCAACTACGGAGGGAAGCGTATGGATTTCGCCAATCGATGAAAATACGACACCTTTCCGGCTGTTTTCCAAAACCTTAATCTGTGAACCCAATTGTATATTTTCAGACAATATTTGCCGGTATATCACATCGGGTTCATCTTCAATATGGGTGATAATGCCACAAGTACCTGCCGGCAGCATTGAAAGATTTACCCCTTTGATCTCCGCAATCTTTCCCGACTTGGTTGGAATCGGATCCCCGTGAGGATCAAATAAGGGGTCACCGAGCTCGAGTACCAGTTTGGCGGCCTGCTTATCACTCAAAATATGCTCCATGGCCTCCGCTCTTCCATGCCATTCTGTTTTGGAAAAACCTGTTTTTTCTGCCAGGTATTTTTCATACAGCCGGTGCATCCGGACTATACGAAGGGAATATTCCCTGCCCGCTTCAGTCAGTTTTAAAAATTCACCTTCATGTTGAATGAGTTGCTCTACGCTGAGTTTTTCCACAGCATCATAGATCGTTTTATCCGATCGTTTCAGTATTCCGGAAAGACCCGGAATGGTCATGTTATTGCGCGAATTACCGGCATGGTAGATCTGCTTAAGGATGTCCTCCTGCACAGTTTTTTGCTTTAGTTTTCGGTTGTCGGTAATCATCCAATACCAGCCCTTATCTTTTCTGAAAAACAAGTATAATATAATGCATACAGCAAAAAACAGAAGGAGACTTGTAAGGGGTAGGTAATTTATCATAGGCTTTTTACATAAAGTTTTCCGGCAACGTTTTTAGAGATTTGGATCTGCTGTTCATGGATCCTGATCTTTAGGGAATCATCAAAGGGCTCACGGTCAACCAGCTCTATCCTGTCGCCCAATGAGAGATCTATTTTATTCAGATACTTCAAAAATGGTTCTGAAGAATCCTTTACATATTTCAAGACCGCACTATCACCGATATTCACTTGCAACAAATTATTGAGTTCGCTTTTACTCAGTTTGCCATGCTTATCAGGAATTGGATCCCCGTGCGGATCAAACCTTGGAAAACCTAAAAATTCGTCCAGGTTGTCAACCAAAGACTCGGAATTTATATGTTCGAGCTGCTCGGCAATTACATGAACCTCTTCCCATTTAAAATTCAGTTTTTCGACCAGAAAGTATTCCCACAAGCGGTGCTTTCGCAATACTTTCAATGCCAGTTGCATTCCGGTTTCAGTTAAAAAAACCCCCCGGTACTTTTGGTAATCAATCAAATTTTTAGCAGATAATTTTTTTAGCATATCTGTAACAGACGAAGCCTTTGTGCAAATTTTTTCAGCGATCACATTTGTGCTGACAAGGCTCCCATCCTCAAGTTGCAGCGTGTAAATTGCTTTTAAATAATTTTCTTCAGCAGCAGAAAACATGTTTTTTTATACAAATATAAATATTTTTTTAGCTGTGTCTAAAAATAATATGAAAAAAAACGATAATACAATAAAGAATTATCCCCTTTTTAATGACATACTACAAATATCTTTTCTTTGAATTCCTCAAACTGGCAGTTCTGAAAATCAATTTTACTGGCAGCTTCCACTATGTCGTCTACTTTTTTTACAGAAAATGACAGTCCGGTTACAATTTTTTCGAGCACCCTGACCTCCTGATAGGATTTCTTGTTGTGATCCGATATCAACTTCATCATGTCATAAAACCGCTCCACACGATCGTCAAATTCATAATAACCAATCGTTGGATAATCGTCAGGAGATTTCAGTATTTTTTTGAAATCCTCCTCTCCAACGTCATACCTTTTAGCAATTTTTCTGAGAAAAAGCATCTCTTCCGGGGAGACAATGCCATCCGATTTAGCAACGCGGTACAGATTGGCCAGGTCGGCAAGATTTCTTAATCTCTCTTCATTGTGATATAAATCGGCAATGGTCATAATATGGGTTTTTGCTAACTACTAAAATTACAACAAAAGTATCACAAAACCAAACCTTCATTAAATTTTATGTATGTATTAACATTCAATTATATTTGCAAAAAAACTCTTTGAACAAGCAGGATTTCATACAGCTTTACGACAGGTCAGATCAGGTCATGGCCATAAGCGGTCTTTTATCCAAAGATCAGGAATCTGTATCCATGACCAACCTCAACGGATCCTCGCTGTCTTTTGTTTTGGCATCCCTGTTCAGAAAATCAGACAAGCCCTTTTTGGTTATCTGCAATGACAAAGAAGAAGCTGCATATTATCTCAATGACCTCGAACAGCTACTTAGCCCCGAAAATATTTTTTTCTACCCGGGTTCTTACCGCAGGCCTTATCAGATCGAAGAAACAGATAATGCCAATATCCTCCTGCGCGCAGAGGTGCTGAACAGGATCAATTCCCAGAAAAAAGCCAGTCTCATCCTCACTTATCCTGAAGCCTTATTTGAAAAGACCATTACAAAAAGCGAGCTTACGCGAAATTCGCTGAACCTGCAGATTGGCGAAAAAATTACCCTGGACTTTATCAATGAACTGCTTTTTGAATACCAGTTCAACCGGGTAGACTTTGTTGGTGAACCCGGAGATTTTGCAGTCAGGGGAGGAATCATCGATGTCTTTTCTTTCTCCAACGATGTACCATTCCGGATTGAATTTTTTGGAGATGAGATCGAAAGTCTGCGGACCTTTGATGTAGAAACCCAGCTTTCTCTGGAGAAACTCAAAAAGATCAACATTATGCCCAATGTTGAAAACAAAATGCTGAATGAGAAACGGGAAAGTTTTATTTCCTACCTCTCAAAAAAGACAGTGATCTTTATAGAGAGTTATACTACCCTGAAATATGACCTGGACAAACTTTACCAAAAGGCTGAAGAGACCTTTCAAAAAGACAGCGGACCGCTAAAACTCACTTCTCCAGAATCAATTTTTTGTGATGGAAATACCATTCTATCCCAGTTAAAGAACTTTACCACCGTTGCCTTTAACAATAAAGAAACAGACAGCAGCTCATCCAATCACTTTGTTTTTAACACCAAACCACAGCCTGTTTTTAACAAACAATTTGAACTGCTTATCCAAAATTTAAACGAGAACACGGAAAATAAGATCGCCAATCATCTCTTTTGCGATAACGAGAAGCAGGCCGAACGATTTCATGACATTTTTGAAGATATTGACCAGGGGCTCTCTTACAAAACACACGTCTTTCCTCTTTACCAGGGATTTATAGATCCTGACAATAAAATTGCCTGCTATACTGACCACCAAATATTTGAGCGCTACCATAAATTTCGCTTAAAAAGTGGATTTGCCAAAAAACAATCCCTGAGTCTCAAGGAACTGACAAACCTGGAAATTGGCGATTATGTAACACACATTGACCATGGTATTGGCAAATTTGGCGGACTTCAGAAAATTGATGTCGACGGCAAAAAACAAGAAGCCATCAAACTGATCTACGGAGACCGTGACGTGCTGTATATCAGCATCCATGCCTTACACAAGATCAGCAAGTTCAACGGCAAAGACGGCGCTGTTCCCAAAGTGTACAAACTCGGCTCCAACGCCTGGAAAGTTCTGAAGCAAAAAACCAAAGCCAGAGTCAAGCAGATAGCCTTTGACCTGATTCAGCTTTACGCCAAACGAAAACTTCAAAAAGGTTTTTCCTTTGGCCCCGACAGTTATTTACAGCACGAATTGGAAGCGAGTTTTATCTATGAAGATACACCAGACCAGTTCAGTTCAACCCAGGACGTCAAAAAAGACATGGAAAGTGAACAGCCCATGGACCGGCTGGTCTGTGGAGATGTTGGCTTCGGAAAAACAGAAGTAGCCATCAGGGCCGCATTTAAAGCCATAGATAACGGCAAGCAGGTGGCCATTCTTGTCCCGACCACCATCCTGGCCTACCAGCATTACAGGACTTTCAGCGAACGTCTGAAGAATTTCCCCGTACGTGTTGAGTACCTGAACCGGTTCAGGAGTACCAGGGAACGCAATGATACCCTGAAAGGATTGGAAAATGGCTCGGTAGATCTGGTCATCGGAACCCACCAGCTCGTGAACAAGGATATCAAATTCAAGGATCTCGGACTTTTGATTATCGATGAAGAACAAAAATTTGGTGTTGCAGTAAAAGATAAACTGAAAACGATCAAGGAAAATATCGATACCCTGACCCTTACAGCCACGCCCATTCCACGTACCCTGCAGTTTTCACTGATGGCTGCGAGAGACCTGTCTGTGATCAATACCCCGCCTGCCAACAGGCACCCGATAGAAACTCAGGTAATCCGGTTCAATGAAGAAATCATCCGCGATGCCATTATGTATGAAGTTTCCCGGGGCGGACAGGTATTTTTCATACACAACCGCATTGAAAATATCAAAGAAGTCGCCGGTATGCTGCAAAGGTTATTGCCCGATGTGAAGATCGCGATCGGACACGGACAAATGGACGGCAAAAAACTGGAACAGCTGATGCTCGGCTTTATCAACAACGAATTCGACGTGCTGGTTTCAACCACCATTGTGGAAAGCGGACTCGATGTACCCAATGCGAATACCATCTTTATTAACAATGCCAATAATTTTGGTTTGAGCGACCTGCACCAGATGCGTGGAAGGGTTGGAAGGTCCAACAAAAAAGCTTTCTGCTATTTTATCACCCCTCCTTACCACATGATGACCGATGATGCCCGAAAGAGAATACAGGCACTGGAACTGCATTCCGACCTGGGCAGTGGCTTCCAGATCGCTATGAAAGATCTTGAAATAAGAGGCGCCGGAGACCTGCTGGGTGGCGAGCAAAGCGGATTTATAAATGATATCGGTTTTGAGACTTACCAGAAAATATTGAATGAGGCCATTGAAGAACTGAAAGAAAATGAATTCAAGGACCTCTATAAACAGGAAAAGAAAAAGGACTACGTGAGCGAGGTACAAATAGATACGGATCTGGAAATTCTTATCCCGGATGATTATGTAAATGTTATCTCAGAAAGGATGAACCTTTACAGGGAATTGAACGAACTGAATACAGAATCAGAACTTCAAAAATTCGAGTCCGGGATGATCGACCGTTTTGGCCCCCTGCCTTCTCAGGTAATTGACCTATTAGACAGCGTGAGGCTCAAATGGGAAGCAAAAAGACTGGGATTGGAAAGGGTAGTACTCAAAGATAAAAGGTTATACGGTTATTTTATAGCCGATCAAAAGAGTCCTTTTTTTGAATCAGACAGGTTTACAGACGTCCTAAAATTTCTTCAAAATAACCCAAATATTTGTGTGATGAAAGAAAAGGAAACCAAACAAGGATTGCGCCTACTGATCACATTCATCCATATTACAAGCCTTCAGAAGGCATTGAACACCCTGAGATCTATTTGATAAGTTGTTAATAAGTTTGACGGCATTTTCAAAAAACCAAATTATCATCCTCCATTTTTTTGCTAACTTCCCTAAAGTTCTCCTTGCGGAAAAGCCGCTTTTACTAAAACAAGGAAAAATAATGAGAATAAGATACCATTGCTTATTTCTGATGACCGGATTAAAACCCTAAATTTTTATATGAAAAAGATACCTGCAAAACGCAAGATTTTTGTACTTGACACTTCTGTTTTATTATTCGATCACGATGCCCTGAACAATTTTGAAGAACACGATGTCGCAATCCCCATCACGGTGCTGGAAGAGCTCGATAACTTTAAAATAGGAAATGATACTAAAAACTTTGAGGCGAGGGAAGTCATTCGTTTTCTGGATAAGCTTTCCGAAAACCATGGCCTTAATTCTTGGATCTCTTTAGGAGAAAATAAGGGTAAACTCAAGGTAATTCTTGACCATCTCCAACCTGCCGTTGACGCCGAAGAAGTTTATTTGAGCAAAAAAAATGACCACAAGATCATCAATTCAGCCGCAGGCCTGCTTGCTGAAGAAAAAAATGCACATGTTGTGCTGGTTACCAAAGATATCAACCTGCGCATTAAGGCAAAAGCAATCGGACTGCCCTCTGAAGATTACCTGACCGGAAAGGTAAAAAACATACAAACCGTTTCGAAAAGCTCTCCCATTATTGATGGCATTGACGCCAATGTGATCAAAAAGATCTATCAAAAATCAGTCATCAAAGAAAATGGTGTGCTGGGCTCGCAGAAATTAGCCAATGGATACTACATTTTAAACAATTGCACGAACTCTGTTTTAGCACGGTATAACGGCAAAACAGATGAAATTGAAAAGGTAGAGAAAAAATATGTATATGGTGTTAAGCCAAAGAATGCAGAACAAACCTTTGGTTTAGATGCCCTTTTAAATGACGATATAAAGCTCGTGGCCCTGCAGGGTGTTGCCGGTACCGGAAAAACTTTGCTTGCG
>JBFYPZ010000008.1:0-29596 GCA_041303035.1 Flavobacteriaceae bacterium
CAACTGTTAAAAAAAACAAACAGAAGGTAAGTATGGTGATTTTATAAGGGTGCATCAGATGGCATAAAACTTAGAGTATAACGTATTTTCTGTCAACTTATTTTGAAGAAAAAATATTGATGGTCAGATCATACTTGAATACCATCCTCGCAAGAATTCTGTTCTTAATAATAAATGAAACTCCTCGTCGCGAGCGGTCCCTGTGTCTTAAAGTAACTACTTTTTTATGCAACACAAGAAGCGGGGAATAACACCCATAAGATCGTTCGACAAGCTCAGGATCCCCGCCTGTCTGGCCGGCAGGAGTTCGACTAAATAATTTTGCTCCTCAAAATTATAGTCTCACTGATTTAAATACTAATTTTGTTGAACATGAATAACAAGTACCTGATCAGCATTATCGGTCCGACCGCGATTGGCAAAACAGCGCTTGCCATTCAGCTGGCGAGGTATTTTAATACGGAGATCCTCTCCAGCGACTCCCGTCAGTTTTATAAAGAAATGCGCATAGGTACGGCTGTTCCGGACAACACAGAGCTCTCTGCCGTACGGCATCATTTTATTCAGGACAGGTCTGTATTGCAAGACTATACGGTAGGTGATTTTGAAAGGGATGCTATTGCTAAGATCGCTGAACTCCACCGGCAGCACCAGGTGCTGGTCATGACAGGCGGCAGCGGTTTGTATGTGGATGCCGTGCTAAGGGGATTCGATGCTTTTCCTGAGCTAGATCCTGCAATCCGCAGAGATTTAAAAGATCTGCTTATAAAAGAAGGTATCAGCGTCTTACAGGAGAAACTAAAAGATTTAGACCCTGAAACTTACCGGAAGATCGATTTGGAGAACTCACAACGGCTGATACGTGCCCTTGAAGTTTGCCTGGGTACAGGCCTGCCCTATTCTTCTTTTCTGACAGATCAGATATCTCACAGAAATTTTATCCCTGTCAAGATCGGTCTTACCGCACCCAGGGATCTGGTATACGACAGGATCAACCGACGGGTGGATCAGATGATGGAACAGGGTTTGCTGGAGGAAGTAAAAAGTCTGATCCCTTATAAAGACTTAAATGCCCTGCAAACTGTTGGGTATAAGGAGCTCTTTTTATACCTGGAGGGTCAGATTTCTTTAGCATTTGCCGTAGAGGAGATCAAAAAGAATTCGAGGCGGTTCGCCAAGAGACAGTATACCTGGTTCAACAAAGACAAGGAAATTCGTTGGTTTGATTTCGATACTCCGCCAAATGAGATCATTGATTATATTGAAAACTTTATAAAATCGTCGAATTCGTTAAAAACAGAAGAATCTTAACTCTTAACCCTGCCTTGCCGGGCTATTTATGTTAAACCCCTCCGGGGTATATTTTTAGTTTAAAGACACGTGGTTAATATCAGCTAGCCGGTCTATCCTTTGCTTAATAAACCTTGAACCTGCCTAATGCATGTAGGCAAACCTTTAGATATAGAGTATTTAATATCACTACTCAACATTTCAACATTTCAACATTTCAACTTTTTAACCACAAACCTTGAACCTTGAACCTTGAACCTTGAACTTTGAACCTAATGCATTAATTGTGCTGCCAATTCAATACTTTTCGTACAGTTCCAAAAAGATCTGTTCCATCTCTGCCTTCCGCTCATTGGAAGAACCCATATAATGATTATTCATATAGCTAAAAATCAGCACTTTTCCCTTTTTCGTTATCAGGTAACCACTTAAATTAAAATTATTGGATAAGGTACCTGTTTTAGCGTATATAAATGGTTTTTCATTTTTAAATGAATTTTTAAGAGTTCCTGAATGGCCGCTAACCGGAAAATAGGAAAACAGTTTTTCACGGGGTATCTCTGAGTACATTTTCTTTAACAGGTACACCATACTTTCAGGGGTGAACAAATTGTATCTCGAAAGTCCGGAACCGTCTGTCCACCTGGGCTTTTGTGGGATATCGGCCATATATGTCTTCAATGCCTGATCGATCCCTTCTTCAACGCTGTACTTCCCTGACAGCTCCTTGCCCACCTGCAGCATGAGTTGTTCGGCGATAAAATTGTCGCTGATGACCAGCATTTGTTTGTACAAAGAATCATAGGCAACACTGTAAAAAGGCTTTAGATCTCTTTTATAACCAGCCGGAATGAGTGTAACTTTTTTGTTCAAAGACTCGCTCAGCAGGTCGGCTACCAACTGGTTGGAAGTCTTAAACGGCACCTCTCTGTTCTTAAATTCTTCTCCGGATTTTACAAAAAAGGTATTTTCTGCTGCATTTCTTCGCTGCTGTTGCTGGTTGTTTACTTCAATTTGTTTCGTGAAAAATGTGGGTACAGCTGAACTATTTTGTCCTGTTTTGTTGATCCTGACAAAATTCCCATATATGGGGAAAAGATTTTTTTCTATCATATAATTATAGGTATAGTCATCCCAGGCCCAGCCTTCACCAAAAACAGCTTCATCTATGTTCTCATCAATGACATATATATTTTGACTGACAGATTGCAAAAACGGCAGTATTTTGCTTTCCTCAAAACCGTAAAGAAATGAAGGATCTGCGGTACCACGTATCACCAGTGAATCTGCATTCCGGTAATAATGCAATCCTGCAACAGAGTCTTTGAACGTTTTATAGGCTGCATAAAAGGTAAACAATTTGGTATTGGAAGCCGGGGTAAAATATTTTTCACCGTTGTAATTGATGAGTTCCTTGTTCAGGGTGGGGTCAAAAACCACCAAACCCCTGAAAAAAGTCTCTTTTTCATTTTGTTCTGAAATGTTTTTTTCAATTCTTTTTGTAGTGGAGCAAGCTGTTATCAGCATGAGCAAAACGGCTGCCAAAAAACTGGGTTTACTGTTGAAAATGTTCATTGTTAAATCCGATTAAAAATAATTTTTCCTGTGCGCGTGTAATTGCAGTGTACAGCCAGCGAAAATAAGAAATATCCTGACCATTTGGCAGATAAGGTTGTTCAATAAATACATTCTTCCATTGTCCACCCTGAGATTTGTGGCATGTAACAGCATATGAAAACTTTACCTGAAGCGCATTAAAGAACTTGTTCTCTTTGATTGCGAGCATGATTTTATATTTTGATTTAAAGCCGGAATAATCCTGGGCTACTTCCTGATACAACCTGTTCGACTCTTCAAATGTGAGCGAGGGGGATTCACTCGTAAGCGTATCCAGCAGGATCACTGTATCAAATGGAGCCTGCCCGGGATAATCTATCAGCCGGAGCTGCACCTCAGCAAAGTGAAAGCCGTACAGGTCTGTGTATTTATAGATCCGCATTACCTCTCCAATGTCGCCATTGGCGATAAAACTCACTTCTTTTGAGTCTTCCAGCCAGTAGTAATTGTTTTTTACAACCATGAGGTAATCCCCTGCCGAGATCGCTGCCTCTCTGTCCAATATGCGGGTTCTGATCTGCTGGTTGTATGCATTTGCTCTTTTGTTCGACCTCACGATCAGGCAGGTATCCTCTATACCGGGTTTGCTGTAGGATCGGGTAAACGCATCCAGGATATCATCTCCTTCAACCAGCCTGACTATATCAGGAAATTTCATAGAAAATTTAAAGGACTCATCGGACTCCTGCTGCAAGATCATCCTTAATTCAGTGGCATTGTGCAAGATGCCCGAATTTTGCTGTTGCCTGGTCACCTCATTTAACTCTATCTCGTAAATATTTCTCCCAAATTTTTTTTGAAGGGAATCGCTGTTCAGCGCAGGGCTGTCTTCATTTTGCACCGGGGGTAACTGTGCTGTGTCACCAATCAGGATGAGCTTGCAATGCTTACCCGAATCGATATAACCTACCAGGTCGTCGAGCAAAGAGCCGTTTTCAAATAACTTCAGATCACTTTGGTTGTCAGGGATCATGGAGGCTTCGTCAACGATAAAAATGGTGTTCGCATGCTTGTTCTTTTGCAGGACAAAATTCACACCGCCACTTTTGTTTTTCGTGGGGTAATAGATCTTTTTATGAATGGTCAGTGCTTCCTTGCCGGAATAGCTTGCGATCACTTTTGCTGCACGTCCGGTGGGGGCCAGTAACACAGCTTTCTGATGAACAAAAGGCAGGGTATTTACCAGTGCGCTGATGATGGTTGTTTTACCTGTTCCCGCATAGCCTTTTATGAGAAAAAAAGATCTGTCGTCCTTAGCGATGATATAGTGAGCCAGCTTTTTGAGCAAGACAGCCTGCAGCGCAGTGGGCTCATGGGGGAATTGGTTGATGAGCTTGTTATATATTTCCGCCTGATCAATCTGCATAGGAATACTGAAAAAATTATTTACAAAACCGGGCAACCGTTTATTGAAATCCTTGCCCTTGAATAAAAAAAAAACGAGCTTAAAAGTACTCACTTTTTCAACGCAACTTCATATAAAAATTGAATAAACAAAATATGACTTTAATCAAAATAAATTCTTTTAACATAAAAAATATTTTGTAGATTTGCCTTTGACCTTATATTAATAAAATAAATCAAAAATGACTTCAGTTCTAATTATTATTGTTGCAATTATTGTTGTTGCATTGTTAGCTGTATTAATTGTTAATGTTATACCGCACAAAATCAAGCCTTTATTATCAGTTGTGCTTTGGGCATTAATTATTTTTTTAGGCTATAAAGTGTATACTTCCATTATGGCGCCCATTAAATTCAATCAGACCAAACAGGAAAGATATACGAAAGTTATCGATAATCTTAAAATGATCCGGGATGCCGAATTGGCCTATGCGGAAGTGAACCGAAAGTATACCGACAACAAAGTGGGCCTTATCGCCTTTATTGACACTGCCCAATTCGCAATTACCAATGTGAAGAACGTGGTAGTTACAGAAAAAAGAGGAGCGATTACTGTGGATGTAGAAAAAAGAGTAGTTGATACCATCGGTTTTAAACCGGTAAAGGAGAGTTTTGCAGGTAAAAACTATAAGGATATGTTTAACATACCGGGTACCGATAAACAGTTTGATGTGCAGGTTGGTTTTATTGAGAAAGTACAAGGGGTCAAAACGCCTGTATTTGAAGTAAAAGTTGACAAGGCAGTTGTTTTGGAGGGATTGGATAAAGACATGATCCGTCAGGAAAAAGAACAGCTGGGAGGTATTAATGTTCCCGGCGAATTTATTTCAGTTGGATCTTTAACTGAAGTTAATCCAAATGGTAATTGGCCTCCGTTATATGATAATAAAGAAGAAAATACAGATAAATAAAAGTACGGCTGAGTTTAATAAACCAGAAGAAAATCATCTGTCCATCCAAATAAGTTTGGATGGATTTTCTTTTTGTGCAATAAACAAAGTAAGTAAAAGTGTTGAAACACTGGGACATACTCCATTTGCAGTTAGCTCTAACATCCCTCATAAGCTTCTGGAAAACGTGAAAGAGGCTTTTGAAAATGAACCTGTTTTACAGAAAAAGTTTTCCAGTGTTAGCGTTACCCATGTAAACAACCTGGCCTCGATCGTACCGAAAGCACTTTTCGATGAGAACAGTCTGCCCCAGTATTTAAAATACAATTTAAAGATCTACAGAAACGACTTCATTGCCTTTGATCAGCTACTCAACCATGACTTGGTCAATGTGTATATACCCTTTGTGAATGTAAACAATTTTTTGTTCGATAAATTGGGTGAATTCGAGTACAAGCATTCCGGAACCGTATTGCTGCAAAGTTTGCTCGATTTGTACAGGTTCAGCGAAAAGCCTCATATTTTTATAAATGTAAGGGAAAACTATTTCGACCTCGTGGCCATAGCGAACAACCAATTGCAATTGTACAATAGTTTTACCTATGAAAACAAAGCTGATTTTATTTACTATATACTGTTCACTGCGGAACAGCTCAATTTTAATCCGGAATACTTTGAACTGGTTTTAACAGGAAATGTCATAAAAAATGACACGCTCTACGAGATCGCTTATCAATATATAAGAAATGTAACGCTAATCGAAAGCAGGAGCAATCTTGTACTGCACGAGAGTTTTACGGATGATATTCAGAGGCAGTTCTACATACTCTTACACCAGTATTAATGCGCATCATCTCGGGTAAAAATAAAGGAAAGAAATTAATCGCTCCCAGCAACCTGCCTGTTCGCCCTACAACAGATATGGCGAAAGAAGCTTTGTTCAATATCCTCAATAACCATTTTTCTTTTGACGAGATCACGGTTGCCGATCTTTTTTCAGGGATCGGGAACATCAGTTTTGAATTTGCCTCAAGAGGTTCAAATGATATCACCTCTGTAGATCAGCATCAAGGTTGCATTCAGTTTATTCAAAAGATCAGCAATGAATTGGCCTATGGTATCATCACCGTAAAAAGTGATGTCTTTACTTTTCTTGAAAGAACAAATAAAAAGTTTGATGTTATTTTTGCTGATCCTCCTTATGAATTGCCAAAAGAAAAATTCGAGCTGCTGGTTCACCGGGTATTTGAAAAAGAACTGCTGGAAGCGGGTGGCATGCTGGTGGTTGAACACGCTCCTTATACAGATCTGTCATTGGAACCTCAGTTTATCCAGACAAAAAAATACGGAGGAACCTGCTTTAGTTTTTTTCAGAATTAAAACACGGATCTGAAAATATAACCCGGTCAGTGCAACCAGTTCTTAAAGGCTTTTACCTTTTCTCTGCTCACGATCAGGTCATCCCCGTCACAATGGCTCAGTTTTAATTTTAGCCTGTTATTGCTGTAGGCTATCATATCCTGAATGGCATCAATGCGAATAAGGTATTTCCTGTTTATTCTGAAATACTTTTCGGGATCCGTCAACAATTCAATTTCATCAAGGGTTTCATCCAGCAGGTGGTCTCTGTTGTCCGCCGTATGCATATAGGTCCCTTTGTTTTCACTGTAAAAACAAACAACATCCTCAATCGCCACCATTTTTAAATGTTGCCCGACCCGAATAATAAACCGCTTTTTGTAATTTTTTTCTGCATTGCCCATCAGCATTCTTTTAATTTGGGCTATGGCTTCTATTGAAGTTCTGTCCTCTGCATGTCTGTTACGAAATTTATCGATCGCATTTTTCAGCTCGTCCTCATCAATGGGTTTAAGCAGGTAATCCACACTGTTTAATTTAAATGCTTTGAGAGCATAGGCATCATAGGCCGTAGTGAAAATCAAAGGGCTTTGGATCTCGACCTCATCAAAGATCTCAAAAGACAGGCCATCAGACAACTGTATATCAATCAGTATCAAATCCGGATGCGGATTGGACAAAAACCATTGCACGGCTTCCTGAACGGAATACAGCAACTGCTCCACCTGATATCCCATCTGTTCTACGAGCCTGGAAAGCCTGCGGGCAGCAGGCTTCTCATCTTCAATGATTACAACTTTCATTGTTAAATATTTATTTTACTCCCAATATTCATTTTTGTCTTTCTCCATAATTTCCCTGATCTTACGCTCCTCCCATTCCTTGTTAAAAACTAAGTTTTTGCCAAATACGGCAAAGCCGTGAAAAAACAGACCAATACCCCAGAAAAATGCGGTAGAGAACATCCAAAAATTGATCTCCTCGAATTTTACCTTCGAAAAAATACCAAAGATAATAAAGAGATTCACTATGATATACACGAGCAAATGAATATAGAATCCTTTGATCTCGCTTACCTGTTTCTTAGCCTCTAAATACCTGTCAATTTTGTTTTTATCTTCCATTTTTTTATAATTTAATTATTCCCAATAATTTTTTTCGTCTTCTTTCATGATTTCTTTGATCTTTCTTTCCTCCCAGTCAATCCCAAAGATCGGATTACCAAAGGCATTGAAGGCATGAAAGATCAATCCGATACCCCAGCCTACCAGAGGAAACCAGAACCATTGAATGGTAAACGGTGTATACCTGTGCCAGATATAATACAAGATCGGAATGACGATGATATAAGACAGCAGACTCGAATAAAATTCCTTTATGGCTGCTACCTTTTGTTTCGCTCGTAAATACTTGCTCTCCTGAATTTTTTGTGTATTTGTGTTCATATTTTTGATTTTTTGGGTTAATAATGGCAGGGAGACCGTGAAATTATCATTTTCCTCCCTGATGACTACATTTCTTTTGGTGATGAGGGCATACCTGTCGGTTATATTTTTAAGTCCGATCTTTGTGCTCCTATCGAGGCTGTTTTTCTTGTTCAAACTGTTTTGTACCACCAGGCTGCCCCGGTCTTCAAATATTTTTATTACCAGTGGAGAATCATCGCTGATCACATTGTGTTTTACCGCATTTTCCAGCAGGATCTGCAGTGATAAAGGCACTATTTTTAAATCATCATGAGAAGTGGATTCCGGAATTTCAAAAACAATGGCCGCTTCAAATCTCATTTTCAACAGATCCATATACGTTCTCGCAAAATCCAACTCTTCCTGCAAGGGTATCAGGTCCTTGCTTTTTTGTTCCAGTACATAGCGATATACCTTTGAAAGTTTGGTGGAAAATTTCTCCGCCAAAGCCGGGTTCTCGCCAATCAATGAGGTGAGCACATTTAAACTGTTGAATAAAAAGTGCGGATCTAACTGACTTTTAAGGGATTCGTACCTTGCCGTTTCTGTTTTTGCCACAAATTGAGAAGCTGTTATTTTCCGCTCGGCAATTTCTTTATAAAAATAGATCAGCATGAAGATCAGGTTGATGATCACGGTGATCGTAATCCCAAAAAAGAAATAGGTTTTGGAATTATCCAGAAAGGTCTCCGGATTCCCGCCAAAGAAATAAACCCTGACAATAAAACGAAGAATTACCAAAACAAGAGTGGTGATGAGCACGGATCCCACAAAGCCCGTGGCCAGTTTTTTGACCAGATTGTTCTCATTTCTCTGAGAACTACCAATGAACTTAAAAAATTCTGAATTGGCAAAAAAGATTGCAAAGGCATACATCTGATAAATCGAAAAAGAGAGGATCAGCTCTGCTATCGGATGATGAAAACCTTCAGCCCAGAACCAGGTCCCGATAATAAAAACGAGAACCCCAATTGAAAATGCAGTAATTCCGTGTTTGAGCCTGTTTTGCATAGTATGAGAACCTTAAAATTTAATATCAAAGGTAAGCTCTTTATCTTTTACTTCAAATTGTGCATCTCTGTATGAAGGCGGTCCAAAAGAACGGTTTTGCGCTGATGTGCCGTAATCTTCAAGAGGCATGCCGCTTTCATCAAAATCCATCTTGCCATTGTTGTTGGCATCGTGAAAACAAACAATTGCATACGACCTTTGAGGTAGATTTTCAAAGACAACCTCAACACGGTTATCCATTACAACCGCTCGTTTGCTCTCAAGTGTAATCCGGTTGTTGAAATTTTCCTGCGAATCATATAGCGCAAAATACACTGAACCCACATTGTTTCTGATGTTCTGCACCCTTGCCATTACCCTTCCACCACCGGATTGAACTGATGTATCCGTCATGTTTTGAGCCTGGGCAACATAAGAAATCAGATACGAAATGAGCACTACAATAATTTTTAACATAATGAAGGGTTTTAAGATTGTCATGATTTACACAGCAAAAGTGGTGAGAGCGGATTTAATATGAAAAAAAATAGTGCTGAATTGTCTTTTTTGCCGGATGAACCGTAATAATCTTCAATTCTTTAAAGAGTAATGTAACAAAATGGTTATTTTTAAGACTAATTGTTAAACTTACTGAGCAGGTGACAAAGGATCTGGAGACCAAATTTTTATCTGAGCTTGACAAGCATCAAAACATCATACATAAGGTTTGCAGAACCTATACCAACAATGATGCCGCCCATAAAGATCTGTTTCAGGAAATAACGATACAGTTATGGAGCGCTTATCCCAAGTTCAGAGGGGAATCTAAATTCAGTACCTGGATGTACCGGGTTTCTTTCAATACGGCAATCTCTTTATACCGGAAGAACAAGAGGAATATTGAAACCACACCCCTGTTGGAAAATAAAATCGATTTGGAATTCAGTGAGTATAATGATAAGCAGGACAGGCAATTAGACTTGCTGTACAAGGCGATACACAGCCTGAATGATATTGAAAAGGCCCTGGCTCTGATGTATCTGGAAGACAAAAGCTATGAAGAAATCGCATTAACGCTGGGAATTACGGAAATTAATGCCAGGGTAAAAATGAACCGTACTAAAACGAAATTAAAGAACATACTTAACCCATAACAAATGAATCAGTTGAAAAACATGAAGGAGCTCTGGAGGCAGCAGGAGACTGAAACTCTAAAATTCTCGAAGGATGAACTGCAGGGAATGATGCGCCAAAGATCCTCTTCAGTGGTAAAGTGGATACTCATAATCAGTATCCTGGAATTTATTTTGCCCAATATTTTTTTCCTGTTTACCGATTTTGAAGCCTCGAGGGAGTTTAACGAAAAATACGGCCTTACGAATATGGTCAATATTTACCTGGGCATTCATTTGGTGATCATTTTGGTCTTCGTATACCTTTTTTTCAGGAATTACAGAAATATTTCAGCTGATACCAGCGTAAAAATGCTGATGCAGCATATAATCAGCACAAGAAAAACTGTGAAGTATTACATCTATTACAACCTTACCATTGCGGCCATCATAGGCTTTCACATGTTCTATGAAGTTTTTAATTCCAAAGCCTTTTTAACAACCTTGCCTGAAAAAACAAATATTGCGCTGGTCTGGGTCATATCAAGTGTGCTCTTTGTCCTGGTATTGTTTGTGCTGTGGTGTATCTACAAACTGGTTTTCGGGTACTTCTTAAAGAAATTAACCAGGAATTATCAGGAACTGGAACACGCCGGATAGACTAAAATACATCCGGGTTTCCTTTACCCACGCGCACGACCTCCGGTTCATCTTTCGTCAGATCGATAATGGTAGAGGGAATATTTCCGCCAAAACCACCGTCAATGACCACATCCACCAGGTCTTTCCATTTCTCATAGATCAATTCCGGATCGGTGGTGTATTCAATCAGTTCATCTTCATCGTAAATTGAAGTGGATACAACGGGATTGCCAAGTTGCCTGATTATTTCTCTGATAATATTATTGTCCGGTATCCTGATGCCCACCGTTTTTTTTCTTTTAAAAACTTTTGGAAGATTGTTATTGCCTTCCAGTATAAAAGTAAAAGGGCCCGGGAGAGCTCTTTTTAAAATTTTATAGGTGGGCGTATCGATTTGTCGGGTATAATCAGACAGATTGCTGAGATCATAACAGATAAAAGAGAGATTGGCTTTTTCCAGATTGATGTTCTTGAGGCGCGCCACCCGTTCCATGGCAGCGTTGTTCGTGATATCGCAACCCAGACCATAAACCGTGTCGGTCGGGTAAATGATGATTCCACCTTTTTTTAATACCTCAACTACCTGGTTTATTTGTTTTGGGTTTGGATTTTCTTCATACAGTCTGATCAATTGTGCCATCCCATGCCTGCTTACTTATCCACAACCAGCCTGAAACCTTCACCATGGATATTGACAATTTCCACCCTTCCATCCGGCTTGAGGTATTTTCTCAATTTGGCTATATAAACGTCCATGCTCCTGCTGGTAAAATAATTGTCGTCTCTCCAGATTTTAGTCAGTGCCAGTTCTCGTGGCAGCAGGTCATTCTTGTAGATCACCAGAAGTTTCAGTAATTTATTTTCCTTTGGAGAAAGTTTAATGGCCTGACCACGCTTATATACCAGCTGTCGGAGCTTTGAGTCGAAGTGAAAATCACCTACCTCAAATTCGAACTGGTTGTCCTCATCGGCAGATTCATTTTCCTTGCGCTGCAGGATGGCCTTGATCTTGTACAACAAGACCTCACTGTCAAAAGGTTTATTCAGATAATCATCTGCTCCTGCCTGATATCCTTTCAGCACATCCTCTTTCATGGTTTTGGCAGTAAGGAACATGATCGGGATTTCCGGATTGATCGCACGAATCTCTTTCGCCAGGGTGAAACCGTCCTTTTTCGGCATCATCACATCCAAAATACAAATGTCAAAATCGTCATTTTTAAAGGCGATCAGCCCATCCAAACCATCCTTGGCATGGGTTACGTTATAATCACTTAAAGTGAGATAGTCTTTCAATACTGTTCCGAAATTCGGATCATCTTCCACAAGGAGTATTTTTTTACTTGCCATAATAATGTTAATTAAATTAATGGTAGATTAATAATAAAGGTACTTCCTTTATCCTTTACACTTTCAACATAAACAGACCCGTGATGTAATTCTGTAATGCTTCTGACATAGGCCAAACCCAATCCATGCCCTTTTACGTCATGGATGTTACCTCTTTGCTCACGGTAAAATTTATCGAATATTTTCTTTTGCACATTTTTGTTCATCCCGATTCCCTGGTCTGAAATTTTTATTATGATCTTATTTCTGTAATTGTCTGTATAAATGTCAATTTTCGGCGCATCTTTGGAATACTTGATCGCATTGTCCAAAATATTGATAATCACGTTGGTAAAGTGCAATTTACTAACCAGCACCTTGCTGTTTGCCGCCTTGTAATGCTTATTGATATATCCTTCCCTGTTGGTCACGATGAGATTGACATGTTTTACCGCTTCATCAATAATTTCATGAATATCTGCCACTCCTTTTGTAAGATCCAGCTGTTTCTTTTCCAGTTTGGATATTCTTAAAACGTTTTCTACCTGGGCGTGCATCCTTTTATTTTCTTCCCGGATCATTTCTGCATACCTGATCACTTTTTCTTTATCATCAATGATCTTCGGATTTTTAATGGCATCAATCGCCAGATTGATCGTGGCGATCGGTGTTTTAAATTCGTGGGTCATGTTGTTGATGAAATCCGTTTTGATCTCAGATATTTTCTTTTGCTTTAACATTTGGTACAAAGAACTTGCAAAAACTGAAATGATCACCAGAATGAATATGGCCGCCAGCAGCAGATTCAAAAAGATGCTCGACAAAATATACGCTTTCTTTTGGGGAAAGCTCACCACCAGTTTATATTCGCTGAGGCCATCTGAATTGACAAACATCGGCACCTCATAGCTGTTTCCGGTAATCAACTCGAAATCTTCCGATTTTAAACGGGTCATCAAATCTTCAATATAAACCGCATATTCAAAATCAGCAGTAATATTTCGCGCTCTCAATTCATTTTCCAGATTCATCTGGATCTCCTGCTCAGAAACCCTGTCCGAAACAGGAACCCTGCTATTGATCGTATTAAAATATTGTTCATATACAAGTTTGTCGTACTTGTCCAATTTTTCTATTTTAACGATCCGTTGATCCGGAGTCAATTCTGCAAAATCCTTCGATTTAAACGCTATCTTTTTTATCTCCGTCTCCTGCTCGCTGATCAGGGTTTTAAATTCCTGAATATCAACATCCAGGGGACTGATCTGTGTTTTGTAATTATTCTCCAGCACCCGCTGTCTGTAAGTAAAGATCTCGTTTCTGCCTGTATCGATCTGCTGGTAGAAAAAATCCCTTACACCGCGCTCCTCCAGCTTAGTCAGACTGTCAAGAATCGGAGCAAACTTCGTGACATTATCCACAAATTCTCTTTTCTGAATGTTCTCCGAAACATTGGCCAGGGCATACCGGACACCGGTTGAGAACTGCTCTTCACGAATTTCCACAGCACCCTTGATCCAAAATATTTGCACAGCGATAATTCCGATCAGGGAAATACACATAAATGCAATTAAAAGTACAAATATTTTTTTACTCATCACAACAAATTTAGAATAACTTTATCTGATTTAAAATCATTTAACATCTCTTAACAAATATTCTAATTTATTTAACAATATAATGCATTTTATATATAATTCAGCGGATAGACAGCAATTGATTATAAATTCTGAATACTTCCTTTTCTGTTTCTTTTAGCTCATCATTCAGGATCACAAAATCAGCTGAAGCCATTTTTTCCTCATCCTTCATCTGGTTGTTCATCCTTGCTTCAATTTCCTTTTCCGTAGCCTGATCCCTCAATTTCAGTCTTTCCATTTTTTTTGCCGGAGGAGCTGTAACCAATATGACCCTATCATAATTATTTTGGCTTTTCTTTTCAAAGATGAGCGGGTTTTCCTGCATTACTATTCCGCCCGCTTGTTTGCTGACCCAAACCCTGAAATCGGCTTCCACAGCCGGATGTACTATGGCGTTTAACTGATCGAGTTTGGCGCGGTCATTAAAAACGATCTCTGCAAGATATGCGGTATTCAAAACATCCTGAACAAACGTTTCCTTGCCAAAGGTGAGCAACAACTTTTTCTTTACTTCAACGGATTCCCTCATGAGTCTTTTAGCCTCGTTATCAGCAAAATAAACCGGAATACCCAAATTTTGAAACATTTTCGCAACCGTACTCTTACCGCTGCCTATACCTCCTGTTAAACCAACAATTACCATTTATCAATTTTTTATCAGATACTCCACTTTATTGGGAACCACCCTGACGGCACTTACAAACTCAGGCTTTTTTACTACGCGAGGTATGAGGTGGTCCAGTTTGTTGTTTTTACTATCCCTGTAATCGCAGATGACCTCAAATCCCTCCGCGCTCACTTTATCATAATCCGACAGGGGAACCTGAAAAACAAGTTTTATCTCTTTCGGGAAAGTGCTTATGATGGCATTTGAGGGCACATTAATTACCTTGTATTCGAGTTCAAAAGTACCTTCAGTAAACTTGTCCAAACGGCCTTTTATAGTCACCTCCAAAGGTTCGAGGGATATTTTATTATCAGGACTCTTCAGACTCACTTTTTGCTCAAAGGAACCTATGATCTCTCTCAGATCAACAGCTCCGAGGTCGATTGATCTGATCGTGTCCAGAATTCCTTTGGGTCCGGAGATAACAAGCAGTTCCGGTGAAATGTTTAAACTGCCAACCAAATCATACCCCCTTCTGAATTTCAGACCCTGACCCCTCATTACTTTTACTTTTTTAAAGCTCCTTTCTCCCAGGTCAAAAAACAAGCTGTCCGGTTTGACTTTTAATACAGTGGCTTCATCTGCCAACTGAGACTGTAAATAACTGAGGTTGGATTTGGTTAATGAATAGTAAGTCTTGTTTCCTTTTCGTTTGATATTGCTCAGCGGGTATTCAAGTGTATTTTTTTTGATCTTATACCTTATGATTTTGAATCCGGCCGCTTTTAAACTGATTATAACCTGATGATCCGGATCACTTTGAAACAATTTTTTGCCCGGAAGATCTACATATTCCAAACGAAACGGTATATCAACGGTATAGGTCTTTGATAAATTAATGAGCAGCCAGAACACAAAGGAAAGTGAAAGAAAAAACAAAAAAATACGCAGTTTTTTATTGTTCTGCGCCTCCTCCATTGCTTGTTTCGATCTCTTGGGCTTCAAAGTTTTTTTTTTAAAGGTATAAAAAAAAGGAGTTCAGTGAATACCGAACTCCTTGCTATATTTGATCACATAAGAATTAAGCTTTCTTCTCTTCCTCGGTGATATATTTTTTGCTCAGATCCATAGAGATCGCAGAACGCTCAAATTTAATTTTGCCTGCACTCGTTTCAATTACACAAGTGTTGTCTGAATCATTCAATTCAACCACTTTTCCGTGAATTCCGCTGGTGGTTACCACCTTAGCGCCCCTTGAAATGGATGCCTGAAATTTCTTTTCCAGTTTCTGTCTTCTGATCTGTGGTCTGATCATAAATAAATAAATTACCAAAAACATCAGGGGGATCAGAATAATATTCCCCAGGTTGCTGCCGCCGGTTTGTAAAAAAATCGTAGTATATATCATTGTTTTTTGTTGTTAAGAAGCCTTGGGTGTAACCATTGCTTTAATTAATAATTTTTCTGTACCGTTTTCAGTATTGGTAGTGAGATTTACTTCTTTTTGTTGCTTGTTGGGCCTGTGATTGGAATCAAATTTCACCTTTATTCTGCCCTCCTGACCCGGTAAAATGGGTTCTTTCGGATATTCAGGAACGGTACAGCCACAAGTAGCGGTTGCAGAACTGATGATCAGTTCACTTTTTCCGTCATTTTTAAAAGTGAACTCGGTTTCAACGATATCCCCTTCTTTTATTGTTCCAAAATCATGCTCAGTTCTGTCGAATTTGATCAGGGGTGCCTCATATTTCTGAGAATAATCTCTTTGCTGGGCTTTCTCAACATTTTGCTTATTGATCTTTGAAATGGGATCGTCCTTTTTGCAGGAAACAAGCAGCAGGGCAATAACAAATACATTAATAAATATTCTAAAATTCATGGTCATAAAATTTTTTACAAATATAAGAATAATTACATCAAACCCCGTCCAATTTTCTTTACCCTGTCCTTTTGCTGATATTCTTTTAACAGTTTATCCAGTACACCATTTATAAAGAAACTGCTGTTCGCTGTGGAATAATCCTTGGCAATCTCTATGTATTCATTTATACTGACTTTTGTTGGTATGGATGGGAATTTCAAGAATTCGGTTATAGCCATTTTGATCAGGATCATATCCAGTTCTGCAATTCTTTCATTGTCCCAATTTGGGGTAATAATATCAATATCAGCGTTATAATCCTTTACATGCAATACGGTCTTCCTGAATAGGTCCAGCATGAATTCTGTGTCTTCATCTGCTATTTTAAGTTCACTCAAACCCAGGCTTTCACCTTTTTTCAAATTTTTCACCATCTTGCTGATCAAGGTATTTACATATGGCAGATCATCTATCCAGCCCAAATGCAGACTTTCATAATAATCGTACAACTTCTCATTCGGAGCCACAATTTCTTTGAAAACGGTGTGAAAAAAATCTTTATCCTCTTTAAAAGTTGGTTTGGCAAGAGCTATATACGTTCGGTACTGCTCACTTTTCTGCACTTCGTCCAACAGCAAGCGCACGTATTCCCTGTCGTTCTGCCAGTTGTTCAGCTTGTTCTCCTTCAAATAGTTATTCACAACCTTATCCTCCCGGATCATTTGAATGACCTGGTTGTTGACAAAATTTAGTTTCGGGTTTTTATTTTCAGGTGTAGAAAGATAGCTCTTCTTTCTGATCTCTATGTGTTCCTTGGCCATATTCGCCACCGCGACCATCAATTCGAGTTGCAGTGTAAATAAGTCCAATGTCTTGTTCACATTGTCTTTAAGAAAATTTTCCTCTTTGGTTAAAACACTGTCATTTGATTGCAAAAAGGCATAGATGGATTGCATTACCTTAATTCGAATATGTCTTCTGTTGACCATAATAGAAAGATCGTATTTTTTGGGAAATAAAATGTGCGCAAATTTAACAATTAAAGTAATAGCCCAAAGAGATTCTCTCTTAAAAAATTGCACCCGGATCCGGTACACTCTATTTTCGAAGAAATTCAGCCTGAAATTTTATATTATTTCAGCCAAAAATGAATCTCTGTTTTGATTTTAAACGATTATCTTCGTATCCTCAAACTGCGTGCATCGGTAATGAAAGCATTACAATACCTCAATAAATATTTCTACAAATACAGGTACAGGTTTATTTTCGGGATCCTGATCACTGCGGTTGCCAAGATCTTTGCGCTTCAGGTTCCCCAGTTGATCAGGGAGTCTCTGAATGTGGTCGAGGATTACAACAAGGATCTGATAACAGATATAGGAACAGTAAAGCACCAGTTGTTTCTGAACATACTACTCATCTTTGGTGCCGCCCTGCTCTCCGGCTTTTTTACTTTTTTAATGAGACAGACACTGATCGTTATGTCCAGACTGATCGAGTTCGATCTTAAAAATGAACTCTATCAGCATTATCAGGAGCTCTCGCAAAATTTTTACAAACGCAACCGCACCGGCGATCTCATGAACCGGATCAGCGAAGATGTAGGTAAGGTCAGGATGTATTTCGGACCCGCCATTATGTACACCATGAACATGCTTGTGCTGTCTGTTATTGCCATAGCTAAAATGATTAATATCGATGCCAAGCTGACCTTCTACACCCTGCTGCCCTTCCCGGTATTGTCTGTTCTTATCTATGTCCTGAGCATGACCATTAATAAAAGGAGCAATATAGTTCAGCAATATTTGTCAAAACTGACCACCTATGCCCAGGAGTTCTTTTCGGGTATCAACGTGGTTAAGGCCTATAGCATTGAGCAGCAAACTGCCGCAGATTTCAATACTTTGGCCATACAGAGCAAGGAAAAAAATATATCCCTGTCCAAGGCTCAGGCCCTGTTTTTCCCTTCCATGCTGCTCCTGATCGGCATCAGCAATATACTTGTGGTCTATGTGGGTGGGATGCAGTACATCAATGGAGAAATTGATAATATTGGAATCATCGCTGAATTTATTATTTATATAAATATGCTCACATGGCCTGTAGCTACGGTGGGCTGGGTAACCTCGATCGTGCAGCAGGCCGAAGTAAGCCAGCAAAGGATAAATGAGTTTCTGGAAGAAAAAACGGACATCGAAAATATGCAGCCCGAAAGGTCTGTGATCAAAGGAGACATCGCTTTTAACAATGTTAGTTATACTTATGAAGACTCGCAGGTCGAGGCGCTGAAAGATGTGAGTTTCAGGATCGAACAGGGAAAAACCCTGGCTATACTGGGCCGGACAGGTTCGGGTAAAACAACCGTTATCAATCTGATGGCCAGGTTATTTGATACCGACAGCGGAGACATCCTGATTGACGGCATTCCAATCAAAGAGGTCAATCTTTTTGATCTGAGAAACAGTATCGGCTTTGTGCCTCAGGATGCCTTTCTCTTTTCCGATACCATCAGGAATAATATAAAAATAGGCAAGCAGGATGCCACGGATGAAGAGGTTATACAGGCAGCCAAGGATGCCTATATCGATCACAATATTCAGGAGTTCAGTAAAAAATACGATACCCTGATCGGCGAACGCGGAGTCACGCTTTCAGGTGGTCAAAAACAAAGGATCTCGATAGCCAGGGCATTGATATCAGAGCCAAAGATCCTGATTTTCGATGATTGTTTGTCGGCTGTTGATACAGAAACCGAAGAGATCATACTCAATAACCTCAACCGCGTGCGCGAAGGAAAAACAACTATCATAGTCAGCCACAGGCCTTCATCAGTTAAAAATGCCGATAAAATTATTGTACTTCACGAGGGACAAATCGTTCAGCGCGGCACGCACGATACACTGATAAACATCTCCGGATATTATCAGGACATATACAACCAGCAGCTTGAGGAGCAAAACACACAAAAATAAGCGCTCCCAAAAAAAAATAATAATTTCTTGCTCAATTCCTTTTATTTTATAGATTTGTCATAACGTTAAAATTTTATTAATAGAATAAGACATTTAGAAAAGATATTATGAGCGACAAAGAATTTATTGAACAAGATGAGATTTTTTCTCAGGTGCTGCGGGCAGGAAGAAGGACCTATTTTTTTGATGTGAGATCAACAAAAGCCGGCGATTATTATTTAACGATCACGGAAAGTAAGAAATTCACCCATGATGATGGATCTTTCCATTATAAAAAACATAAAATATACCTGTATAAAGAGGATTTTGATGTGTTTAACGAGATGTTACAGAAGTCAACAGGATATATAGTAGAAGAAAAAGGAGAGGAAGTTATTTCTGAAAGGCACCAAAAGGATTTTGGCAAGAACAATGAGTCGGATGAACTGGATGGAGAGGATCATGAAAGCAAACCGAGAGAAAACTTTACCGATATCCGTTTCGAGGATATTTAATAAAAAAGCTGCCCTGAGGCAGCTTTTTTTTATTTACATCTGCAGGCTTACGGCCTCAGAAACCTGAACTTCTTCTACATACAGTTCCCTGAACAAACCTCGGTTCAGCAGATTCAGTACTGCAATTTTATCGCTTGTTTTTACTAAAAATGACAGGTTATAATTACTGCCTCCATAAGAGATCATGCGGATGGGGATATCACACAACGCATTAAAAATAGCTGAGGTTATGCCTCTTTTGTTCTGGGAAATGTTACCGGCTATACAGATGATCGTCAGGTCGGAATCAACTTCTATTGTACCATAGGTCTTGAGTTCATCCAAAATTTCGGATAAATTTTTCGTGTTGTCTATGGTCAGCGAAACGGCTACCTCTGAAGTGGTGATCATATCGATAGAAGTTTTATTTCTGTCAAAGATTTCAAAGATCTTTTTTAAGAACCCATAAGCCAGTAGCATGCGGTAGGACTTGATCTTGATGGCCGTGATGCCATCCTTGGCAGCGATCGCCTTTATATCGTATTTGTTGTTGCTGGAATTGGAGATAAGCGTTCCTTTGGCCTCAGGCTTAAAAGTGTTCTTGAGCAGCACGGGAATATTCTTTTCCCTGGCCGGCAATATACTTTGCGGGTGCAGGATCTTAGCACCGAAATAGGCGAGCTCTGCTGCTTCATCAAAGGAAATCTCTTCCAGTGAAAAAGTTTTGTCAACAAAACGGGGATCATTGTTATGCATGCCATCAATATCCGTATAGATCTGAATTTGATCTGCATCAATAGACGCACCGATCAAAGAAGCCGAATAATCACTACCCCCGCGGGCCAGGTTATCAATTTCGCCTGCCGGATTTTTGCAGATAAAGCCCTGGGTGATGAACAAATTACAAGCGCTGTGTGAGGAAAGTATCCGTTTTAAATTTTGTTCAATAAACGCTTTGTCCGGCTCTGATTGTTCGTCAATTCTCATAAATGACAAGGCAGGTATGAGTTTAGAAGGAATTTCCTCCTGTTCCAGATACAACTGGAACAAATGTGTAGAGATCAGCTCGCCCTGCGCCAGCAAAACATTTTCAATCACCTTGTTAAAAGGCACCAGAAAATAAGAACGGATATGGTTGAAAACATATTCGATATAGATCCTGCCTTTCTCGGCATACTCATCCTTATAAAAAAGGTCTGTTACCTCTTTGACGTATTTATTATACAAGAGCTGTGTTTCGAATTCTGCATCCGCAACCTGCAAGTTGTTTAAGTGTGCCGCTATCGATACCAGGGCGTTGGTAGTTCCGCTCATCGCTGAAAGGACTACGATCTTCGGATGATTGTCTGAAGTGATGATCCGGGTAACTTTTCTCATGTTCTCTGCCGAACCAACAGAGGTTCCTCCAAATTTTGATACAATCATTTTTCTAAAATTTTTGCAAATGTTCAGATTTTTAAAGCATAAAAAAAATATTTGTACTATATTCACAAATTCAAACATATTGTTGAAATTTAAACAATGAAAACCATACAGGAAGTTGTAGAAGAGATCATCAGCCAGACCCCTTTTATTGAAGAGGCCCTGCACGACAAGCTGGTCAATGTATCGTCGTTGGCCAGGGATATTCAGGGCGATGTGGAAGAACGGCTCGGCAAACCGATAAAAACAGGGGCTGTAATGATGGCCATCAACCGGATTTCACCTTCGCAGTTGCTGCGGATCAGAAAAAATATCAAGGCCTTTTCACTTGAACTGAAGGACTTTATTGTTCGTTCCGATCTGCATGATTATACCTATAAAAATACCCATACCCTTCATAAGCAGATCGCGAAACTCTACAATGTAATAGAGCATGGCAGCGATTCATTTTTTACGGTTTCACAGGGTATTTTTGAGACCAATGTGGTGATCAGTTCAAATATCAGAAAACAATTGGAAAAATATCTGGCCGCAGAAGAACTGATCCATTCCATAAGCAACCTGTCTTCGATCACCGTAAAATTGCCCAAATCCAATCTGGAACAAAGCGGCGTCTATTATTTCATCCTCAAACAATTCGCCTGGGCCAATATACCGGTACAGGAAATCATTTCCACTACCCACGAAATAACCCTGGTAGTAAAAGAGGCCGATATCACGAATTCTTTTTCAATTCTGATCCGCCTGAAAAGCAGGTAGCATTTTTTATCTTCCCGGTATTAAATTCTGATTGTATTTTTGTTCAAAAAACAGAAAATACATATAAAGCATGTAATTCACCTCCATACCGTAATCTATGCCCTGGCGGTAATCTATGGGCTGCATATAGAGATTGGGATCATAAACAAAGGGTTGACTGACCCTGTTATTCCACTCCGCAACATAAAATAAGTTTTTGATTTCCAGTGTTGACTGGGTGTAATAGCTCTGGGGTTGTTGTGTTGCCAGCCAGGATTCAAAACCAAGCTCAAGTATGATGATCTCGTATTCCAGTTCCTCATTGGCAATACGAATGGTATCCCTGGTTTGCGGAGAACTGATGGCTCCCCCGGTACCATTATTTTTATTTAAATCGGTATTTGATTGGGTTGCCCCGCAACCCATCAACATAATTCCAAGCAAGAGCAGTAAATAACGCATGGTATTTTTATTTTAATATACAGACTCAAATTCTATGCCATGCAGGTTTTCCAATTGATCAGCCTTTTGGGTAACTGAATGTAAAGGCAACAATTAAAATTTTGTTCCGGACAAACCCATGTTTGTTTGGGGTATATACCAACTGTTATTCTTTAGGTTGATGCCACCTTTCATTTCCTCCTGAACTACCCTGTCGATAACCCAAATGCCCTTTTGTGCCATGTTCTCAAAGGTATCAATTCCATTCTTTTCAAATCCGGTTCTGGTTCTGTGAATATTAAACCGATCCGAAGATTTTCTGTTTACCGCTTTTTCGACACCTTCTTTACCGATCATAAATCCGATCAATCCGCCCCAGGTAGCCGTCGGGTTATCCGAATCCCAGCCGGCAAGAACACCTGTTTTAACTGTCTCCGTATAGTCTCCCTCCCCATAAAACAGGCTTACGAGGCTTGCAGCATAATTAATTCCGGCCGCAAAACACCCATTGCAGTACAAGTTTCGCGAAGTGAGGTCGTAACCGTCCGCCTGGTTCACCTGATACCGCACATAAACCGAATCTCTTGTCTGTTCCCAGGGTAAGCCTGATTCGTATTTCGATCTTATGAAATCGTACATTTTAGATGCGTATGATGTTTCAGGCAAAACCTTTTTTGCCTCCTCGGCCATCCAAAATAGCTGGTCTTTGATAGGCTTTGTTTCATCAACTGCTGAAGCCAGCGAGAACATGACGACATAAAATTCCGAAATCCACTGGCTGTCCTCACGCGCTGTAGTCTGTATGGGTAATTTGGCCATTTTCATAGCAATATCAGGTCTTCCAGGTGACAGCAAGCCAAAAATCTCAGTTGTTAACTGTGCATCGATCATTTCGTATTCCGGGTTGTTCTCCGGGCTGCCTGTTGCGGGCGGAACCATACCGTTTTTCATCAGATCAAATGCCTTTTGGTTTGAGACCCACAGAAAGTTCTCTTCTTCGTGTTTTATGTGTTTTAACCAGCCTTCACGGATCTGTTCCCCGGTAAGCAGGGAAGTTTGGTTTTTTAACAAGAGTTCCTGATATATGTATTCAATATCTGTATCGTCATCTGCGCCCCAGATGCTGTCACTACCGGCAAAAACAAAGTCGATGGTCAGTGAAAGATTGCTCGGAATTCCCTGTCCCCAGATACTGGCCTGATCGGGTTTGCCCCAATCCTTGCGCGTATAAAAATTGCCGGTCTTTAGTTCACCTATATTGCCAATTTTGTCCATTTCAGTAACCAAACCGGTCCAGTTGGCTATACAGGTTCCCAGCCAAAAACCCTGGAGCTTATCGTAATAATGCTCCCGGTTGATCAGCTTGTCGGTAGTATTCGATTTGTATTTATTATAAGTTAAGTCCGGGTTGGGTTGAATCTTATTGACCGAAGAGCAGCCTGTGGCAAACAGGAGTACATTCAATACGCAAAAGAGAAAAAGGAACTGTTTCATTTTCGAATAATTGCTGTTTCGTAAATATAAGGCGTTTTCTAAAAAGGCCAACTAAGATACAAAGCAAAAATACATTTTGCTTAATATGCCTCAAACAAGCCTGAAGGTTCATTTTTATTACAGTTATTTTAGCTGCAGGGATTTTGGACCGGATTCTCCTTCATTAGCCTGCCCTGATCAAACCGTCATCAAAAAACAAATGGCATTGCCATTCAAGCTGAGGTACAGCAAACCATAATGAACTATCCCGTATTTTTCAATCCGCTTGATAATGCATTAATAATACTTAACAGTTTGGTAAGTATTTTTTCTTTTTCAGTGCTGTTTTCGTCATTTATTGCCCTCCATTCTTTCAGGTATCTGATATGTAATTGATGCAATACGTTTAGTTTTTCGGTCCGCCACAATAAGTTATCGTACTGTCCACGTCTTCTGTCAGTTGCTTGTTCTTCAAACAGTTCTTCTATTATATTAAAACAATTTTCATAATCTGTTAAAATTTTTGACATAAAAAACGCACGTTCATCCACGGTATCATCCAGTTGGCCGTATGCATGCATGATTTCCTTGTTCGAAATGATCAGGTTGGTCTCGGTTTGAATAAACAAGAATTTAAGAAAAGCCCAATCATTAATGTTTTTTTTCAAGACCTGAAATGCTTCCGGTCTGTCCAATTTCATGTTTTTCAAGGCATTACCAAGTCCGTACCAGCCTGTTATGGTTATGCGTGACAGATTCCAGCTAAAAACCCAGGGAATGGCTCTCAAATCATTAAGTGTTCTTGTGCCGGTGCGTCGGGCCGGTCTGGAACCGATTTTACTCTTTTCCAAAACATCTATACAACTTACCTTCCCGTAAAAGTTAATAAATCCGGGGGCATCTATTAATTCGCGATAATACTCAAAGGACTTTTGCGACAAATAATCCATTATTTCAAGCGGGTATTTGATTTTGTCCAGCTTGTGATTGGAAATAATGGTTTGCCTGGCTACCCCTGAAGCCAAGGCATTCAGGTTGTATGTGGCGGTAAGCGGATTTCCGAACAATTGGGCGATGGATTCGCCTTGCACGGTAATTTTTATCGTTCCGTTTACTGTATTTTCCGGCATACTCTCTAAAAAACGGTGGTATTTTCCTCCACCCCTGCTTATGGTTCCACCTGTTCCGTGAAAGAAATAAACACCAAAGCTGTTTTTTTTGCCAACCTCTGAAAGCTTTTGTTCAGCTGTATACAAATTCCATTTACTCGCGATGGTTCCTCCATCTTTGTTGCTATCGCTATAACCGAGCATGACTTCCTGTTGATTTTCAATTTTTGAAGCTCTCTGACGGGTGGCAGGATGCTGTAAAAATTTTTCCAGAATATCAGGACCATGGTGCAGGTCTTCGATCGTTTCAAGAAGCGGAACAACTTTAATAGCACTGTTTAACAACTGTGTTTCTTTCATCAGGAAGTAAACGGCAAGCAAATCGCTCAGACTTCTGGTCATGCTGATGATAAAGGAACCTATGCCATCAGAACCATATTGATTGATATAGTTGCGAATAACCCGGTAACAATCCAGAACGTTATTGGCCTCATCTCCGTATGAAACAGTTACATCTGTTATGAGGGTATTGTTTTCCAGTAGCTTGTTCAGGTATTTTACTCGTTTTTCTTCACTCCACTTTTCAAAATCATGATCTTTTTCTCCATTGGTTTTTAAAATTTGTGTGATCGCCTTGTCGTGAAAAGCACTGTTTTGTCTGATGTCCAGTTTGGCCAAATGAAAACCAAAACAGCCCACCATTCTTTCCAGGGAGAAAAGTATATCTTGAGCCAGCCCTTTCATCCCATTGTCAACAAGAATATCTCTAAAGAATTTAAGTTCCTCCTGTAAGTCTTTGCTTGATCTGTAATAGGCCTTGGAATCAGCAAAATTGTTTGATATTGTGTTATCCAACTTGACAATCAGCAAGTTGATATATTGCCGCCAGGGCTCATATGGATTTCTTTTTATTGCATTTTCGCCCTGCAAGCCCAATGCCCTTGAATTTTGGATAATAGCTTCTGTTAACCGATATGGTACCGGATTTGTGATGGCAGAAACTGAAAATTTAATCGCGGTTTCGATCAATTTATTTTTCAATAGCGAAAGAGCATGCTTTCTGTGTAAAGCCAAAGTTTCCTGAGTAATTCTTGGTGTAACAAACGGATGTCCGTCACGGTCACCGCCAACCCAGCTGCCAAATCCGATTTTGGGGAAATTGTCTGGATTTACAATTTTGATGCGATTTAAACCCATTTCTACCCAGGAAGCTTTCAGTTGCTCATCACTTATTTCAACAACCGTTGGTAAAATGCTGGTCAGATAGTATATGATATTCGCCCTTTCATCTTCAATCTGTGGTTTTTCAAGATGTATTTCACCGGTTCTCCACCATCTTTCCAAAAGGTTTATGATACTTTCTTTGATTATGTTCTGTTCGGGTCTGCTTAAGGAGGTGTTTTCTTTTTTCGCCAAAAGCAAATACAATGCCCTGTGGATTTCAATAACGGTTATGCGTTTTGCTTCTGTGGGATGTGCCGTTAAAACCGGTATTACCTTTGTTTGTGAAATGGACTGCAGCATTTCATCTTCGCCAATCCCTTGTTTTTTCCACAATTTAATTGCTTCAGCCCATGAGCCCCGAACCACATTGTCATCCTCTTGATTTTCAATTCTTCTGCGGTATTGCGTTGCCGCGTTTTCTTCAATCAAGGTCATCAGCTGGAAATAAATACTTAAAGACTGAATTATTTTATCCGTTGTAAGTTTTCCATTTTCCTTATCTGAAAATTGGTTACTTTTTATAAGTTCACTGACTTCATCCTCATTTATTCTGGAAAGCATTTCAAGATAGCAACCAATAATAAAGTTGCGGTCCTCATTGATTTTTTGAAAAGAATTACTATTAATCATTATTAAATGGGTTTAAATTGAAGTTTGGTCTGTAAATTTAGCAGAGAACGTCTGATACTTCCATGCATGCGGGATTGAAATGTTGTTTGAGCGTCGGGCTGTTCAGGCAGTGCAAAGGTAGCTAAAGAATTCAAATGTTCCAACGAATACAGATTCCGGGTCTTCTGTTCGTTTCTGGCATTTTTTAAAAACCTGTTTATTAACCACCCCAATTGTTCATGCCTATTTGAATAAAAAAATAAACCCCGCTTAAATGTCTTTAAACGAGGTTGGTTATTTTAGTTTATAGAATTTATTTAATATGCAAGAATCGGGCTCAGGTTACTCGTGGCATGTGCTTTAAAACCTGTATTTAATCCCAATATTAAATATAAATGGCTTGTATTCAAGATTACTTAATGTATTATCATTAATTTCACTTTCCATATCGAAATCACTAAAAACAACATATTTGGCTTCCCAATTTAACGCCCACCTTTTGGAGAAGTCGAAATCTAGTCCAGCTAAACCCTGAAATCCAACATTCCCGGAATCGGAAAATGATTCCTCTTCACTACTTGTTAGGTCTATGTCAATTTCTTCAATTACTGAGACTCCCAACCCTACATAAGGTTTAAGTTTTCCTTTCGAATTGAAGTTATAGAATCCGTTCAGGTAAATAAAATTAGAGGCATAGTCACCGGTACTTTTGTCATTATCGTATTTTACGGTAATGTCATTTCGCTTGTATTCCCAACCCAGTTCTGCAGAAAAATTCTTCGTGAAATGGTATCCGAAAGATATACCACTGGTAAAACCAAATCCACTTTCAATAGAGATATCAGTGCTTTGTCCATTTTCTAAATACTGAATCTCCATATCTTGTATGCCAATAAATCCGGCATATGGCTTGACATAAAATTTTTTGATCTCATTATTTGATTCCGATTCTTGTCCAAATACGGTTGTTGTTAAAAAAATTACAACAATCAGTGAGCTTAAGTTAAAATATTTCATCATAGTTTTATTTGTTTATTGAACCAATGATGCAAATCTACTTTAGCTTAGAACGAAATTTTGGTAACCTATGTTACTTTTTTTTAGCTCTTAATCTGCTCAAGGCAGGTCGGGTTACCCGAATATAGCTTGCTATCTGCTCTAAAGACAAACGGTTATGCAAATCAGGGAATTCTTGCATAAATTCAAAATATCGTTTTTCTGCATTATCAAACTGTTGCGATTCCAGGCGACCGTCCATTTTAATGATAATAGCTTCTGCCATAAGTCTTCCAAATTTTTCGAAACTTGGAAAAAGTTTATAACAGTTTTGAATATGTTCGTAATTGAAACACAATAGCAGAGTGGGCTCGACTGTTTTAAAAAAATACTTGCTGGGTTCCTGACAAAGAAAGGCTTTATAATGAGTTGCAAAATTTCCCTCTTTAATAAATCTCGTGTTCAATTCGTTCCCTTTATCATTTAAATAAAACCCTCTTAAAAGACCTTTAGCCACAAAGCCTATTTCGTTATGAATTTTTTGAGTGTTTATAAACACTTCATTTTTTTTCAGCGTTATTTCGGTCGTATAATTGACAAAATATTCCAGGGATTCATTATCAATCCCGCTATCAATGTATTTAACAACTGATTTTAGAAAAAATTTCTTGTCTTCTAAGTTCATCCGTCTAATTGCAGTTACTTTTCGAATAGCAATATAATAAATTAAAAGCAAAAACGGCTTCTTCCCACCCAAACTGCTTCTAATTTTTTACAGTACTATAGCGGGTTTTAATCCCTTTTGTTCTGTTTTATTAAACATGATTCTCGCATTTTTAATTCCCCATCATATTTTAAAAATACGAAAAGTTCTCTGTTTGTTACCAGGAGCTCAACTCCATTTGCCCGTATTTTAACCAATCTTATATCTTTTTACTTTTGCCTTTTTACTTTTGCCTTTTTACTTTTTACTTTTTACTTCTTTATCCTTTGTCCTTACCCGGCCAGGGTGCTTTTTTTCATTTTGATCCTAGCATAACTAAAAAAAAAGTTGACGAAAATCAATTTCTGCATTGACCAAAGTCATTGCCTCAATTCAAACCCCTGCTTAATTTTACCGGTATAAATCCAAAACCATACGGTTATGAAAAAAACATTCTTTTTTCTGGCATTGACCTTTATCTTCATGGCGTCGTGTAATGAAGATCTGTTTACTGAAGACCTCGATTCCCAAAGCAAGCTGAATCTGCTTGAGAAAACATCAGATCCATTTTTGAATGGTAAAGCCATTACCAGAGATCTTAAAATTAACTCCTCCATCGGAACTACTACTATGAGTCAATCAGAAGATTGCATCAACAGTTATCTGGTTACTATTGAAGGAACAGGACAAGCTACATTTATGGGTAACTATAAATTGTATATGACAATGTGCGTTGACGCTGAAGGCAACGCTGTTAGTGAATGTCTGGGCACGATTACAGCCGCCAATGGCGATAAATATTATACGAGATTAATTAAAACTGTACACGGGGAAAATGATTATTTTGAAGGAACGTTCTTGATCACGGGTGGCACCGGAAAGTTTACTGGTGCAAGCGGTGAGTTTATAACGATTGGAAAATTTCTTGTTCAATATCCAACAGGTTATTTTGATGTTGTCGGTGAAGGCTGGATAAAATTTTAATTCATAATTGAAATAAAAAAAGAGCCCTATAGTGGCTTTTTTTTTGAGTGGGGTTGCAATTTTGATAGTCCCAAAACAATTAAAAAGTTGACGAAAATCAATTTTTGCATTGACCAAAGTCATTGCATCAAGCCTAACCGTTTTTTAACTTCACAAACAATAATTCTAAAACTACCAGGTATGAAAAAAACAATCTTTTTTCTGGCATTGACCTGCATCTTCATGGCGTCGTGTAATGAAGATCT
>JBFYPZ010000009.1:0-27666 GCA_041303035.1 Flavobacteriaceae bacterium
ATCTGGCTGACGAAATTACCGACGGAACACTTATAGTACAGAATGGTATTAACAGAAAAAAAATATAATTATGAATGGTTTATTAGAATTTATCAGCAGTAACCTCCAGTTAATTTATATCCTCGTTCTTGCGATATTTATTGGATTGGAATTGATCAAAAATGTTCCTACAGTTCTTCACACGCCACTTATGTCAGGTGCCAATGCACTGAGCGGGGTTGTGATCATGGGTGCCATACTTGTTATGCTCAATACAGATCCCGATAATTATCTTGGTCTGGCATTGGGCTTTATAGCAGTTGTGCTTGGAATGATTAATGTTGTGGGTGGTTTCGCGGTTACCGACAGAATGTTACACATGTTTAAAAAGAAAAAATAATGACACTTTTACTAAGTATAATCTATTTGATAGCAACCATAACTTTTGTTGTTGGTTTAAAAATGCTCGGACATCCGGCCACTGCTAAAAAAGGAAATTTAATTGCAGCGTCGGGTATGATACTGGCAATCATCGGAACCATCTTTCTACACGATTTCGAAGTTCCATTTTCTATTTATCTGCTGCTTGCCGCTGCAATTTTAACCGGTTCACTGATAGGCTGGTTTATGGCTATGAAGGTCAAAATGACAAAGATGCCTGAGCTTGTTTCCCTATTCAATGGCTTCGGAGGAGCAAGTGCCATGGTCATTGGCCTGGTTGAGTTTATGAAAAATACCCAGGTTGACGATACACAAAAAGCAAGTGCTTCGATTGTAGCCACTATCATGGCAGCAATCACGATCGGTGCAATTACATTTACCGGTAGCCTTGTAGCCTGGGCCAAGCTGGACGGTTCCATGAAAGACATCAGACTTCCCAAATACAATTTGATGAATAATGCAATGCTATTGGGACTTATTGCCTTTTCAGCATACCTTGTTTACTCAGGTAGTGACAATATGCTATTGGTTTACATCCTGCTTCTTGCTTCCCTGATCTATGGCTTTTTGTTTGTAATTCCCATAGGGGGAGCCGATATGCCGGTGGTAATTTCCCTGTTAAACTCCTTAACAGGTATTTCAGCTGCGATCACAGGTATCCTGTATGATAATATGGTCATGCTGGTTGGTGGTATACTCGTTGGCTCTGCCGGCCTGATATTAACCTTTGCCATGTGTAAAGCTATGAACCGTTCCCTTGGCAATGTAATCTTTGGGGCCTTTGGCGGCGATGCAGTCCAAAGTACCGGAGCAGCGAAAACGGCAGGAACAGTCAGAAAAACAACGGCAAGTGACGCAGCTGTGCTGATGAACTATGCGAGTAATGTGGTTATCGTACCCGGATACGGTCTTGCTGTGGCACAGGCTCAGCATGTGATCCATGAATTGGAAGAAATGCTGACCAAAAAAGGTGTGAATGTGGTCTATGCCATTCATCCGGTAGCCGGTAGGATGCCGGGACACATGAACGTACTGCTCGCTGAAAGTAATGTTTCTTATGACAAACTGGTAGAGATGGATGATATCAATCCGCGATTTCCTCAAACTGACGTAGTATTCGTTGTTGGTGCAAATGACGTTGTAAATCCGGCTGCCCATAATGATCCTTCAAGCCCGATTTACGGAATGCCTATTTTAGATGTTGAAAATGCAAGGCAGATCATCATAAACAAGCGTAGTATGAATCCGGGTTATGCAGGTATTGAAAATGAGTTGTTCTATAACCAGAAGGCTTCCATGCTTTTCGGAGATGCCAAATCGGCAATCCAGTCACTGATCAATGAATTGAAAAACATGTAAGAAAATCCCAATAAAATATAAGAAAGGATTTGTAGTCTGCTGTTTTAACTAATGACTGCAAATCCTTTTTTATTTGATTACACAAAACTTCTTTATATTTGTTATAAAATGGTTTGTGATGGGAATATTAAAAGGAGACAAGGAACTTGAACACGCTCCGACACTGAAGCAAAAAGCACTTCAGATAAATTTAAATGAGCACATTTACGGCACTTTCGCCGAAATTGGTGCCGGTCAGGAAACCGTTCGCCATTTTTTTAGAGCCGGCGGAGCATCGAAGACCATAGCAAAAGCTATGTCTGCTTATGACAAACACTTCTCTGATTCCATATATGGAGAGGTACCCGATAAAAGATATGTTTCCGAATCAAGGCTGAGAAAAATGCTCAGCTATGAAATGGACCTGATCGAAGACCGCTTAGACCGTAAGAATTATCCGGATAAATTATTTTTTTCCTACGCAAATACGGTCACAACAATAGATTTTGCAAAACAATTCAAAGGGCATGGTTGGGTAGGGATCAAGTTTCAGGTCGATCCCGAAGAGGATTACAGCGAGATCATCCTGCACATTCGCTTCAAACAAACGAATTCAATGCTTCAGCAGGAAACACTGGGCATGCTGGGTGTGAATCTGATCTATGGCGCGTTCTATCTGTATGACAGACCCAAAGACCTCCTGAAATCATTTTATGACAACATTGAGTCCGATACCATAGAGATTGATATGGTGAATTTCACCGGTACCCGCTTTACCGATGTTGATAACAGACTGATGAGCCTATTTCTTGTCAGAAACGGAATGACGAATGCTGTAATGTTCGATCCAACCGGCACGAATCTGCACCCTGCCAACGTATTGTATAAAAAGAACATACTCGCTTTCAGGGGAAGTTTCAGACCTGTCACAAAAGTTGCATTGGATATTTTTGAGCAGAGTAAGAAATTGTTCTTTTCAGAGAAACGCGTGGATGAAAAAAATACGCAGACTGTTTTTGAAATGACCCTGACAAATCTGATCTCTGAAGGAGGCAAGATCGACGAACGAGATTTTCTGGACAGGGCAGAATTGCTCTGTTCTCTCGGGCAAACGGTCATGATCACCAACTTTCAGGAATACTATAAACTGATTGATTATTTCTCTGAGTTCACCACCGAACGCATGGGTCTGGCAATGGGAATTACCAACCTCATCCAGATTTTTGATGAGAAGTATTACCGCAATCTCAGTGGTGGTATTCTTGAAGCATTTGGCAAACTTTTCTATAAGGACCTGAAAATCTATCTGTACCCTTCAAAAGACCAGGAAACAGGTGAACTCATCACGAGTAAAAATGTAATAGTGCATCCCAGAATGAAGGAACTTTACAAATATTTTAAATACAATAACCGCCTGGTGGATATAGAAGATTACAATCCTGAAATTTTAGAGATCTATTCACGAACAGTCTATAAAATGATAGCCCAAGACAAGATCGGGTGGGAAACATATCTGCCTGAAGGTGTTGCGAACATAATCAAAATGAAACATTTATTTGGCTATAACCCAAATAAAAAAATAAAAGAAACCTGAAAATGTGCATTCAGGATTTATTTTAATATCTGATTTGTGTGTTGCTTGGTGTCGACTTTGCTGATGATATCACTTATCAGTCCATTTTCGTCAATGATAAACGTAGTTCTCAGTATACCATCGAACTCCCTGCCCATAAATTTTTTGGGTCCCCAGACGCCATAGGCCTCTATGATCTTTTTATCTTCATCGGCGATCAGGGAATAAGGTAAATGTTGTTTTTCTGCAAAATTTGCCTGACTCTTTACCGTATCAGCACTGACTCCAATAACAACATAATTTTCTGCGAGAAACCGTTCATGGTTGTCTCTCAGATTACAGGCTTCGAGTGTACAGCCCGGTGTACTGGCCTTGGGATAAAAAAATAAGACTACTTTTTTTCCCCTGAGCGTATCAGAATGTATCTTTTCATTCTTTTGATTGGTACCTTCAAAAGCTGGTGCCTTATCCCCTATTATTAACTTTGACATATTTTGTACATTTAAACCATAAATATAAGCAAAATGAACAAGAAGGAAAAAGTGGATTTTATAATCAACACCTTAAATGAATTATACCCTGATCCACCCATTCCATTGGAACATAAAGACCCATACACACTTTTGATAGCTGTCCTGCTCTCAGCGCAAAGCACCGATGCACGCGTGAACAAAACAACTCCCCTGCTCTTTTCCAAGGCCAGCAGCCCGGAAGATATGATCAAGCTTTCTATTGAAGAAATCGAACAGATCATCAAACCCATCGGATTGTCGCCTATGAAATCAAAAAATATCTTCAGACTTTCTGAAATTCTCATTGAAAAACACGGGGGCAGGGTACCTGACAATTTTACAGATCTGGAAGCCTTACCCGGAGTCGGACATAAAACCGCTTCAGTAGTTATGAGTCAGGCCTTTGGCGTGCCGGCTTTTCCGGTAGACACACATATCCATCGCCTGATGAAACGCTGGAAACTGAGTTCAGGTAAAAATGTAATCCAAACAGAAAAGGATGCCAAAAGACTGTTCCCTGAAGATATCTGGAACAAACTGCATCTGCAGATCATTTTTTATGGTAGGGAATATTCACCTGCCCGCGGCTGGAATCCGGAAAATGATCCGATCTCAAGAGGCCTGACAGAAAACAAAAAGTAAAGCCATAAAAAAAGCCCTTAAATTTACTTTAAGGGCCTTCTTCCGATTAATTCAAATGAAACATTAAGCTTTCTTTTTCAACCTTCACTACTTTAATTGATTTGGAGTAGTTCAGCAAAAACGAGATCGTTTCGCTTTTTGGTTCTAATTTTTCTTTAAAAAATCTTTCTGTGTAAAGTTTTGCCATACTATAGTATTAAGGGTTTAGTATTATAACGAGCAAAACTTTTCTTTATTGTGCCGAACCGAAAAAAAATTTAAAAATTTATTGGTTGGTCAAAATAATCTTGTTGTTATCAATCATTTTTCTCAGGTTGATCAATGCGTAACGCATTCTTCCCAAGGCTGTGTTGATACTAACGCTGGTCTGCTCAGAGATTTCTTTAAAACTCATATCTGAAAATATTCGCATTTTCAATACCTCTCTCTGATCTTCCGGTAACTGTTCTACCAGTTTTCTCACATCGCTGTATATCTGATCGCGAATAATATCCTTTTCTACATTTCCACTCGGATCACAGATCACAGAGAAAATATCAAATTCATCTGTATTCTGAAAGGTGGGCATACGATTTCCCTTTCTGAAGAAATCGATTATCAGGTTATGGGCAATTCTCATAGACCAGGGTAAAAATTTACCCTCCTCATTGTATTTTCCCATTTTCAAAGTGTTGATAATCTTCACAAAGGTATCCTGAAAAATATCTTCAGCAACATCTCTGTTTTGAACCTTTGAATAAATAAAACTAAAAATTCTTTGTTTGTGTCTTAGGATAAGTATTTCGAGCGCTCGCTCATTACCCTCAATGTAACTTTTGACAAGTACACTGTCATCCAATTTTTGTGATTGCATAATTCCCCTTTTTTTTATGAAGTTAAATAATAAATAAACTTCGATTAGCTATTGTTATGAAAGTAGAACTATACTATACGCACAAAAATTTTAAGGTTAATACTAAATTTACAGGGGAGACTAGTTCTTTCATTAGTCTCGGAGCAAATATAAATACAAATATTCTTAATAAACAAATTTTTTTGAAAAATATTTTAATCTTTTTAACATTTTTTAATTTTTTATTAACAAATTATACTTAGTATATTTGTAATTTCATATATTATAACACCCTGAAAGGCTTGAAATACAACGACTTTAAAGATTTTATCTTCATCAAGGGAGCTGAGATCCATAACCTGAAAAAAATTGATGTTAAAATACCCAGAAATAAGCTCGTAGTCATTACCGGCCTGTCCGGATCAGGCAAATCCAGCCTTGCTTTCGATACACTTTATGCCGAAGGTCAGCGGAAATACATAGAAAGTCTGTCGGCTTATGCCAGACAATTCCTCGGAAAACTGAACAAACCCAAGGTAACCTATATCAAAGGGATCTCCCCTGCCATAGCCATTGAGCAGAAAGTGAACAGCGTAAATCCCAGGTCGACAGTGGGAACCAGCACCGAAATTTATGATTATCTGAAACTTTTGTATACCAGAGTTGGCAAGACCTATTCCCCCGTTTCAGGTACTGAAGTAAAAAAGCACAGTGTGAGTGATGCCATAGATTTTGTAAAAGGCCTGGCGGAAGGCAGCAAACTGATCTTGTTATCACCAATCCTAATCGATAAAAACAAAGACCTGCGCAAAACCATGGATGTATTCCTACAACAGGGATTTACAAGAATCATGGTCAATGACCAGATCATTAAAATTGAAGACTGCGATTTTAGTATAACTAAGAACATGTCACTCGTAATTGACAGGATCGTTGTAAGTCATGAGGAAGATTTCTATTCCAGGCTGGCAGATTCTGTACAAACTGCCTTTTACGAAGGCAAGGGTTATTGCCGGATTATACAGGCTGATCAATCGGCTTACGTTGAATTCAGCAATCTTTTCGAGGCAGACGGGATGTCCTTTCTGGAACCCAGCGTCCATCTTTTCAGCTTTAACAACCCCTATGGGGCCTGCCCCGATTGTGAAGGTTTTGGCAATATCATAGGCATAGATGAGGATCTTGTAATTCCGAATACCGCCCTTTCTGTTTATGAAGATGCTATCCTGCCCTGGAAAAGTGAATCCTTCCTCGATTATAAGGAAGATTTGATACTGAACGCCTATAAATTCGATTTTCCGGTACACAAACCCTATTATCAGTTGACTGAGGAACAGAAAAACTTATTATGGACGGGCAACAAAAGTTTCAAAGGCCTAAACAAATTTTTTAAGTATATAGAAGAAAAGAGCTATAAAATTCAATACAGAGTAATGCTTTCCCGTTACCGGGGCAAGACCCGGTGCAAGACCTGTAATGGACAGAGACTGCGCAAGGAAGCCAATTATGTAAAATTCCACGGACGATCGATCAGTGAATTGGTGCAACTGCCTGTTGGAGAACTCAATACCTTCTTCCAAAATTTGAAGCCTGACTATACCGAAAACAAGATCGCCAATCGTTTGATCCGTGAAATTCAGAGCCGCTTACAATTTTTATGCGACGTCGGACTGGAATATTTAAGTCTGAACCGAAATTCAAATACCCTGTCGGGCGGTGAAAGCCAGCGGATCAATCTCGCCACCTCCATTGGGAGCAGTCTGGTGGGCTCCATGTATATTCTGGATGAGCCCAGCATCGGACTGCATTCAAAAGATACCGAAAAACTGATCTCTGTACTAAAAAAACTGAGGGACCTTGGCAATACTGTGATCGTTGTAGAACATGATGAAGAAATCATGAAAGCCGCTGATCACATCATAGATATCGGACCGGAAGCAGGGCTCTTTGGGGGTGAATTGGTTGCAGAAGGCAGCTTTGAAGAGCTGTTGAAAGCAAATTCACTTACGGCAAAATATTTGTCAGGAAAACTACAGATCCCCATTCCGGTAATAAGAAGGAAAGCGAGTAAATTTTTGGAGATCATCGGTGCCCGTGAGCACAATCTCAACAACATCGATGTAAGAATTCCGCTCGATGTTTTAACCGTGATTACCGGTGTTTCGGGCAGCGGTAAAAGCACACTCGTGCGAAACATCCTTTATCCTGCCCTGCAAAAGAAATTACTGCAGTACGGCGAAAGGGTCGGGCAGTTCACCGACCTACGGGGAGATATAAAGTATATAAAAAGTATAGAATTCGTCGACCAGAACCCGATAGGAAGGTCCAGTCGTTCAAACCCTGTAACCTATATAAAAGCCTTTGATGATATCAGAAGTTTGTTTGCCAGCCAGAAACTGTCGAAGATCAGAGGTTATAAGACCAACCATTTTTCCTTTAATGTGGACGGCGGCAGATGCGAAACCTGTAAAGGTGAGGGTGAAGTTACCATAGAAATGCAGTTTATGGCCGATGTGCATCTGACTTGCGAAACTTGTAAAGGTAAAAGGTATAAAAAGGAAATACTGGAAGTTACCTTTGAAAATAAATCAATACACGATATCCTGGAACTGTCAGTTGAAGAGGCCATCACATTCTTCAATGAAAACAAACAGGCAAAAATTGCACAAAAACTCGGACCCCTGTTTGAAGTTGGATTGGGTTATGTCCATCTGGGACAGGCCTCCTCTACCCTGTCAGGGGGTGAAGCCCAAAGGATCAAACTGGCTTCTTTTTTAACCAAAGGCACGAATTCACACAAGACACTTTTTATTTTTGATGAACCGACTACCGGCCTTCACTTTCACGATATACTCAAACTACTGAAATCCTTTCAGGCGCTCATTGAAAAAGGACATTCCATCATCGTAATCGAACACAATATGGACCTGATCAAATGCGCTGATCACATCATCGATCTCGGACCGGAAGGCGGGAAAAAAGGGGGTACCGTAGTTGCTTTCGGAACACCCGAAGAAGTTGCAGTAAATAAAAACTCATTTACAGCTAAATACCTGAAAGAGAAGCTTTTAAACTAATTATTTCGGTTGCAAATTTTCCAAAGATTCTTTGGCAAGAACAAAATCAGGCTGGGTAGTCAGGGCTTTTTCAAAACTGGCCTTGGCAACCGGGTTATTCTTCAATTGTACTGCGCATAAACCTTTAAGGTACTGTATGGCTGCTATCAGTTCTATTTCTTGTTTATGTGTCTGGTTTATGGCGTAAGAAACTGTATAATTTCCGGTATCATTTAACTTTTCAACCTGCAGCAGGGTAGCATAGGCCCCAGAATAATCCTTCAGAACATATTGCAGATTTGCCTGGCTGAATCCGTAATAATTGTTATTGGTTCTGGCAAAAAGTTTTTTAAAGGATTCCACAGCCTTGTCGTAGGCCCCGATGGATTCGAGAGAAAAAGCCTGCACTTCCAACATTTTTACATTGTTGGGGTCACGCTTTAATACTTCCTGAGAAGCAATAAAGCTTGAGGGATAGGCTCTTTCCTGAAAGTATATAAATGCCAGACTATCCTTGTAAGTACTGTTCTCGCCTTCCAGAAGCACCAGTCTCATCATACTGCTCTTCACCACACTGATATCATTGTACTGTTTTGCCTTTTCCAGCACTTTCTTCTCAAAAGCAACAGCTTCATTATTGACCTGCCCAAAAACTGAAGCAGTGATCAAACAAACCATCCAAAAATAAATTTTGTTCAACTCCATAATTATCTATTTAAAGGTTTTCAGGAATCCCTGAATACGCGCTCTTCTAAAAAACAAACGTCCAATTTGAAATTGGACGTCTTTTTGAGGGTGGAAGACCGGGCTCGAACCGGCGACCTCTAGAACCACAATCTAGCGCTCTAACCAACTGAGCTACAACCACCATTTTTTGTTCCGTTTCCCAATGTGAAACAGCGACTGCAAATCTAATACAATTCTTATTTTGTACAAACAAAATTTTATATTAATTTATCCAAAGATACTACAGCGATCTCCCGTTCTGCCGTGAAGCCTTCACCATACTCTGCTCCAATGAGCCTACCCAGATCGCGCGCCCTGTAAGTTATGCTTTCCAAAAAATTTCTGGTGGCTATTGGTGAAACCGGCTCTTCGCTGTTTGGATCGTAAAACTGTGATTTATAAGCCATTACAGCGTCTAATTTTGTCTGAATAAAGTCATTTACCTCAACCACAAAATCAGGTTTTAAATTTTGCCATTGTATGTAATGATAAACCTGTTTGGGTCGCCATTCTTTTTGTTGAACGCCGTCATCCTCAGTTACAATTTTCCTGAGTCCCGATAAAAAACAGGCATCGCTCACCAGTTTGCTGCCTTTGGCATGATCGATATGCCTGTCGGAAATGGCATTGCACAAAACAACTTGAGGTTTGTACTTCCGGATTACCTTAATGATTTCCATCTGGTGCTTTAGATCATTTACAAAAAAACCATCGGAAAAACCAAGATTGATTCTGAATTCTACTTTCAATATCTCTGCAGCCTTCTTCGCTTCAGCTTCCCTGATTTCTGCCGAACCCCGTGTACCCAGTTCCCCTCTGGTCAGATCGATGATACCCGCTTTTTTCCCTAGAGAGATCTCTTTTGCGAGGGTTGCACCACAACCCAGTTCCACATCGTCGGGATGTGCCCCGAAAGCTAAAATATCTACCTTCATATGGATGAATAAGAAAGTAAATATAAACTAAATTCTTCTGTTTGCAAAGGGAAGCATTTAAAGAGAAACCCATTAACCCAGCCATCCTTCCCTGTCGAGACTGCGGTACTGAATGGCCTCTGCGATATGATGTGACATGATAACAGCACTGGCATCAAGATCTGCTATGGTTCTCGCTACTTTTAAAATCCGGTCATAGGCCCTGGCCGAAAGATTTAGTCTTTCCATGGCTGATTTGAGCAGCATTTTTGAATCCTCACCCAGCCTGCAGATTTCTTTGATTTGTTTGGCACTCATTTGCGCATTGTAATGGATGTTCTTCAATTCTTTAAATCTTTCTGTCTGCACCTCCCGGGCTGCAGTCACTCTTTTGCGGATCTCCAGACTGGACTCGCCGTTTCTTTCTTCCGACAACTCCTCAAAAGGCACGGGCTGCACTTCAATATGGATATCAATCCTGTCGAGTAAAGGCCCTGATATTTTACCGAGATATTTTTGCATTTCCATGGGGGAAGAAGCCAGGGGATTATCACGGTCAACAAAATAACCACTCGGACTCGGGTTCATGCTCGCTACCAGCATAAAACTGCTGGGGTAGGTTACCGTAAATTTTGCTCTGGCAATGGTTACTTCGCGATCCTCAAGGGGCTGGCGCATAACTTCCAGCACCGTTCTTTTGAATTCCGGTAATTCGTCCAGAAACAAAACACCATTGTGAGAGAGGGATATTTCGCCCGGTTGCGGGTAAGTACCTCCACCGACCAGGGCTACATCACTGATGGTATGGTGTGGTGAGCGAAAGGGGCGCTGGTTCATCAGCCCGGTTTCCTCCCTGATCCTGCCCACTACTGAATGGATCTTGGTAGTTTCCAGAGCCTCCTGCAGGGTCATAGGAGGTAATATGGAAGGCAACCTCTTGGCCAGCATGGTTTTACCCGAACCCGGCGGGCCGATCAAAATGAGGTTATGACCACCTGCCGCGGCAATTTCCATACATCTTTTGATGGACTCCTGCCCTTTAACATCGGCAAAATCAAATTCAGGATTGGCATAATTGTCGTAAAACTCTTTTCTGGTATCAATGACCAAAGGAATCAGTTCACCCTTGCCTTCAAAAAAATCAATGACCTGTTTTATGTTCTCAACCCCATAAACGTCTAGATCATTTACTATGGCAGCTTCTTTTGCATTTTGCTGTGGCAGAATAAATCCTTTAAAACCCTCCTCCCTGGCCTTGATCGCGATGGGCAATACACCTCTGATTGGCTGTAAACTGCCGTCAAGAGACAGTTCGCCCATGATAATATATTCTTCAAGTTTTTCGGTGAAAATCTGATTTGAAGCCGCCAGGATACCCATGGCTATGGTGAGGTCATAAGCGGTTCCCTCCTTTCTCAGGTCGGCAGGAGCCATATTTATGGTGATCTTTTTCCCGGGTAACTGGTAACCATTGTTTTTAAGTGCGGCAGATATGCGGTAACTGCTTTCCTTGATGGCATTGTCGGGCAGGCCAACCAGGTGATAGGCGTAGCCTTTGTCTATATTTACCTCAATGGTTATGGTTGTGGCTTCAACGCCAAAAACAGAACTTCCAAATACCCTGACCAGCATAAAACTTTTTGGTTTTATGTCGGAGAAGCTTAAAAGTTAACATCCCGAATTCACAAAACTAAACTACAGGGTTCCCCTGCGGGCCTGCTCGGCTTCAATGGATTCAAACAGGGCCTTGAAATTTCCTTTTCCAAAAGATTGCGCCCCTTTTCTTTGTATGATCTCAAAAAACAGCGTAGGCCTGTCGGTAAGCGGTTTGGTGAATATTTGCAGCAAGTAGCCTTCTTCATCCCTGTCGACCATAATGCCATGCTGCTTCAGGACTTCGAGTTCCTCATCAATATTTCCAACCCTTTCTTTAACCGTATCGTAATAGGTACCGGGCACATACAAAAATTCGATACCTCTTTTTTTCATTTCACTCACCGTGAAAACAATATCATTGGTGGCAACCGCAATGTGCTGGCAACCTGCACCATTGTAGAAATCTATATATTCCTCGATCTGTGATTTTTTTCTGCCGGCAGCGGGTTCATTGATCGGAAATTTGATCCGGCCGTTTCCATTGGTCATTACCTTACTCATCAGTGCGGTATAGTCTGTGGATATATCCTTGTCGTCAAACGTGATCAGATTCGCAAATCCCATCACCTCATTATAAAATTTCGCCCAGACATTCATCTGTCCCCAATCAACATTACCAACCATGTGATCAATGTATTTCAGGCCACACGCCGGGGGATTGTAATGAGACTCCCAAACCTCAAAACCGGGCAAAAATGCACCCTTGTAATCCTTTCTTTCGACAAAAACATGTACTGTATCTCCATAAGTATGGATGCCCGAACGCACTACCCTTCCAAACTGGTCTTCTTCCACTTTTGGCTCGAAATAGGATCTGGCTCCCCTTTTTGTTGTTTCTTCCCAGGATCTGGTCGCATCATCCACCCAAAGAGCAATGACCTTCACTCCGTCGCCATGCTTCTCCAGATGTTCAAACAGCTCCGGACTTTTTCCCGGCATGGGGGAAGTCAGCACCAACCTGATCTTGTCCTGCACCAAAACATAACTTGTTCTGTCCCTGACACCGGTTTCCAGTCCGGCATAAGCCAGGGATTGAAAACCCATGGCCGTTTTATAAAAATGTGCTGCCTGCTTGGCATTGCCAACATACAACTCCACATAATCCGTACCCAGAAGTGGTAAAAAATCTTCAGCCTCAGCAAAGATCTTTTCCAGACCGAAATCTACATTTTGTTTGTTCTTTAAATCGCTCATGGTATAAATTTTAGATCAGCCAGGATTTGTAATAATCTTCTACATTCAATTTCATGGCCTCTTCAGTTATTTTCAGTGGCCTGAAGGGATCGATCATCACTGCCAGTTCATCCGTTTTCTCTTTTCCTATACTTCTCTCGATTGCTCCGGGATGCGGGCCATGCGGTATTCCGCCAGGATGCAGTGTGATCTGGCCTTTTTCTATATGGTTTCTGCTCATAAAATCGCCATCCACATAATACAGCAATTCCTCTGAATCGATGTTGCTGTGGTGGTAAGGCGCAGGAATTGATAAGGGGTGATAATCATATAGTCTCGGTACAAAGGAGCAAACCACAAAACCATCAGCCTCCCATTGCTGGTGTACAGGCGGCGGCTGGTGTATCCTGCCGGTAATCGGTTCAAAATCAAATATTGAAAAGGCATAGGGATAATTAAATCCATCCCAGCCGATCACATCAAAGGGATGATACAAGAGGGTGTATTCCCAGAGTATCCCCTGTTTTTTTGCCAGCACCTTAAAGGAACCTTTCTCATCCCTGGTCTCCAGGTTCCCGGGCAGCCGGAAATCCCTTTCGCAATAGGGCGCATGCTCGAGTAACTGACCGAAATTATTTCTGTATCTCTTTGGGGTAACAACAGGACTGGAAGATTCAATAAAAAGTATTCTGTTGTCTTCTGAATTGAAATCGATCTGGTAGGTTGTACCCCTGGGTATGATCAAATAATCGCCATATGAAAAGGGTATTTGCCCGTACATGGTCTTCAGCGTACCGGATCCCTTATGCATAAACAACATTTCATCCGCGTCGCTGTTGCGGTAAAAATAATCTTTGGAAAATGTTTTGGGTGCGGCCAGGCCAATTTGCAGGTCCTGGTTGAGAAACAAGACTTTTCTGCTGTCTATATAATCTCCCGAGGGCTCCAGTGAAAAGCCTTTCAGACTCATAGCCCGCATATTTTTTTCAATGCTGATCTTTGGACTCAGGTCCGCCAGCTGCACGACCCTGGAAACTACCGTGGGCGGATGCAGATGGTAGATCAGGGAAGACATCCCTGAAAATCCTGCTGTTCCAAAGAGTTCTTCCTGGTATAAGCCACCTTTCGGATTGGCAAACTGTGTATGCCTTTTGGGTGGTATCCGGCCTAAAGTATGGTATCTGGGCATAATATTGTTTTATAAATGTTAACCCTTCACATTGAGCAGCTTTGCCTCATGAAGATAATTAAAAAGGCCGGTTTTAATAGCCGGCTTTTTCAATTTTCACAAATATAATCAATAAAATATTATTTTTTACACAATAAAAGTGCTGCAAATCATGCTTTATGCAAATTCAACTACTCCAAGAATCTGTGGAACACGTCTTTTAATGGTCTCCTCCACCCCGTTTTTAAGCGTTAAATGATTGATGTTACAACCCTTGCAGGCTCCGTGCAATTTCACTACAGCGATGTCATCCTCTACATCCACCAGGGAAATATTGCCTCCATCGGCGATCAGATAAGGCCTGATCTCATCAAGAGCCATTTCAATTTCAGCAATAAGTTCAACTTTGGTCATCTGATCTTCATTTATTTTGTGCTGCACCCGGACATGGTTGTAATTCTCACAATTTCGGTTGGCGGCAATGTTTCATTTCTTTTTACAAGCTGGGAAATCATGTTTTTTGTGACCTCAGAAAAGGCAATCTCCAATACAGAATTTGTTTGCAAAGCTACAGGCCTTCCCACATCTCCGGCTTCCCTGATACCTTGCACCAGAGGTATTTCTCCAAGGAACGCCGTATTAAGGTCTTCTGAAAGTTCCCTGGCTCCGCTCTTTCCAAAAATATAGTATTTGTTATCTGGCAATTCTTCCGGGGTAAAATAACTCATGTTTTCAATGATACCGAGTACGGGCACATTGATATTTTCCTGTTTGAACATGGCCACTCCCCGTTTGGCATCCGCAACAGCTATGGGTTGCGGGGTGCTGACAATGACCGCACCGGTAATGGGCACAGCCTGTACTATGGATAAATGGATATCACCTGTTCCCGGAGGGAGGTCGATCAACAAAAAGTCAAGCTCACCCCATTCAGCATCAAAAATTAATTGGTTTAGGGCTTTTGAGGCCATGGCTCCCCGCCAAATCACCGCCTGATTGGCTTCCGTAAAAAAGCCGAGACTCAATATTTTTACCCCGTAATTCTCTATGGGTTTCATTTTGGACCGCTCACCAACCGTAACTGCGATGGGCCTGGCACCAACCACATCAAACATCATGGGCATGGAAGGGCCATAAACATCCGCGTCGAGCACACCTACACTAAAACCCATATTAGCCAGACTTACGGCCAGGTTAGCTGTAACGGTAGATTTTCCTACACCACCCTTACCTGAAGCAACGGCAATGATATTTTTAATTCCGGGTATCGCCTTGTCAGGAACGATCCTTGGAGTCTTGGACGCCTCAACAATGATGTTGACCTTTACATCAATTTTCTCGTTCACCTTGTCGTGGATCACTTTCATGATCTCAACTTCCGCCTTTTTCTTGGCCTGAAGCGAGGGGTTAGAAATCACTACGTCTACGATTATTTCCCGGTCAAAAATAACTACGTTTTTTACCGCATTATTTTCCAGGTAACTTTTACCATCTCCCGGAGGAGTAATGGTATCCAATGCATTTAATATATCTTGTTTTTTAATACCCATCACAATTATTTTTAATCATTCTAAACAGCAAATATAGCATATAATTTTAGCCTGCCGAAATTTTTTGTGTACCATAAATTACAAAAAAGGTATTCAGGCTTTTACCCGCGGTGCAGAAACTCCTTTTTACCGAGTAGTGCTGCCTCTGTTTCAATATGCTCATCATCAGGAACACAACAATCTACCGGGCAAACAGCGGCGCATTGCGGCTCATTGTGAAATCCCTTGCATTCCGTGCATTTATCAGAAACAATATAATAATACTCATCACTTACAGGCTCATGCTCAGCTCCGGCATCCTCGTTCCTGCCGTTGGGCAATACAATAGCTCCTTTCAGCTTGGTTCCTTCTGAATACTTCCAGCCGGCAGAAGCCTCATAGATCGCATTGTTGGGACATTCCGGTTCGCAGGCTCCACAGTTGATGCATTCGTCGGTTATTTTAATTGCCATATATTTTTTGATTAAATTTACAACACAAATATACTAATCCGAAATATACTTTATGGAATTGCAAAAGAGAATTGAAGCTTTCGCAGCACTGGGGGATTTCCTCAGACAATTCAGTACTAAGGGAATTTCCATGAACGAAAATATTCCTTATAATCAGGCCTTTTTTGACAGATTTGTGAAGGAGATCGAAAACGCACAGCACTACAATGGGTGGTTTACGCAGGAAAATGTTTTATTCTCTTTTGAACAATGGGCACTTAACCTCAACAAAAAGGCTCTTGATAATTGGGTTAAACCCTATCCGTTTCAAAAACCTGCTGAGAAAAGTATCGCTGTTATTACCGCCGGAAACATTCCACTGGTCGGTTTCCATGACTTTTTATCTGTTTTGATCACCGGACACAAAGTACTCGTGAAGCAATCAGCAGCAGACAGATCCTTTTTGCCCCTGATCAGCGACTATCTTTTGGCCCTGAATCCTGAATTTAAAGACAGGATCCGTTTTACAGAGGATAAAGTAAGTGGTTTTGACGCCGTCATAGCAACGGGCAGTAACAATACAGCCAGGTATTTTGAATATTATTTTGAAAAGTATCCGCATATCATACGCAAAAACAGAAATTCTGTTGCCGTGTTAAGAGGAGATGAAACCAAAGAGGAACTATACTGGTTAGGAAGAGATATTTTTCAGTACTTCGGACTCGGATGCCGCAGTGTTTCCAAATTATTGGTTCCTTCCGGATATGATTTCAATCCTTTCTTTGAGGCCATTCTGCCCTACCACAAGCTCATGGAACTAAAAAAATATGAAAATAACTATACTTATAACAAGGCTGTTTATTTAATGAGTGAGTTTAAATTGCTCGAGAATGGATTTTTGATGCTGAAGGAAGATCCCTCATACAGTTCCCCTATTGCCAGTTTATTTTATGAGTATTATGACAACCAGGAAGCACTGGAAAAAAAACTTTCACAAGACGCCGGTCAGCTGCAGTGCGTGATCGGGAAAGGAAAGGCGTATTATGTTCCTTTCGGTGAGTCGCAATGTCCGAAATTAGGTGATTACGCCGACGGCATTGATACGCTGCAGTTCATATCTCGTCTTTAGGAGTTGTAAGTCCTCAGATAACAATCCGGCAGAAGCAGGGATTCAGAAATTTATTCAAATTGGGTATCCAGTTGAATGTATTCCAAAAATTCTCTTTTGAGGTTTTCTTCAGTCTTAAATCTTCCACCATATTCGGCAGTAACCGTGCTGCTTGCAATGTCTCTGATCCCTCTGGAATTTACACAGAGATGTTTTGCGTCAATGACGCAGGCTACATCCGGAGTTCCCAGGGCTTCTTGCAGGGACTGAACAATCTGCATATTTAAACGTTCCTGTACCTGAGGCCTTTTTGCAAAATAATCAACGATGCGGTTCATTTTTGAAAGGCCGATAACCCTGCCGCTTGAAATATATGCAATATGCGCCCTGCCAATGATGGGAAGTAAGTGGTGTTCACAAGTGGAATAAACAGTGATGTTCTTCTCAACCAGCATTTCACCATACTTGTAGTTATTTTCAAAGGTGGAAAGTTTAGGCATCAAACCCGGATTCAAACCCCCGAAGATCTCCTTTACATACATTTTAGCAACACGAAGCGGAGTACCTTTCAAGCTGTCATCAGTCAGATCCATTCCCAGCGTGTACAATATATCGGCCACGCTTTTCTGGATAAGGCTTATCTTTTCATTGTTCGATAATACAAAAGCATCTTCTCTGAGAGGGGTTTCAGCTGCAGTTGAAAAATGGTCATCTCCTATTTCTTCTTTCATAGTAACAGGCTTAGGTTTTGATATTTATACTTCAGAATTTAAAGAGGTAAAATTACAATTTTGTCTGTTAAATTCGATTTAATTTTTTAATTGTCTCAGCAATTGGTCCACATCGTACATACCTTGTTCTCCCGAGATCATATTTTTTATGGTAAATTTTGCGTGCTGCATTTCTTCCTCCCCTGCCATAACAACAAAAGGTATTCCCCTTTTATCAGCGTAATTCATCTGTTTTTTAATCTTTGCGGCTTCGGGATACAATTCTGTAGCAATTTGGTTGTTTCTAAGGAATTTAATGGTCTCCATACAATACGCAGCCTCCTTATCTCCAAAATTTAAAAACAGAACGCGTGGTTTGGGTATCTCTACTTTCTTTAACAAATTGAGTTCTTCCAAAACGAGGTAAATCCTGTCAAGGCCAAAAGAAATACCAATGCCGCTCAGTCCCTTCAAACCAAAAATACCGGTCAGGTCATCATATCGGCCGCCTCCGCCTACAGAGCCCATTTCAACTCCATGCGCCTGTACTTCAAAAATGGCACCGGTATAATAATTCAAACCTCGGGCCAGGGTAAAATCAAGGCAAAGTGTACAGGTTTCCAGGCCGAATTTTTCGGTATGTTCAACCACGAATATCAATTCGTCTATACCCTTCTGTCCAACTTCTGAAGAAGCCAGGATCTTTTTCAAAGCCAATAACTTTTCTGAATTGCTTCCTGAAAGAGAGAATATGGGTTTTACTTTTTCAAGTGCTTCTTTCGGGATACCTTTCAATGTCATCTCCTGTTCCACAGCTTCTATGCCTATTTTGTCCAGCTTGTCCAGTGCAACCGTAAAATCGATCAATTTTTCCGGAGCTCCGATCAGCTCGGCGAAAGCAGCCAATATTTTTCGGTTGTTGAGCTTGATCTTCGTTTGTGTCAGTCCCAGTTTTGTGAATACATGATCGTACAATTGCAACAATTCGATCTCCTGCCATAAACTGTCGCTTCCGACCACATCGGCATCACATTGATAGAATTCACGGAATCTTCCCTTCTGAGGGCGGTCAGCACGCCAAACAGGCTGCATTTGAAAGCGCTTAAACGGAAAAACAAGCTCGTTCTGGTGCTGAACCACATACCTGGCGAAAGGCACCGTGAGGTCATAGCGCAAAGCCTTCTCTGACAAACCCCTGACCAGAGCCGGGTAATTTTTTTCTTCAAGGTCTTTTTCAGCGAGGCCTTCCAGAAAATTTCCGGAATTCAGTATTTTAAAGATCAGCCTGTCTCCTTCTTCACCATACTTACCCATTAAGGTTGTCAAATTTTCAAAAGAAGGAGTTTCTATGGCCTGGAAGCCAAAGTTTTCAAATGCAGCGGCCATGGTTTGAAATAAATAGTTTCTTTTGGCCAGTTCTTCCGGGCTAAAATCTCTGGTTCCTTTGGGTATGCTGGGCTTCATGTATTCTTTACAGATTAAAAGATATTGCTGCAAATATCGAAAAATAAAATGTCAGACAGCGCATTTAATTTTTTGCCCCTCTTGTTTTGTGATATAATTTGTATATGAAATAAAAAATTGCGATCACCAGCAGTATGGCGAGAAGTGGAATAAATACACTGAAAAGTGATAAAACAACCGAAAAGATAGATTCTGTCAGTGACACAACAGGATTGGCTAATCCTGCTGTCAGGGTAGTTGAAGCAAGTCTTGAGGTTGAGGTAGCCGTCTTGATCGCTGCTGCCGTTCCACCACCGGCAAGGATCGCCAGGGAATACGTCAGAAAAGGGTCGAAATCAGCTATGGTCGACAGCATGATCGCTGATCCGGCCAGGCCGGCAACAGGGATCGCAATGCTGTCAAGAAAATGATCGACGATCGGAATAAAGTAGGCAAAAACTTCAATAACAGTGCCCACTCCAAATGCAATCATGGCCATCGGACTGGCAAGCCAGCTCCAGTTTTCGTTTAGCGGAACAAGATCAAAATGCGCAGCCAGGCTCAGGATTAAGAAAGGAATAAAAACCCGGAAACCAACCGCTGATGCAAGAGCTATTCCCAGCAAAACACTTAATAATGCCTCCATAAGTAAAACTGTTTTTTTGCATAAATTTAAGTAAAATTTAATACCTTCAAACAATTATAAATTTTCTTAAGTTTACCCGGGAAAAGACTGATCCATGAAATTGCAATTGCTTTTTTGGTTTTACATAATTGGGTTTACGGCTTGTTTTGGTCAAAACGCTGCGGATTCCTTAATACTTGTCAATGGCAGGGCTGTATCTTATGAACACTTGTTACAGCAATATATTCGTATCCCTTCGGTGAGCGGAAATGAAAAGGAAGCAGGCGATTTTATTAAAAAAGTTTGTGAGGAGAACGGCTTGTTCATCACGAATTTCGGTGAAGAAAACGGCAACTACAATTTTGCAGCTTCCATCGTGCCTTTGGATAAAAAAAAACCTAACCTGGTTTTTTTAAATCATATTGATGTGGTTCCTTCGAGCGAAGATGGCAGTATAGATGGGTTTTCAGGCAAGATAGAAGATGGAAAGGTCTACGGACGCGGAGCCGTTGATAACAAGGGGGCCGCCATCATGCAGCTTGCTGCCGTTATACGGGCCGGCAAACTCATCCAAAAGAATGACCTGCAATTTAATGTGACCTTTCTTGCCGTATCTTGTGAAGAAACACAATGCGGAACCGGAGTGGCTTCTGTGATTAAAAATTATCTCGAATTATTGAATCCTGCCACAGTTATTGGTGAAGGACCTTCAGAGCTCTCCAACCTGATCCCCGGAGAATTTAAAAATCACATTTTTGGTGTTTCACTAGCCCATAAACGATCGCTGTGGCTGAACCTCACGCTGGCTCTTGAAACTGCAGGTCACGGGAGCATAACTCCTTTGAGCTATGCGAACAAGGATATGGTTAAAGCGCTGGAAAGGGTGGTAACTAAAAAACAAAAACTGCATTTCAATGAAATCAATGCAGGGATCCTCAAAACTTTGGGTCTACACAGAAAGGGGTTGGAAAAACTGGTTTTGAGCCATCCCAAATTCTTTAAACCGCTCCTGGTTGGCAAGCTGCGTTCGGAGCCGGAATTATTTTCCATTTTCAGCAATACCATTACATTGACGAATATAACTTCTTCCCACGGAGCACACAACCAGATCGCTCCTCAAATTGTGGCCAGTCTGGATTGCAGGCTCATGCCGGATACAGATGAGCAGGTTTTTTTAGAAGACTTGAAGAAACTGTTGAAAAATGACAAAATAAGCATCAGTATTGAAAGCATGACACAGAAAACAGGCTTCTCAGAGAGGAATAATATTTACTACTACTATCTGGAAAAGGCAATCAGGTTAAATTATCCGGATGCACATGTGATGCCTATTATGTTGCCAAATTTAAATGATCTGGGCGCTTTTCGGGCAAAAGGAATTCCGTGCTATGCCTCCATCCCTGCTTACCTGACAAAAGAACAGGTACAAGCCATACACAATAAAAGCGAGAACATTTCAGTTGAATCGCTTTACGATGGGGCACAGGTGTATTACGACTATATCGAATTATTGCAGAAAATAAAATAATCTTTATTGATTTTGCAATCAGAAGAAATGACTATTTGGCTATATTAACAACCCTTGTTTCACGTATAACAGTAATTTTTACTTGTCCGGGATAGGTCATCTCATTTTGTATTTTTTGTGAGATATTATAGGACAATTCAGCCGCTTTGTTGTCATCGACCTTTTCACTTTCAACAATAACCCTCAGTTCGCGACCTGCCTGAATGGCATAGGCTTTCTGAACTCCAGGGAAGCCAAAGGCGAGGTCTTCAAGTTCCTTTAACCTCTGTATATACGAATCAATCACCTGTCTTCTCGCACCGGGACGGGCGCCTGAAATGGCATCACAAACCTGAACAATTGGAGCATAGAGGGATTTCATTTCAATTTCGTCATGGTGTGCACCGATCGCATTGCAAACGTCCGGCTTTTCACCGTATTTTTCAGCCCATTCCATACCCAGAATAGCGTGTGGCAATTCGGTATCTGTATCCGGCACCTTGCCGATATCGTGAAGCAGACCGGCTCTTTTGGCTATCTTCGGGTTAAGTCCGAGTTCTACGGCCATCACGGAGCACAAATTTGCTACTTCCCTGGAGTGCTGAAGCAGATTTTGTCCGTAACTGGATCGGTATTTCATCCTGCCAACAGTCTTGATCAATTCCGGATGCAACCCGTTTATTCCCAGATCAATCACAGTTCTTTTGCCGATTTCGACAATTTCCTGCTCTATTTCTTTGGTTGTTTTTGCAACAACCTCTTCTATCCTTGCGGGGTGAATTCTGCCGTCGGTAACCAGTTTGTGCAGGGACAGTCTGGCGATCTCTCTCCTCACCGGATCAAAGCATGATAAAATAATGGCCTCCGGCGTATCATCCACAATGATCTCAACGCCTGTTGTAGATTCAAGGGTTCTGATGTTCCTGCCTTCTCTGCCAATAATTCTTCCTTTTACATCATCGTTATCCAGGTTGAAAACAGACACACAATTGTCGATGGTCTGTTCTACACCTATTCTCTGTATCGTATTGAGTATGATCTTTTTCGAATCCTGCTGCACCGTAAGTTTGGCTTCTTCCATGGCGTTTTGTATGAAAGCCATAGCATCTGCCTTTGCTTCCTCCTTCAAGGTTTCCAGAAGTTCTTTTTTTGCTTCTTCGCCGGACAGACCAGATATAGTTTCGAGATGCACCACCTGACTCTTGTGCAGTTTTTCGATTTCGGCCTTCTTTTTTTCAATGAATTCCATGCGCTGCTCAAGGCTGATTTCCTTATCTTCGAGCAATTTATTCAGGCGCTTGTTTTTGTCCAGTTCCTGAGAAACCAGGGATTCCTTATCGCGTACCCGCTTATCGGCTTCACTTATTTTTTTTTCACGGGCCAGGATCACCTTTTCGTGTTCCGCTTTAAGCTCAATGAACTTTTCTTTGGCCTGAAGAATCTTGTCTTTCTTGATGCCTTCAGCTTCGATATTTGCCTCCTTTAAGATCGTACCGGCCTGCTTCTTGACATTTTTTAAAGTATTCGAAGCCTGATTCTTTTCCACTATTTTGGCAATTGCAAAACCTGCTACTACCGCTATTATTCCTACTATTATTGTCTCCATCTCTATATTTATCTAAAAAAAAAAGCCTACATCAGTCTCGGGTTTATAAAACTCCTTATAAACAAGTTTAGGGTTCACTAAGCATTCAAGTATCCATGTAATGGCGCGCTTTAGCACTTAAGACTTACCCTTTTTAAATTGATCGTGTTGAGTTTAGCAAACAAATAACTAATGTAGGCAGTAATTGTTATATTTATAAGAACTTATACTAAATGGGTACTTAACATTTCATTAATTACCTTCAATCTTTCTTCAACTTCCTTTGTATCCTGTTCCTTGTGGATACTTTTAACCTCATTCTGAGCGGCAAACTGCAAGGCACACATGGCTAAAACATCCTGTTTATCCCTTATTTCATAGTTTTGCTCAAAATTTTTAACCAGTTCATTGATTCTTTTAACAGCCTTTCTCACACCTTCTTCTTCACCTTCACTTTTGATGGTCAACGGATAAACTCTGTCTCCTATGGTAACTTTTATCTTCAGGCTATTATTCATATTCTTTTAATCGCTGAGCTGGGCTATGCACCAATCTATTTCACGGACAAGGTTATTTATTTTAAGTTTTGTTATATGTTTATCTTCCTTGCTGCCTACAATTGCATTTGCAATTTTTGATGTGGCAATCTGATCTTCCAGGTCAGAAATCACCTTTTCCTGTAAAGCGATCTTATTAAGCAAATCGCTTTTTTCAATCAACAATTCCTGATTGTATTGTTTTAAAGATTTAAACCTGCCAAGCAACTTAGCGAGATTAGCCTCCAATAAATCAACCGAATGAGTCAAATTATTCATCAAACCAAAGAATCAAACATTTGCAACAAAGTTAATATTCCGGTAACAATAATGCAACATTTTTGATGAATTATAAATAAATAGTTGTCAATATGCTTAAAGACAAAGGTTTATATATTTATTTTTTCATTCAATACCTATTTCCTATTTTTGCCCCTGATATGTTTAAATTCCTGCCTTTTTTTATATGCCTGCTCTTTTTCGGGACCCCGGGTTTCGCTCAGCAGAGTTATCCCAAAGACTATTTTGCCAGCCCGATGGATATACCGCTGGTATTGTCAGGAAGCTTTGGTGAGCTGCGTTCGAACCACTTCCATGCAGGTATCGACATCAAAACCCAGCAGGTAGAAGGATTGAATATCCTCGCTTCAGCTGATGGTTATATTTCAAGAATCAAAATTTCACACTGGGGATATGGAAAAGTTCTGTACATTACTCATCCGAACGGATATACAACAGTTTACGGGCATTTAAAGAAATTTGCCCCCGCCATAGAGAATTATGTGCGCAAAAAACAATATGAAAAAGAAAGTTTTGAAATTGAATTAAACCCCAAATCAAAAGAACTTTCTGTAAAAAAAGGTGAATTGATCGCTCTTAGCGGAAATACAGGCAGTTCAGGAGGGCCTCATTTACATTTTGAGATCAGGGATGCAAAAGGAAATGCATTGAATCCACTTTTGCTGGATATGCCCGTTCCTGATCATAAACACCCTTTGTTTAACACTGTAGCTGTTTACGCTAAAAATGACAGCTCGCAAATTAACCAATCCAATGATTTTGTTGATTTAATTTTAAAAAAACAGAGCAACGGGGATGTACTGGCAAACCGCATATATGCTTTCGGACTGATTGGTTTTGCTGTTGATTCGGATGACAAAATGGATGGAGCGATCAATAACAATGGAATTTATGAGCTCGAGATGACAGTAAACGGAAAAAAGATTTTCGGGTACAATGTGCAGTCCATTTCATTCGATGAATCGAGGTACATCAATAATTTTATAGATTATGAGCGCTCGGTCAAAAAAAAGCAAAAACTCATCAAATGTTTTAAAGACCCGAATACCAACCTCAGCATTTACAAAGGATTGCAAAATGAAGGCTTGTTGTTTGTAAAAGACAGCACCGAATACCAAGTTGAAATTACAGCCAGTGATGTTGAAGGAAATAAAACGAAATTAGTGATACCGGTTACAGGAAAAAAAGACAGCATCATCAAATTTAAACAGATCAAAAAAACACCCAGATATTTTAAAGCAAATCTCGTCAATGAGATAGCCGATACAAAAGTGCTCGCAATCTTCCCAAAAAATGTTTTTTACCAGGATCTGTATTTCGATTATAAATATGAAAATGGTATCGCGAGCTTCCACAACAATTCCGTAGCTCTGCACGACAATTTCAACATGTCATTCGATGTTTCGGAATACAGTGAGGCGGAAATTGAAAAAATGTATATTTCACGTAAATCTTATAACCGGTATGATTATGTGAAAACGTACCGAAAGGGAAATTACCTGATCGCAAAAACAAACATTCTGGGAGATTATACCCTGAGATCGGATAAGGTAAATCCAAGGATAACACCTGTTAACTTCAAAGAAAACCTGCCACTTACGAAACAGACTGAGCTGATCATTAAGGTTTCTGACAGTGATTCGGGTATAAAATCATACCGCGGCGAGATCGACGGTAAGTTTATCCTGCTTGAATACGACCCGAAAAACAACAAGCTGAGTTATGACCTCAGCGACAGGAACTGGGATCCCGTTGAACATACGATGACAATAACCGTTGTTGACAATGTGAATAATTCAACTACTTTTACAACAAAATTCTTTAAAAAAGATTAGTGTTGAAAACAAAAATTGCGCTATCCCTTTTCGTATTCTTTTTCTTTCAGGTTTCACAAAACCAGGCACAAACTGCAGAGATAAAAGGAAAAATTACAGATGAAAGTGAGGTGCCCATAGCAGGTGTATCTGTTTTTAGCAGGTCCAATGGAGTGTATACGGATGACAAGGGTGAATTCAAAATATTAATACCTTCCAATATTTCCGTAAACCTCACTTTTAGTCATATTTCTTTCGAAACGCACAATGCTATCTTCAAAGTTCCGTCCGGAGAAAGTGTGGTTTATAATACCCGTTTAAAAGCAAAAGAAGAAGAGATCGAAGAGGTTATTGTGAGGGATGAAAAGAAAATATCCACAGGAAACGTTACAGTAAAAACGGAGACAATCAAAAATTTACCCGGTGCAAATTCCGGTGTGGAGAATGTCTTAAAAACCCTTCCGGGTGTTAATTTCAACAATGAACTGAGCACGCAGTACAATGTGCGGGGTGGCAGCTTTGAAGAAAATCTGGTCTATGTCAATGGTATTGAAGTGTACAGGCCATTCCTTGTCAGGTCTGCAGAACAGGAAGGTCTGAGTTTTGTGAACTCTCAAATGACTGAAAATGTGGTGTTTTCTGCCGGTGGTTTTCAGGCCAGATACGGTGATAAGTTGTCTTCCGCCCTGGATATAAGCTACCGGAAACCGGAAGACTTTGGCCTTCGGCTTGAAGCCAGTCTCCTCGGGGCAAGTGCCATAGTTGAAGGCCTGGCTTTGAAGGACAAGATGCAGGTGCTGGTGGGTATGCGGTACAGAAATAACAGCCTGTTTATCGAAAACAGTGAAACTGAATCCAATTTCTACCCTGTATTCACCGATGTCCAAAGCTATCTCAATTATCAGTTTACCGACAGATTGCTTGTCGAATTTCTAGGAACATACAGTCAGAATACCTATGAGTTTACTCCCTATACAAGAAGAACGAATTTTGGAACCGTAACAAATCCCTTTGCTTTGGTCATCAATTATGAAGGCAAGGAGGAAGACAGTTATACCACACTTTTTGGTGCCTTAAAAGGGACTTATGCGATTAATGACGCATGGAATGTACAGCTGATCACTTCGGCCTATGATACCCAGGAAGAAGAATATTACGATATTATTGCAGCATATGGCCTGGGCAATGCAAATACTGATTTTGGTTCAGATGATTTTGGTGATGTGGAGTTTTTGCAATCTGTAGGGCAACAACACGACCATGCCAGGAATGATCTGAAGGCCAATATTTATAATGCTGAATTGAGGACCAATTACAGAAAAAACCAAAAATTGCTTGAAGTGGGCGTCAAGTTTCAGAGAGAAGACATCACCGACCGGGTGATCGAATGGCAAATGGTCGATTCTGCAGGTTTTGCGGTAAGGCCTCCGCATATGAATTCGGAAAACAATGAGCCTTATGAACCCTTTAATGACCCTATCGTACCCTATATCAGCGTTCGGGCTTACAATGAAGTCCAAACCGAACGCTATTCCGGATTTGCCCAGTTCAGTGACCGGATCTCCTCAGACAAAAATATTTTCTGGTATAATCTGGGAGTTAGAGCGCAGCACTGGAGTATTTCCGGCAAGGATATTCCTGCGGATGACCACACTGTTTTCAGCCCAAGGGGACAGTTTGCCTGGAAACCAGCCTCTAAAAGGGATATGGTCTTCAGACTGGCCGGAGGCTGGTATCACCAGCCACCATTTTACCGTGAATTACGAGATTCGTTAGGTATCGTGCACCCCGAAGTAAAGGCGCAAGAGGCCATACATGTTGTTGTTGGCAATGACTACAGTTTTAAAATGTGGGACAGGCCATTTAAACTTACTACAGAAGCATATTACAAGCATTTAACTGATGTGAATCCCTTTACAATCGACAATGTACGCATACGTTACAGGGCCAAAAACAATGCGGTGGCCTATGCGACGGGATTCGACGTCAGGCTGAACGGCGAGTTCGTGCCCGGAACCGAATCCTGGTTCAGTTTTGGCTATTTGCT